>JAOUIH010000064.1 GCA_029884165.1 Gammaproteobacteria bacterium | reverse complement strand
AGTCACACCGCATGGGCACTGGAGTTGTCACAGGACTACGACGGACGCACTCGCATTACCGGGTGGCTGCAGATCTCGGTGATGATCGGCATGATGTTGGTAGCGCTCACGCCTGCCGTACTTGAGCAATTCGGATCACCCACACACGCGGAGAAGACGCGCGCCGTCGCATGGATGCTCCTCATATTGTTGCCGTTGTCGGTCTTCGTCTGCCTCCGAAGCCTGGACGAGCCGAAAGCCCCTGCACAAAAGCGCATTGGATTTCGTCGGGCCCTTGCCATCGTTGCAGGAAACTGGGCACTGTTGCGCTTGCTCGCAGCGAATGCAGCGATTACGGCAGCCTTCGCTGTCGTGCAGTCACTGTTTGTTTTCTACGTTACGTATACGCTCCTGCTCGGGGATCGCACCGGGTTTATCCTGTTCTTCCTGATGGTCGGCGGTACCGCATTCATCCCCGCCTGGATAAAGCTTTCCGAGCGCTACAGCAAGCACGCAACCATGCAGCTGGCCGTATTGTATGGAATGCTCGCACCTGCGCTGCTGTTGTTTCTCCCGGCCGGGAAGCTCTGGCTGGCGGTCCCGGCCTTCCTCCTCGTCGGCGCAATAACGTCCGCACACGAATTGCTCCCGCGTACAATGATGGCGGACATCTGCGATTACGACCAGGTCGAAAGCGGCTCTGAACGAATGGGGCTTTATTACTCGTTGCTGCAGCTCAGTTCAAAGCTTGCCGGCGGGCTGATGCTGGGGTCGAGCTACACGGTGCTGGCCTGGATCGGCTTCGTCCCGGGCGGCGAGAATACGCAGGCAGCGATCGAGGGCGTACGCTACCTCATCGTGTTCCTCCCGGTCGCGGCTTACCTGCTCGTCTTGTTGCTCATGTGGCGCTACCCGATTGATCGCACTCGCCAGAAAGAGCTTCGGCAGATCATCGCCAGCCGGATCAGCTGATCGAAACGGGCTCTCCGGATAAACCGGACTATGTGCGGCTATGCTCCGCGGCCCTGTTTTGGCGCATCTTGGAGCAGCCGGAAGAGCGCTCCGGCTCACAGCTGACGCAGGCATCCGGGCAGTACCTGGAGGGTAACCGCATGATCTCGAGGCGTGCGGAATCCAGCAGCGGTACCCGCCGGTCCCGCTGTAGCAGGCGCGGGTATGCTGGCAAGAACGATTCGCAGGCTTAGCGCCGACGAACCGCTAATGTTTCATGTACTTGTCGAAAAACGCGATACTGTCCGCAACCGCCTCGACCTGTACCTCATCCGGATCGTAGATACCCGCTGCATTGCGTTTTACGTAGACGAATCCGTGCACGTCGTGCTCATACGTTTTCCACTCGGATTCCTTGCCTGCTTCCTGTAACAAGTCGTATCCGACCCGGAAGATTCCCTGGAGTTCGTCGGTGTTCCTGCCTTGCACGAAAATCGGCGTGGAGATTGTCGCAATTCGGGCATTTGCAACGTCCAGCCTGATCCGCCCGCGCACTTTTTCCGTTTCCCTCATAAGCATGCTCTCGATATCCCGCAGGCCCGTGTCCGGGTTTACGTGAGCGGTGTCGTCCGGCGTGAGCGACAGAAACTCGTGGTTGGCGGGTTCGCTGGCGATTGCGGCCCTGAGGCCGTGGTACTCCGACGTGATCTTGAACGCCATTTCACCGCCATGACTCATTCCCATGTAGCCAACCCGCTCAGGATCGACGTATGGCAACTCCTTGACGTACTCGATGATCGATATCACGTCCTCGTATTCGAGTGGGCCGCGATTCAGCAACTGCCGCCCCTGGCGGATGTCTTCGACCAGCTTTCCGTACTTGTCGTAGGCGAGTTCTACCTCGGCCCTGTAGCGCATCCAGGCAACCGCGTAGCCGGCCGCGACGAACTGCTCCTGGGTCCAACTCGTGTTGTTGGTGGCATCCATGACCCAGGGCATGCCGCCACCGCCGTTGCCGGACGCGAAAAGTACCATCGGAAACGGACCGTTCCCTTGCGGTTTGCGAATGCCTATCGGGGTGTAGAGACCGTCTACGGTCTCTATGTAAACGAGGTGCACCGGTATGTCAGATCCTGCGACCGGTCGCGTGATGCTGACGTCGGCCGGGTCGACATCGCTGACCGCCATTGCTGCCGGCGCCTCCGCGGCAGGCGGCGCGGACTCAACCAGCCGGCTCGGCTCCTGGCAGGCTGTGCAGACAGCGGCGGTGGCGATAACCACCGGAATTGACAAGGAAAATGTATAAGTTCTGGGCATGGCCTTCACTCCTCGCGCAGCAGCATTCGGCAACGTGTCCGGTGCGCTCGCCAATGGTACCCGCGAAAGCTCCCCGGCTGCAATCGTTTGCATGAATGCTCGCGGCGGCGCCTGCCGGGGCGGGTATTGGGGCAGGCTTCGGGCTCGGTCCGCCGGTCAGTCGAACAGCAATCCGTGGTGCAACGGCAGATTCATCAACCGCGAGTAGAGCGCCCAGACGAAAGCGAGCATACCGGCTGCATATGCAAGGCTCCACCGCCACCGGACGCCGCCCCAGCGGCGGAGGTAAAGAGCGACAAACACAGGCAATGCGACCAATTGGCCGACCACGTAGCTGGCTGGCACTATTGCCCCGACGTAGCAGAAGAATCTCAGTGCATCGCCGAGGTTCCACTTTTCGGCGGCTGTCCGGAACGCCGCAGCAACCCCCCCGTCCGCCCGCACCGTACGTGCGCAAATCCGGCTGTCCCTGACAAAGACGAACAGAGCGAGCGGCAGCGCGAGCGTGCTGACGGCCAGGGGAAAAAGCCCGGTTGCGGCGTCCTCGAAAGCTTGCGCCCCGAGATTTGCGGCGGCGAACAGGCCCAGAAACAGCGCCGACAGGCCCAGCGATACGATTTGTTCGGCCGGAACCGTAACGGCTGCCGCAGCAGACACAGTCGCGGCCGGCTTGGCGATTCCCCGTACGCCGAAAAAGACTGCGATGACGATCAGAACTTCAATTACAACGACGATCGGCTGCGAGTACATCCAGCTGTAGCCGTCATAGACCTGCATGGTCAGACGATAATTGTTTTCAATCATCGTGCCGAGAACGAGGGCCAGGATTAGCGGCGGTCGTGGCCAGTTGCCCTGCTTCATGACGTAGCCGAGTACGCCCATGCCGAGGCAAACCCACCAGTCGCCCATTGAGCTTGTCGCAGCCCAGGCGCCCATGAGCAGAACGACAAGCACGCCGGGAACGACGGAATGCGCCGGCAAAAAGGCGACCTTGCCGATCTGGCGCGTAATCAGCATCAGGGCGCCCGCGGCGATTACGTTGGCGAAGGCGATGTTCCAGATCATGCTGAAAGTCAGATCGAGATTCGTGGTCAGCATGTCCGGCCCGGGCTGCAGGCCCTTGATTACCAGTGCGCCGAGCAGGATCGCGGCGCCGAGGCTGCCGGGAATCCCGAATGCCACGGCCGGAATCAGCGCGCCGGCGCGGGAGGCGTTGTTCGCTGTCTCCGGTGCAATGACGCCGCGGATGTCGCCGTTGCCGAATTGCGATTTGTCCTTGGCGCTCTGGATCGCATGACCGTAGGCAATCCAGTCCACGATCGCACCGCCCAGTCCGGGCAGGATGCCGACATAGACGCCGATGAGGGCCGACCGAAGCGTGAGCCAGCGATGACGCAGAACGTCCCGGATACCGCGCAGCATTCCCCCGTCTTTCGCATCGTCGAGTTCGATTCGTGAGATAGGCGTGTTCCGGGTTGCCATTTCGAGGAGCTCTGGTATGCCGAAGAGTCCGAGCGCTATCGGCACGATCGGAAGTCCATCAAGCAAGTAGTCGATACCGAGGTAGTATCGCGGCACGCCAGTTGCCTCGGCATAGCCGACCGTCGTAAGCAACAAGCCGAGCGCCGCAACCATGAGCCCCTTTCCGACAGCTTCCCCGGACAACACGCCGACCATTGTCAGGCCCAGAACGGCAAGCATTAGAAACTCTGGCAGCCCGAAAGCGAAAATGACGGGCAGGATGAACGGCAGCGATGCAGCCATGCAAATCGCGCCAAGGACACCACCGAGCGCCGAGACCGTGTATGCGGCACCGAAAGCCCGGGATGCCTGACCCTGTTTTGCCAGCGGATATCCGTCGAGAATGGTCGCCTGGGACGCGACACTGCCTGGGATGCCGAGCAGTATTGCTGATATGGTGTCGCTGGTGGATGTGACCGCGTACAGACCCATCAGCAGTGCGAACGCGGGTGCGGGGTCCAGCGAGAACGTGAAGGGCAATAGCAGGATCAGTCCGACCACGCCGCCGAGCCCGGGCACCGCGCCTACCCACATGCCGACAAGCACACCGACCAGCAGGTATCCAACGGACGGCCAGCTGAGTGCCAGCGACAGCCCCGCAAACATGCCCTCTAGCATAGTCTGTCTACCAACGAGGTCCCATGCCGGAGCAGGCGGCGGAATTCACAAAGTACAGCGCAGGTTTGTTCCACGGAAAGGTGGCTACTTGCCCTGCGCAATATACGAATCGAGCAGATCCCGCATCTGGTCCGGGACATTCTCCATGTCGGTAAGGAGTCGCTGGCCCTGCTCCGGGCTGACCACGGGAAGATTGAAACCAAACATCCTCTTTTCCTCGGCTCTATACGCCTCATCCAGGGTGACGGCAGCGAAAGACTCGCGAAGAATACTCAGCGCAGGTTCCTCTGTGCCTGGTGGCATGAAGGCTGCGTAGACTATTCCGTTCACGTAAGGCAGCAGCCACTTGTAGAGGTCGAAAAGCTCGCCGGACGGCTCTTGCCCGCGGACCTTGCGGTAGTAATCGTCAAAGCTTGGAATGTCACCGGCTTCGGGAATGGGGATGATGTTGCCGGCATCGTCCACCAAGGGGTTGTACCAAAGCGGAATAACCTCGCCACCGGCCACCATATTGGGCTCGACCGTAAAACGGTAGAAATTTAGAGGCGCTGTTTGAATATCAACCTCGCCGCGACGCAAGGCGTTGAACACGTCGCTGGCCCCGGAGAATCCTGAGACATTCCGGTAGTCGACACCGACGATGTCGAGCGTCAGCCTGCCCAGCAGGCTGAATCGGTGCGCAGGAGCCTGGCCGCCAAATTTCAGACCGGCGACTTTTGGCAGGTCCGCCGCTTGCTTCAGCTTGTCCGTCCGCGCGAAGGTCATGTTCGGACTCATCATCGCGCCGAGCAGCGGCATCTTTGAAAGCTCCGCCCGCAGCCCGGGTTCTTCGATAATTGCCGCGGTGCCGGAAACCGGTGAAAAGAAGATTTCGAGGTCGTTCACCTTCTTCTTGTCCCAGGCCAGGTTCCAGACCCGGGAGCCACCGCCTCCCGGCACGTTCTTGACCACCATGATCGGTTGTCCCGGGATCTGCTCCTGCCAGAACCTGACGAAAGACCGGACTGCCAGATCGGCCCCACTGCCCGGCGGTCGGCCAACATAGACGGTGACCGTCTTTCCGGCATAAAAATCTTCCTGCGCCGATACTTCACCGGAAACCAGGCAAGCTGCGGTGATCAGTAATCCGAGGATCTGGCTGGATTTCATCAAAGTCGTTTCCCCTGCTCTATCCGTACCTGGATCACGTATGCCATCGTCCGAGCCTGCCGGAGCTGCCGCTGCATTCGCAGCCGAAGCCGGTTCGATGGAAGGCGCGATGACTACCCGGTCCGCATCTAGACAACCCGGTTCATGGGCGGTTCACCGTCCTGCAATACACGTTGCACGTTCAACCAGGCCGTGCGGAATAGCTGCGCCCATGACTGGCGTGTGATACCAGCTATATGCGGCGTGAGCAGCATCTTACGGCCTATTTTCTCACTATTGAGAATCAACGGGTTATCGTCACCAATGGGTTCACTGGAAAAAACGTCGACAGCCGCCCCGCCGAGATGTCCGTTCGCAAGTTGCTCAGCCAGGGCGGACTCGTCGACGATTCCGCCTCGAGCGGCATTGATCAGCACGGCACCCTGTTTCATGAGTCCTAATTGTGCTGCTCCGAGCAACATCCTGGTTGATGGTAACAGCGGAACATGCAATGTAACGATGTCTGACACGGTCAGCAATTCGTCCAGGGACATGGACTTCGCATCGAGTCTGTCCAGCAGATCCGGATCCCGTGGCGCAGGATCGTGGTAAACGATGCGGCACCCCATCGTGTGAAAGGATCGCGCCACTGCCATCCCGATGATGCCCAATCCCACAACCCCTACAGTCATCCCATCGAAGCCATGCGGTGTGTTGCTGACCAGTTCGGCTCGTGCGCCGGCGTAATTACCTTTACGCAACTCTCCGTCCGCCCAATGAAGGCGGCGAAGGAGCAACGACGCGCTCGCCACTGCGTACTCGGCAATCGCTGCACTGGAACCGCCGGGCACGTTTGACACCGGGATTCTCAGCGCCTTCATCGCATCGGCATCGAGACGGTCGATCCCGGCTCCGGTGACCTGTACAAGTTCTACCCGGCTGTCGGCGAACAGCGAGCCCGGCAATTTCGGGCCGACAGCGGGAATGACGACGGCTCGGGCCAGCGCTATCTTTTCGCCCAAACGGGGTTCCGTCGGAGACAGGTAGGCTATCGAGAATTCCTGCGGCGGCACGACGCCGACCTTGAGGAAGTCATCCTTCGGGCGCAGGCAAACAACGTCAAAGTGGCTCATGATGTTTGCGCAGGCAGGCGGGTAGCCTGACAATCTTCCCACTGACAGGAGCGAGGGCGTGCAGCAGCAGGACTGATCGGATGCGGGCGGTCATTTCTGCTCACTGCAGTCGGCGGTCGGGAAGAAGCAAAGCAGCCAGAGAGGCTCAGTTCCGGTGTTCCGGGTGACATGGTATTCGCCGGCCGGAACGAGTATCGCATCGCCTTTGCTTACGGCTACGTCTCCGCCAGGCGTTTGCGTGATGCCCTGCCCGGAGAGGACGTACATGCACTCCTCGAAGGCAAGATGACGGTGCGGATCCCGTGGCCGGTCACCCGTGCCAGCCACAGGGATTTCAACGAGTCTCAATGTCACCGATTTCGAACCCAGGACACCGGATACGAGTTCCAGTGATCGCCGGCCTGGCAGGTTCAGGTCCCGGGCTTCGTCGGATCGAACTATCTTCACCATAGGGAAACGACCCTCACCGTGGTTCGTGCGCGTTGCAACGTCTGTCGGCGCCAGGGTCTCAACCGACACCGCGCAGGTGTTGAACCACGGCCACTCCTTGCTGCGCCTCATCGAGATACTCGAATGTCCGGGTTGCTTCGGCGGCGATCGCATCTGCTATGTCGTTCAGCATGCGCAAGCCCTTTTCCACTGTCGCATGCTCGGGACTGCCATACCATCCGCTCGGGGCAATAGTGCGGATGTCGGTCAGCACGGGTTGATATGTTCTCGTGCGACGCAGTTTGTCCATCTTGCGACCTCTCTCCCGGTCGGACGAATATTCGACCCTGTCGAGATGGACCAGGTCCGGCCTGTATGCCATTACGGCGAGGGTCTCAATTTCACCGCCATGCGTCAGACCGCCGCAGTCATGGCCGTAAAGCTCGGCCGCTACGTAACATGCCTGCACGGTCAGTACGGTCATTCCATGCTCGCGATGCAGGGCTTCGGCCGCAATGGACAGGGACGCGCTGTTTCCCTCGTGCCAGTTCAGGAGCAAGACGTACTTTGCACCGTGGCGGGCAGTCGACACGCAGGTTTCGATAACCATCCGCATGTAGGTATCCGGGGTCAGCGTGATGGTCCCCTCGAAAGGCATATGCATCGGCGTAACGCCCAGGGGGCCGCCCGGCAGAACCAGGCCGTCCATCCGCTCCGCCACCGCGTGGCTGATGACGTTGGCGGCATAGATATCCGTGCCGACAGGGAGATGCGGTCCGTGCTGCTCGACACTGCCCGCCGGCAGTATGACCAGCGGGTTTCGGCTCAGCTGGGCCGCGATCTCCGGCTGCGTCAGATCTATAAAGTACCGTGTCGGAAGATTGGGCATACCTGTGCTCCTTGGATTCGGGCGTTACCGCGGCGTTCCGGCATGCCCGGATACCGGGCTCTGCCGCAAGCCGCCGTCCCTGTCACCCTGCCGAGGCTTGCTCGACCTGGGCCCGGGCCTCGTCAAAGATGTCGTCCAGTTTCACCTGGGCCCCATTGTTCGCGACGGAGCGAAGCGCCGCATACACCACGGCGAGGGCCACATTGCCGCTGCGAGCGCCGAGTTCACAGGGCTGGCCAGTGGCGCAGACCTCGGCAAACATTTCGAGCTCGTCCTGGAACATGTTGCCGGCCGGGATCTGCAGCAGCTCTCGTTTACCGAACCCGTCCTTACCACGCTGAATATACAGCAGGGATGATTCGTGCAATTTGTCCGGATTATCCCATGTGCTGAAGTCCAGTTCGTAATGCATCAGGCCCTTCTGCCCGAATACGCGAATGGAATAGATGCCCGGGGACGTCCAGCAAGAACCCACGTAGGCAACCGCGCCGGAACGGAATCGCATCAGCGTCAGCGATTGATCGTCAACTTCCGCCCCGACCGGCGACAGCTTGGCCGCCATCGAGGAAACCTCCTCGATCTCGCCGCCGAGATAGTGCAAGGCGTCGAATTGATGGGTGGCCAGCTGAGACAGTGGCCCGCCGGGTGCCTTGTCCCGGTACCAGCGCCAGGTGTCGGGGGTCAATTCGAGCGCGCGCTCATTCGAAAAATTAGCTTCGATGAGCGAGAGCCGTCCGAGTTCGCCGCTCTCGAGTGCCGCCTTGATCAGGCGCGTACCCTTGAGCAGGCGAGCGCTGTGACCGACCACGACATGAATGCCATAACGATCCTGGAGAGCCTCGATTCGCAGCCCGTTTTCGAGCGTATTTGCGATGGGCTTCTCCGTGTATACATGCTTGCCTGCGCGAGCCACGGCCTCGGCCACCGGCAGGTGCTGCTCGTTGGGCACTGTCAGAATGACGCCCTTGATCCCCGGGTTAGCCAGCAGTTCGTCCAGGGAACCTACCGTATCTATCCCGAACTCGCTGGCATACGCCTGGCGTTTTTCCTCGGAACGGCTGTGCCCGGCGACAATCCGGAGCTTGCCCGAGGCGGCTGCGGCCCGGGTCAGTACCTTTGCCCATCGTCCCAATCCGACAATACCGATCTTTACCTCGCCAACGCTCATCGAGTGGCCTCCTCGCTGCAGGCATTTTCCACACTTATTTCAGGCGCTTGAGTATATTGTATTACGGTAATACAATCCACTCCGTGAGCACACGGGCCTTTTTGCCGGCTGCGCCCGTCAGAAGGCAGGCAGCCCCGATTCGCCAACAGGTCCTGGACGGCCTGCGCGAAGCGATCGTGTCCGGCGGACTCCCCGCAGGACGCCGAATTACCGAGAAAGAATTGACTGCCATGTTCGGCGTTTCGCGAACCGTGGTTCGCGAAGCTCTGCGGCAGATCGAGGCCGAGGGACTGGTCGAGATCGTTCCGAATCGGGGCCCGGTGGTACGTATGCTTAAACATGAAGAAGCCGAGGACCTGTACCGCATCCGCGAAGTCCTCGAAGGCCTGGCGGCGCGTCTTTGCGCAGAGAAGGCGTCGCCGGACTCGGTGGCCGCTCTGGAGGCCGCCCTCGCCGACCTCGTACGGGCAAGCAAGGACGGCAACGGCCCGTCTGCCATGGACGCAAAGAACCGGTTCTACGACTGCCTCTACTCAGGCGCCTCCAGCGAAGCGCTCGGCACCATGTTGTCCGTGGTGCGCGCTCGTATCCTGCAATGGCGAGCGGTCGGCATGACGCATCCCCGTCGAACGCGGGAACGCCTGGCCGAGAGCCTGGCAAATCTTCGGCTGCTGGTCGCTGCAATCCGGCACGGGGATGGCAATGGGGCCGAAACGGTTGCTCGCGCGGAGGTCTGTTCGGCGGCCGAGGAATTGAGGAGGCTGATTGTCGACCGCTCGCCCTCACGAGACCGCAATGCCGCGGACTAGGACTCAAGGGTACTCCGGCCACACCGCTGCCTGACCTCTCTCGACCAAAAAAAAACAGGGCACCTCGCACGAGGTGCCCTGCCTGCTGTCGTGATGCCGACGCGTGGTACTTAATTGCGGCCGAAATGCCCGGTGAATTCGACGCCGAACCACCGCGGGCGCTCGAGACGCCAGTTCCAGACACTGCGGGTGCTGTAGCAGTAATCGATAATGCGCTCATCGGTCAGGTTGCCACCGATGGCGGAAATCGACCAGTCGCCTCGCGAAGGCGCGTAGGTGACGCGGCCATCGAACCGGGCAAACGAGTCCTGGTAACAGCTCGATTTCGGATCGCTCCTACGCCATCCTTCGCCGGCATTGACGCCCCACTCGAAGCCTGACTCATAGTGCATGTTGAGCCGTGGCGTGACCGTCGAGCCCCCGCCGAGTTCGAATACATGTTCGACAGCGAGATTGAGCGTCCATTCCGGCGTGTAGTCCGTCGGCAGCAAGTCCGAGTTATCGATCGTGCCGCCGGGCGTCTCCGGATCGGCGAATATGTACGAATCGTATTCGTTCTGCAGGTATCCAAGGTCAGCGGATACGAAGCCACCTTCCCACAGGCTCGCGCGGAATTCTGCCTCGATACCCCAGATCACCGACGACGCGATGTTCTGCACGACTTCCACCGGGTCCTCGGAGCCGAACGCGCCATCCGGATTTGCCAGTGCCAGGGACTTCTGCTGGTCCTGGTAATCCATGTAGAAGACGTCAGCCATCAGCTGCATCTTGCCGTCCATGAACCTGCCTTTGAAGCCGACTTCGTAGTTCCACACGATTTCGGGATCATAGGTCAGCAATGGCACGGTCCCGGGCAGGTTCGAATTCAGCTCCGTGTTGAAACCGCCGGTCAGGAATCCCTCGGAAACCAGGAAATAGATCATTCCCTGGCTCATCGAGGCGCCAGGCGCGAGATTCCGCGTCAGGCTGACCGAGGGGGTGAACTGGGAGAACGTTTCCGCGGCGGTGTTCGAGAATCCGGTATCGGCCAGGATTGCCTGGTTGACTTCCGCTGTCCAGGTACACAGTCGTGTCGGGTCGGTGCCTACCTCGCAGCCGGTCGTGGCGAACTCGATGTTGTGGAATTCCCGGTCATCCGAGGTCCAGCGCCCGCCGAGGTCCAGTGTCCATGAGTCGTTTATGTCGTAGGAAACGTGTCCGAAAATGCCGGTGGACTTGTTCCAGACACTGACTTCGCTGAGGAACGGTCCCGGGCCGCCGTTATTCAGCTTGGGCCCGAATGGCCACAGCGCATTCGGATCACCAACGCCATCGGGCGGAGCAGGGTTATCCGGCACGAGGTCGAAGTGCAGGCCGACCGGAGGGCAAGTAACAGTAATGTTGGGATCGGTTGCGGCACCGCTGCTGTGATACAGCGGGTAGCACTTGTCGTCGCCGTTCAGCGCCGTTTCATCGAAGTAGTTCGCTCCGAATGTCCAGTGCACCCTGTCACTGGTTTCCAGGTTGAACAATACTTCAAAGCCATAGGTCTCGTTATGCTGGCCCTTCGAGCCCCAGGTGCCGATATCGTCGACCGGCCACCAGGTGTAGTCCCTGTCGCCGACGTACCGATACTCCATGTTTCGGTAAGAGCCTCGGGCTTCCATCGACAGGGTTTCGCTTATTTCCCACTGGGCTGCTACCTGGAAAAGCTCCTCATCGACGTGCGAGAACGTGTATTTCCCTGAGGAATTGACGAAATCACCGGCAGCGACGTCGCCGGCGCATATCGCCTTGTAGTCTGCTTCCGCCCCGGTGTACAGGCGCCGCTCGAGGTTTCCAGTGCCGCCACCCCACAGCGGCGCATCATCGTTCGGGTCACCCAGGCACTGGCCGCCCGTGTTGTCGTCGCGTTTGCGCGTGACGGCCAGCGACGCGTCAATGGTCCAGTCTGCTGTGGGTTCGTAACGAAACGCTGCGCGAACCGACTTGTTTTCGGTGCCGCCAGAATCGATATTCAGAAATTGATTGTCGTAATAACCGTCAAACGTCTCGTAGGCCGCGCTGAACCGGCCATAAAGTTTGTCGGTGAGCGGCACGTTGACCATGCCGCGGACGCCCAGCTCGCCGTCCTCTGCCGCCCGCACGGTAACGCTGGAGTCGAATTCCGGTTTGGGCTTGGTCGAAACTATGTTGACCAGGCCGCCGATTACGTTCTTGCCGAACAGCGTACCCTGGGGTCCACGCAGCAATTCCACACGTTCAATATCCACGGTGCTCATGTAACCGCCGAGTGAACTCGGGATGTAATGACCGTCGATGTACATGCCCGATCCGAACACGAAGACCGGATCCGGGAAACCACCACCGATGCCGCGGATGATGACCCGGGTATTGTTTGCGCGCTCGGCCGTGGCCAGGGTGACATTGGGTACGAAGTCAGCGACCTGGTCGAGCGTGTAGATGCCCTGCGCCTGCATCTGGTCTGCCGTCAGAGCGGCGATGGACAGCGGCTGCTCGAGCAAGCGCTCTTCGCGCCGGCGTGCCGTAACGGTGATTTCTTCGAGCATCGCTTCTGCGGAGCTCTGTCGTCGCGCGGAGGTTTCCTGCGCGAACAGCTGGCCGGCGCCCAGCATTGCCAAGATTGCCAAGCCCATGCAGGTACACTGCCTGAGCTTCCCCGTTTGTGACGTATTAGTTTTCATCGAAGTTCCGCCCCATGTTTTTCGATCACTGTTTCCGGGGTCACACGCCCGTCGAATCTCATCCCCCCCGAGACTCGACCGGCTCGACGGCTGTCAGCCTGTATTTGTCGTACCAGTCACTGTGCCCCCCGTTCCAACCTATGCAAACGTTTGCATGTTGCGTCGAAAATAACATACGCTAAACGCGCGGCGCAAGTCGCTCGGGCAGTCCTGGATCTGTTGGCAAAACGCTGGGGTGCTTATGTGGTTGGAATGCAACACATGCTGACAGGACCCCCTGGCGATGCCGGATGAATCGTTCGGCCGGAGGCGCCAGCGGCCCGCCCCGGTGCCCGCGGAGAATCGCTGCGGGTGAAGACGCCGCGGAGGCGCGCCGCCTGAATTCTGCGGCAGATCCGGGCCGTCAGCCCGCCAGCAGGCGCGACCGGGTCAGGGGAAGGTCCCGGATCCTCTTGCCAGTTGCGCGTGCAACGGCATTGGCAATGGCGGCTGCCGTAGGTCCCTGCGCGGCCTCTCCTACCCCGGCAGCCGGAGCGCCGGGCGGCTGCAGCAGAACGACGTCGATATCGGGTACTTCGGAGAACCCGAGAATCGGGTAGCTGGCCCAGTCCCTGGATTCCACGCCGCGCTCGCCGAACAGGACCTGCTCTTTCAGGGTCCAGCTGGCCGACTGGATGATGCCGCCTTCGATCTGGTTGGCTATCCCGTTCGGGTTGACGATCATCCCCGCGTCTACGACGGCGATGGCGCGATCCAATCGAATCTCGGAACTTTCCGGGTCGACCGTCAATCGCATTGCGACCGCGCAATAGGCGCCAAGATTCTTGTATTTCGCGAAACCGATGCCGACCCCTGCAGTCGGCTGGTTCTGGATCAGAGCCGCGGTCGCCATTTGCGAGTGCAATTTCTCCAGTACAGCGATTGCGCGCGCATCCGACAAATGCCGGATTCGGAACTCGATGGGGTCTGCATGAAGGTCCTGCGCAATCTCGTCCATAAAGGATTCGATTGAGAATACATTTGCATACGCACCCAGCGCGCGGAGAGACGACACGCGCAGGGGCATGTTCTTCACCAGGTGCTTGGTGATCGTCTGGTTCGGAAAACTGTACAGGGGAACGGCGTTGCGGTCGCTACCTCCGCTCGGTTGCGGAATATTCGATACCGGCGGCACCGGCAGCGGCTTTGCGATCTGCCGGGCGGCCAGGAGGTTGCCGGCGGCGCCGGACCCGCGAGGCCTGGAGGAATGTGTGCCACTCCAGACGTCGTAACGCCAGTGGACTATCCGACCATTGCGGTCCAGGCCGGCCTGGATCTCGGTCGTCATCGCCGATCCGAACGGCTCCCCGAGGAACTCGTCGGCACGCGACCATTGCAATCGTACCGGCACGCCCTCGATGTGCATGGCAATGAGTGCCGCGTCCGCAGCAGCGTCATCCGCTCCGTTGTGGCCGTAGCAGCCCGCGCCTTGTGCGTGAATGCAACGTATGTCGTTTTCGTCAAGTCCTACCAGGGCTGCGATGGCCCCTCGTAACGGAAACATGCCCTGCGCGTGGCTCCACACGGTCAGTGAATCACCGCGTCGCCACGCGATCGCCAGTGACGGAGAAATCGATGCGTGGGCCTGGAACGGCCTGTTGTAATGGCTCTGGTAGTTTCGCGTTGCCGTTCCGGCGTCGGGATCGCTGCGCTCTGCGACCACTTTGACATCAGCCTCCGCTTTCCTTAACCAGTCGCCTATGCTCGCACGGTCCGGCAAGAGCCCTGGGTCGCTCCAGGTGCAAAGCGCCGCGAGCGCCTGCGCCGCCCGTACCGCCTGATCCTCGCGTCGCGCGACGACGGCAAGGAACGAGCCATCCCTGACGATCTTCACGATGCCGGGCATGGCCGCAATATCGTCGAGGCGTTCGGGAAGGTTCAGCTTCGACTCCCGATCCGCCGGTCGTACGACCCTGGCGTGCAGCATTCCATCCAGTCGCATGTCGTGGATGTAAGCAGTATCACCGAAGATCTTGGGCGGAATATCCAGTCGCTGCGCCGGTTGGCCGACGAGGTCATAACGTGCGGGATCCTTGGTCGGAAATCGGCCCGATACTTCGCCTGTAAGGGATATGTCTTCGACAAGGGACCAGTAGTCAAGCCGTGTCGCAACGCCATTACTGAGAAATGCACCGTCCTGCACGCTGAGCAAGCCGGCATCCACGCCAAGCCGGCCCGCAGCGAGCTCAGTCAGGATACCCCGGGCTTCCGCCGTCACGGTTCGGACAGCGGCCCCGCTCATCTCGACGGACAGGCTGCCAGAGGTAAAGGACTCATTCGGCGAATGAGCTGTATCGACGGTCAATATCCGGATTCGCTCGAACCCGACATCGAGTTCTTCGGCCGCAATCTGGGCCAGTGCTGTCTGGATTCCCTGGCCGAGTTCGCACTTGCCTGTTGCAATTTCGACGATGCCGTCGGGACGGATCTTGAGCCAGGATTCGAGTGCCGGGTTGGCGGCAAGAGCCGCCGGCCTGGTGAAAGCGTCCTGCGCGTCAGCATGGCGAACCGGCAAATGGAAATACAGCAACAAGCCGCCAGAAACGCCCTTGATGAAATCTCGTCGCGTCGTCATTTGGGATCACCGGATGTTGCCTGGGCGGCAGCTTCCCGAACTGCGCGGAGAATGCGCACATGTGAGCCGCAACGGCAGAGGTTCCGGTCCAGCGCGTCTCGTATCTCCTTGTCGCTCGGCCGCGGATTGTCCGCAAGCAGCGCAGCCGCCGACATGACGATTCCGCTGACACAGTATCCACATTGCATCGCCTGTAATTCAATGACGGCGCGCTGCAGCGGGTGCGGCTTGTCGGCTGTGCCGAGACCTTCGAGCGTCGTGACCCTCCGGCCATCCACCCCGGACAGTGGGAGCACACAGGACTGCACCGCCTTCCCGTCGACCAGGATGGTGCACGCTCCGCATTGCGCCAGCCCGCAACCGAATTTCGGTCCATTGAGGCCAAGGTCGTTGCGCAACGCATACAGCAGCGGGGTATCGCCGGGTACGTCGAGCTGTACATCGGCGTTATTCAGCGTAAATCTGACCGTCATCTCGCAGCCCTCGCATGCAGCCTGTCAACGGCGTGCGTCAGCGTATTCATTTGCCGTTCCTTCGGTGCGCGCGGCGCAGCGTGTCAATAAGCTCGCTGTCGTTGTGATCCCCCATGTCGTGTTCGACCATTTGGGCGAATACGCTGCGGGCGGCGTGCCCTATTACAGACTGCGCACCGACGCTCTCAATCAGCTGAATTCCGTAGTCGAAGTCCTTTATGCGCATGCGCCCGGAAAATTGCACGGGGTCCTCGTGCACACCCTCGGCCATGTATCGCGCGTGCCGCACGACATGCGGGCTTCCAGTGGCCCCGGCCGAGAACCCTTCCGCCGCGACCGAAATATCGATACCGGCTGCCTCGCAGGCAAACATTCCTTCGGCACATGCGGCCACCTGGATGGCGCCCATGACGTTGTAAATCAACTTGAAGGTGATACCGGAACCTACGACGCCCAGGTGCATTACGCCCTTGCTGACTCCTGCAAGGATCGGCCGGATCGCGTCGACGTCCACGGCAGAGCCGCCGGCGAAAACCTTCAGTTGTCCGGCTTCCGCAACGTCAGGCCGGCCGGCGACCGGGCAGTCCAGAAATCTCAGCCCCCTCGCGACGGCCAGGTCACGCAGGTGCAACACCCAGTCAGGCGACACGGTGGACGATTCGATCGCGAAAGCACCGGGCGCCAGATCGGCCTCGAGGGCCCCGTCGTCGCCCGCCCAGACCGCTGCCGAGGCCGCGTCGTTGGTGACGCTGGACCAGATGACCGTTGCACCGGTTGCAGCCAGCTTCGGTGTCGCCGCAACGCGCGCTCCGAACTTTTCCAGTTCCCGCGCCTTATCGACGGTCCGGTTGTAAACCACGACGGTATGCCCGGCCCGAAGAAGGTTCCGGATCATGGGCTGACCCATCATGCCGGCCCCGAGGAATGCAATTTTCGCCATTTGCAGTGGTTATCCGTTCGCTTCAGTTGTGCCCTTGTTCGGTTTTCCCATTCCTAGCGTGTTATTGCCAGACCCTCAAGCGCCAGGCCATAGGGAAGAAGCTCGTTTATGCGGCGCCGCAGCTGTTCGGTCAGCAGGATACGCGCATAGCGACGATTCATTTCCGGTTGCTGCATTATCTGTTTCGCAAGCTCCCAGGCGCGCAACATCAGCCGGTCTCTCGGAAGAACCTCGTTTACCAGTCCTGCGTCGAGTGCCTGACGCGCATTCAGGACCTGTCCCGTAAGGAGAAAATAGCGTCCGCGATTCAGGCCCATTGCCATCGGGAATACCACGTGGACGCCGTCGCCCGGCACGAGACCCCCGACATAGTGCGCAGAGTCCTGAAAGCTTGCCTCCTCTGCGGCGAGGACGATATCGCACATGACCGGCAGTTCGGCATGCCTCGATGCAGGACCGTTGACCGCGCTGATCATCGGAACATCGATAGCCAGCAGATTACTCAGCAGGCGGAAGGACTCCCAGCCGAGTTCGGCCCATTCGTCGGGCGTCTGGCGATGCGCTGCCCGATTGGACTCCGGTTCCGCGACGGGGCCTGAGAATCGGTCGCCGGTACCCGTCAGTATCACGACCTGGTTCTGCCGGTCGCGGCCGATGTTGAGGAATGCTTCTTCCAGTTCGGCGTGAGGAAGCCTCCCCCACTCCAGGGGGCCACCTTTCGTGCCAAGGGTTATCTCCAGGATGCCGTCCTCCCGGCGCATCCGAATCGACTCGTACCGGTCGCGGTAGTCCTCGAACCGGGGCCTGAATTTGTCCACATTCATGTCCTGGACCTGTTCGAGCTGCGCGTACTTCCGGTACTTTCCCTTGCGGCACGGACGCTGTCCAGCTTTTGGAAAAACGTAATCGGCGGGTAGGCAGCGGGGTCAATCATGATATCCAGCACGGTCGTGTCCGCTCGGGACATGGCCTCACGCAAAGCCGGCAGGTAATCGTCCGGCCGATCGATGCGAACGCCCCTGCAGCCGCTGGCACGTGCAATAGCTGCATGGTCGACGGGAGAGAAATAGCAGCCCGTGCTGTGCCGCCCGAATTTCACGTCTTCGGCATCCTTCTGATACGCGAGACAGCCATTGTTCAGAACCGAAATCACGACAGGTGTTCTGGTCCGGGCAGCCGTCTCGAGTTCGGACCAGACGTGAGCAAAGCCCCCGTCGCCCACCATGCAAAGCACAGGGCTGTCCGGGTTGGCGACCTTCGCGCCGATCGCGAGCGGCAGGCCCCAGCCCAGCCCTGCCAGTCCGCGTGGGGTCAGGAACCGCATCCCCGAGCGTAGCGAGGGGAGATAGCAGGTGGTCCACAGCGTTGCATAGCTGGCATCGGCGACGACAATCGTGTCGGGCGTCAGGACCTCCCGCATGTCATTGACGATGCGCTCTGGCCTGATCGGCACCGCATTCGAGTGCAGAAGTTCGGAAATCTCGAGCCTATGCATGGCCCTGGCCTCCGAGATCTTCCTTACGATCTCCGGATCGGCGTCCCTGGCCCCCGCCAGCCGGTCGCACAACGCAGCCAGCGTCAGTTTTGCGTCACCGACGAGGCGGACCGCCTCGTAATTCCGACCGACTTCGCCCCCGTCGATGTCGATGTGTATGTATCGAGAGCCTTGCGGATAGAGTGTCCAGGAATCGGTGCCGTTCTGGTTCGTCCGGGTTCCCACCAGCAGGATGACGTCAGCGCCATCGATGATGCTGCGCATGTAATGCGTCGGCGACAGCTCGGCCATCGCATACCCCGTCATGCCGATAGACAGGGGATGGGTTTCGTCGATGGCGCCTTTGCCCATGACCGTCGTCATCACCGGGATATGGGCAATTTGCTGCAGCCTTGACAGTTCGTCGCAGGCCCCGGACAGATGGACGCCGCCGCCGGCGACAATGAGCGGATTGCTTGCCTCCGCGAGCATCTTCGCTGCCTCGTCCAGTCGATCGGGATCCGCAGAGCACCGGTCCAGCGGGTAATGCCCCAGGCTGACGTTGCGGTGCGTGGGTGCCGGGATCTTTTCGAGCAGGAGATCCGCAGGCAGAATCAGGGCGACAGGACCAGGCCGTCCGGATGCCGCGTTGGTGAACGCCATGTCCACATAGTCTGCCACTCGTGAAGGCTCGGTGACCCGGCGCACCCATTTGGTACAGGACTGAAACAGCGCCAGGTGGTCCAGTTCCTGAAAGGCGTTACGGTCCGTTTGAGTTCGTACTACATCCTGTACCAGCGCAAGCACTGGCACAGAGGCCTTGAGTGCCTCGGCAAGGCCCGGGACCAGCAAGGTAGCTGCGGGGCCATTTTGCGCCGAAACAACGCCGACCTTGCCCGACGTGCGGGCATAGCCGTCGGCCATGGCGGTGCCCGCGTTTTCGGTTCTGTACATGAACTGACGGATTTGCCTCTCCTCGGCCGCGAGAACCACTGCCGATGGCAGCGATTGAGCGAATACGGTCGTCACACCGTGCCTGACCAGTGAGTCGACGATGATCTCTGCTACTGACGGATGTTCAAGATTCGATGTCATTCACTGCTTCCTCGCAGAGTTCCAGCGGGCGGAAGTGCCGGGCAGCGTGCGCTGCCTATTATATGTGTGTCGATTAGCGCCGCGTCGTCATCCGCTCCCGCTGCGACTCCGTCCCGGGCAAGCAGCTGAGGATCCACATCGCAAGCGGCCGGTTTCCCGGCGCAATTGGCTGTGCGCCTAGTTACCTGCGGCTTTTTCACTGCGCCAGAATCGCGCGAACTGGGCGAGGTCGTGATTGAACTGATCCGCCTGCTCCCGATATGGGAAGTGTCCGGCCTGGTTATAGCCGATGAATTTCACTTTCTCGTTCCGATTGCCGAGCGTGCCGAACAGGTTCATGCATCCCTGCATCACCGGTTCCTCGGCGCCGGCCGGCCAGTCGAGATTGTCGTGCAAGCCGCATACCAGCAGTATCGGCAGATCCGGAGCCCCTTCGTTCCGAACACGCTCGAGGTAGGGACCCCAATACTCGTTGTCGGATTGCGGCTTACCCTTGATCTTTCGAGCCTCGATCTCCTGCCATTCCGGCTGGCTCTTCATGTACTCCGACGCCGCGAAGAAGTCCGGACCAAAGGCAGTTTCGCTGCGAAATGTCATGGCCCGCATCCAGCAGGACCAGGACAATTGCGGATCCGCAATGTTGTCACAGGCCTCCCGCATGATGTCGCCTTTCGATCGCAGCGAGGGCGTATGTGGTCCCACCGCCACCAGTGTCAGCGTTGACACACGGTGCGGATGAGCCAGCGCAAACAGCAGCGCGACGGCCGCTCCGGAGGAGTTACCCGCGATGTGGACCTTGGGGAGGTTGATCGAGTCGATAAAGGCAAGCAGGAACTCGACTTCGCGCTCGTAGGTAAAGTCATCGTCCGGATATGCGCCGGTCATCCCGTACCCGTATCTGTCCAGCGCAAAAACATGAAAATCCCTGGCAAGGCCGTCGACATTTCTGGCG
>JAOUIH010000063.1 GCA_029884165.1 Gammaproteobacteria bacterium | reverse complement strand
GGATCGTAGTAGTTGTCGGCACCGGTGTCCGTTGCCTGGTGAGCGTAGCCCAGCGTGGCCGACCAGTCCTCGCTCATGTTCCACAACAGGTTGATCCGGCCGCCGTAAATATCCGACTCGTTCCAGCGCTCTTCGACCGAATCCGAGTTGTCCAGCGTACCGAAGCCAGATGGGTAGAAACCCGGCTCGCGCAAAGCCGACTGGTCGGGCGTGTGACCAAATATGTTGTCGATGTAGCCGCCGTCGCGGTCGCTGTAACCCACGACACGGACCGCGAGCTTGTCTTCGATGAGCGGTACGTTGAACACCAGCGAACCGCGGTAGCTCATGTCGCTGTCGCTGCCGCCGCGCAGCTCGCCGTCGAACACGCCCTCGAAGCGGCTGGCGTCGGGCTTGTTCGTGACGATACGCATCGTGCCGGCCTGCGCGTCCGAGCCGTACAGCGTGCCCTGCGGACCCGACAGCGCCTCGACCCGCTCGATGTCGACCATGCGGACGCTCGGCTGGCTGCCGGTGATCGTCATCGATATCTCGTCGAGGTAGACGGACGAGGTGGACTGCGCGATGTAACCTGGCGCCGTGATCGCGCCGCGGAACACGACGACGTTGGCGCTGTTGCTGTATGTGATGACGCTCACGGACGGGATGAACCGGGCGTAGTCCTCCATCGACTTGGCGCCCATCGCCGCGAGCGTGTCCTGGGACAGCGCCTGGATGGCGATCGGGATCGTCTGTGCGGACTCGGCTCGTTTGCGGGCGGTTACGACGATCTCTTCGAGGCTGCCTCCTCCTTGCCTGGCTTGCTGCTCGTCCTGCGCCAGGGCGGAGTTTCCGGGTGACAGCGCGGTGGCGACCGCGGCGGCGACTGGTGAAAGCAGGTACCTCGGCTGTTGCGTCATACAAACCCCCGTTGCGCTAAATGCTTATTCGAAAAGGAAAAAGGCATCCCCTTGCCTCGATTCACTGTAAGCAAACGGAAGTTAGTTCACAAGTGTACTAATGCGGGCGCCTAGCTTTTCGGTGCAAGCAGCGACGACGGGCGCTCATTTTCAGGGAGTTGCACCAGCAACGGTTCCACGATGTGAATCAAGGTACCGAGATACCGTTCGTAATTGCGCCAGAGATTCACCGAACTCGAGTAAATCGGACGCCTGACCTGCTCCGAGCTGGCGGTCTTTACCGCTCGCTCCGTTTCGTGAAAGTGCAGGCAGTCTTCTTCAAATGGAAGGCCGCAAAAATCGAGCATGCGCCGTACTTCCGACTCGAGGTCGGCAACGACGCTTTCGTACTGCACGTCGAGCACGAAGCCGGGCATGGCGCGATGCCAGTGGTCCATCAGTCGCCGGTACTGCAGGTAATACTCGCCGAGCTCGGTCAGGTCATAACTGAACGGCTGGCCGCTGGCGAACAGCTGCTTGTACGAGCCGAAACAGCTGTCGAGCGGGTGACGCAGCGCATTGATGATCTTCGCGTTCGGCATGGCGAGCCTGATGAGGCCGGCGAAGATGAAGTTGTTCGGATTCTTGTCGATGAAATACGGGGAACCTTGCCGGTGCTTCGAGGTGCGCTCGAGGTAATCCCGCCCGATACGTTCCCAGCCGCTGGCCCGCAGTGGCCGGACGACTTCCGGGAAACGGAGGTGCTGTCCCACCCGCTGCCGCAATGCACGCATGACTCTCGACAGGTCGCTGAGCTCGTGCGTGCCCTCGACCTGGCTGTGGCTGGCCAGGATCTGCTCGATCAGCGTAGAGCCCGACCGGGGCAGGCCAACGACGAAGATCGGCACGGGCTCTAACGCGGGACCGCCGGCCTGGGAGAGAAAATCCTCGGAGAACACCTCGATGACACGATCGTGCGTGTCCTCGGTGTCAACCGGATCGTAGTTCTCGTACCTGCGCCGCAGGTCGTTGCACATCTCGAAGTGGCGGAATGCACGCTCGTAGTCCTGGCGTGCCTCGTACTCCAGGCCGAGCGCATTGTGCACCTGGGCGCGCCCCTCGTCGTCTACTTCGTCGCGCTCGAGCAGCCGATGCATTGCTTCGACTTCGTGCTCCTCGAAGCGGAAGGTCTTCAGGTTGGCGAGGCTCCAGTATGCCTCGCAATGGTCGTGACGCGAGTCGATGCAGTCGCGGTAACGGGCGATCGCCTCGTCGCGGCGACCGATCGTCTTGAGATGATGCGCCATGCTGCACATCGCACCCGCCTTCCCCGGAGCGAGTTCGAGTACCTTCTCGTAGATGCGGATTGCCTCGTCGTGCTTCCCGGCGGCGCCTACGACACTTGCATACAGCATGTGCGACTCCGCCGTTGACGGCGCCAGCTCGACCACCCTGGCGGCGCTCTCGATCGCGCGTTCGTAGTCCTCTTCCTGGCGCTGCATGTTCGCGAGGTCCACCCACGCGCGCAGGTAGTCCGGTGCGATATTCACCGCGTGGCTCAGGAAGACTGTTGCCTCCTCGTAACGTTCATGCGAGGCCGCGATCCCGGCCAGCAGCCGCGCCGCCTCGACGTGATCCGGGTCGATCCGCAGGATGTCGCGGTAGATCGTCTCCGCCTTGTCCTGATCACCGTCACGCTGGCATTGCTCCGCTTCACGCATCCTGTCGGCGAAAGCCATCTCGCGACGGCCGTCGCGACTGCGGGGCCGGTCGCCCGGAGCGGCTTCGGCCCCGGACTGGGCTATGGCCCGGTCGATCTTCTGTTGCAGCACGGGAAGCGGGGGCTCCAGCTTCGAAGCCTCGCGATATTCCGCGAGCGCCTCGGCAGGCTTGCCCTCGATCAGCAGCAGGTCCCCCATGACGTCCCGGGCCAGGGAGAACCGCGGGGCGAGGCGAACCGCGGTCTCTGCGTGACGCCGCCCGACGTCCAGGCGTCCCAGCGCAATGCAGGCCCGGGCGGCGAGGCAGACCAGGTTTGCATCCTGTGCGAACTGCTCCAGCCCCTTCTCGGCGATCGCCAGCGCGCCCTCCAGGTCGCGGTCCCGGAAAAGGGCCTGGACCTGGTCGAAAATCTCGCGTTGTCTGCTCAAGTGCTGGAGGGACATGCTTCCGCTGAATTCGTCGTTCTGCCAGGCAGGCAATTCTAATACGAAGTCCGCCGCTGCCGCGTGTGGCCGGGTCGTGCTCGAATTCGGATCAGCGATCCCGATCCCGCACCCGTAGGACGCCAGGCTCGGCCTGGATCCCGCGCAACCGTTAAACCGGGAGAAGCGGGCGATGATCGTGCGTGAATCAGGGCCGATCATTGCTGTGGGCAGGCGTGGCACAACGGACGGTCTGCGGCCCGCCGAATGGGGAGTAATGGTCAGCGATCGGAGGCAGAAACGCAGCTTCCGGTGCACGGCCCGGGCCGAAACGCCGCCAGTCAGGCGCTGGCTCCCGGTCCCGGCGCCGCCGCCCGCGCCGGAATGATTAGCCCCGCTGTATCAGTATCTTAGCGGCCCTCACGCGGGCCGGGTCGGCCGTGGCCGCGCCTGGCCCCGGCGACCTCCGGGTCCGCAATATCCGTAATACGGATCGCGCCGCCGCTGGGCTAAGGTGCTATAAAAATGACGAGAGGGAGGGTGTCGCCATGTCCTATGGCTCCGAAGAGATCCGCAACGTATGCCTGGTCGGGCCAAGCAACGCGGGCAAGACCCAGCTTACCGAGGCCCTGCTGCATGCGGGCGGCGCAATCCCCACGCAGGGATCTGTCGATCGTGGCAACACGGTGTCCGACTTCACGCCGCGGGAAAAGGAGGCCATGCACTCGCTGCATCCCGCGGTCTGTCACCTGGACCACAAGGGCATACACCTCAACCTGATCGATACGCCCGGGCATCGCGACCTGTACGGCCGTTCGCTCGCCGTCCTGCCGGCGGCGGACACGACGGCCATCGTGATCGACGCCCAGACCGGGATCGACCAGGTCGCACGCCGCATGATGCGAGCGGCGAAGCAGCAGCGGCTCTGCCGCATGATCATCGTGAACAAGATCGATGCCGAGGGCATCGACCTGGGGGCGTTGCTGGGCGAGATCCAGTCCGTGTTCGGCGACGAGTGCCTGCCGCTGAACCTGCCTGCGGCCGACGGCAACGGGGTCGTGGACTGTTTCTTCCAGCCGAACGGCTCGGCGACGGCGTTCGGATCCTTCGAGACCGCGCACGAGCAGATCGTCGACCAGGTCGTCGAGGTCGATGAAGAACTGATGGAGCTCTACCTCGAACAGGGCCAGGCGCTGAAGCCGGACCAGCTGCACGACCCGTTCGAGAAAGCGCTGCGCGACGGTCACCCCGTGCCGGTCTGCTTCGTCTCGGCGCGCACCGGCGCCGGCATACCGGAGTTGCTCGAGATCCTGGAGCGATTGATGCCGAGCCCGCTCGAGGGCAACCCGCCACGCTTCCTCAAGGGCGAGAGCGACGACGCGAAGGTGGTCGTAGTCCAGCCGGACAAGGACGCCCACGCGATCGCGCACGTATTCATGGTCAACATCGACCCGTTCAAGGGCCGCATGGGCGTCTGCCGCGTGTACCAGGGAACGATCAAGTCGGGCAGCCAGCTCTTCGTCGGCGATTCGCGCAAACCGATCAAGGTCAACCAGCTGCTGAAGTTGAACGGCGAAACGCATACGCGGGTCAACATAGCGGTGCCGGGTGACATTTGCGCGATCCCCCGCGTCGACGAGGTACATTACGACGCCGTGCTGCACGACTCGCACGACGAGGACAATTTTCACCTGAAGTCGATCGAGCTGCCGAAGCCGATGTATGGCCTCGCGATCAAGCCGCCGACGGACGCGGACGCGCAGAAGACATCCGACGTGCTGCACATCATCGAGGCCGAGGACCCGTCCGTGAGCCTGGAGCACAACGTCGCGCTGAACGAGATCGTGCTGCGCGGCCACGGCGAGCTGCACCTGCGCAGCATCCTCGAGCTCATTGCCGATCGCTACAAGCTCGAGGTGGCCACCTCGCTGCCGTCGATAGCGTACCGGGAAACGATCACGCGGCCGGCCGAAGGGCATCATCGCCACAAGAAACAGACCGGCGGTGCAGGCCAGTTCGGCGAGGTCTACCTGCGGATCGAGCCATTGCCGAGGGGTGCGGGCTTCGAATTCGAAAGCAAGGTCGTTGGCGGCGCGATCCCGACGCAATACATCCCGGCCGTGAAGGCCGGCGTCATCCAGGCGATGGAATCGAGCGCCATGTACGGCTACCCGATGCAGGACGTCAAGGTGACGGTCTATGACGGCAAGTACCACTCCGTCGATTCGAAGGAAATCGCCTTCGTGCAGGCCGGCAAGCGAGCCTTCCTAGACGCCGTCGAAAAGGCGGGGCCTATCCTGATGGAGCCCGTCGTCGACGTCACTGTCACCGTGCCGAGCCGCTGCGCGGGCGGCGTTACCGGCGACCTGTCGTCGATGCGGGGCATGGTGACCGGCACCGAGGCGCTGCCGAACGACCGCATCGTCGTGACCGGGCAGGTACCGCTGAAGGAGATGCAGGAGTATCACTCGCGACTGAAGTCCCTGTCCGGTGGCGACGGCAGCTTCACGATGGACTTCAGCCACTACGCAGAGGTCGCGCCGGAGGCGGCGGGCGTCACCAAGGCGGCGGCATCGGCCTGAGCGGTTCCTGGGTGGCGCCCCGCCGGTCAGGATCGAGCTGTTATCCGAGGATCACCGGCTCGTATCGATGACCGCGATGGCGGAGCTGCTTGCGAGGCCCGGAGTGCCGGCCCGGTGCGAAAGCGAACGCGGGGAAATGCGCAAGCCCTCTGGCGAGACGGTCGACGAACGCATCGGGCAGCAGCAGGCGCACTGAATGGTCTGACCCGGCGGGCAAGGCGCGGATGGGCCCGCTCTTTCAGGGCGATGCCGGATCCCGACTGTCCAGGAGCCGATCGAATACAGCAGGCAGGCGGTCACTTGCGTCCAGCCAGGTAACTGAAAGCACGTAAACGTAAGCATTACTCGAGAATACGACAGACCGGCCGGCATACAGGCCATCCCAGCGATACTCCAGGTATTCCCGGGATCCCGCGACGCCGGTGCGAACGTCGAAAGCCCGGCTGGCCCAGTTGGTGCGATCCCGAAACCAGTCGTCTACGGCGAGTGCGTCCGGATTCTCGTACACGTCGATGGTAATCATCGGTGGGCCCTCCATCAGCTCTGTCGCTCTTCCGTGAACGTATGCCACATTGATTGGCAAGTCTTCGACAAGGACTATGGACAGTCGCGGGGACTCGCCTTGATCGCGCTCGAAGCGGGCCAGGTAGAGGTCCGCCGGATAGTGGAACCGCAGGCCGAAAGCTTCGGAAGTACGTACCGGGTGATCAGTCTTGTCGTATTCGCCGGGCTGGCACGCGGTTGCGAGCCACAATACCGCCAGGGTCGAAACTATCAGCCGCCCGCTCTTGAATCCGGCCTTTGTCAGTGCGCCAGCCCCGTTGGCCTGCAGGCCCGGCGTAGCCGAACGCACAACCGTCCGCATGTTGCGTATAAGAGATGACAAAGCCGACGTCGGACGAACTAGGGCAAACCGGCGCGGCTATCGTTACCGGGCAGGTCTCCCCGCCGTATACTCTCGGCGAGCTGCCGGCTCTCGCGTTCCGGGCTCACGCCCAGTTCCAACGACAGTTCCTTTTCCAGTCTTTCGAATACGCGAAGCGCATCACTGCGGCGTCCGTCTTTGGCCAACGCGAGCATCAGTCGCCGCGCGCAATCTTCCCGCGTCGAATCGGTGGACAAAATTCGCAATAGCAGGTCGGCCGCCCGGGAATTCTGTCCGCTCGACTCGTGATGTAAGGCCAGCGCTTCCACGCCTTCGGTGTAGAGCCGATAAAGGTGCTCGCGAACCGGAATGTGCCAGTCGCCTGCGGGCTCCGATGCCATGAACGGACCTCTGTACAGCTCGATCGTTTCTGTCAGGAGATTGACGGCCGCCGCCCGCGCCCCCGAGCTGGTGCCCGGGCGCCGAAGGGATGCCAGAGCGTCTCCGACGCGAGCTTCAAAAATATCTGCGTCGAATAGGATCTCCTTGCGATGGTCGATGAGGTAGAGCCCACGATCGTATCGAATGAAGTCCCTGCCAATTGCCTTTCGCAGATGGTGCAGCGTTACGTGAAAGTTGTTCTTGACCTGGGACGGACTCGCATCCGGCCAGAAATCGAGACCGATCTGCTCCCGAGTCCTGCCCGCAGTATGCGTGAGCAGGTACAGCAAGAGCTCCCTGGGGCGTGCATGGCGCAGCGCCTCGGGTCCGAGAAGCTGGCCGGCGCGGCGGACCTGCAGGGGGCCGAGCGCGCTGACCTCGAGTACGCCTGTTTGCAGACGCGGCAACCCGCCCGGGCCAAAAGCGGAACCGTCCGGCTGCGGGGCATGCACCACAGGCGCGGCGCTGCCGCGATCCGTCGGAAACAGCTCTTCCATTTCCAGCGCATACGTCACCGCATCCTCGAAACTCAGCCCGGCGCCGATCCTCCATGCCATGTCGAAATCGTCCGGCGCCATGGATTCACGCAGCTTCCCCGGCACGGCGTTAATGTCTCGCCGCTCCTCGGTGAGCGGATTCGCTCCAATACCGCGGTGTATGGCTTCGGCTGCTCCAAACAACCGGGTCGCACGGTCGAACTGACCGATCGCGAAGGCCACGGCGCCAAGAGTCTTCAGCGTTCGGCCGGCGAGCCACCGGTTCTCGAAGTGCGGCATCACTCTCAACGACTCGCAAGCCAGTCTTGCGGCCTGCCGATTGTCGCCGAGCTGTGCGGCGACGAATGCGCGCGCATCGAGGACGTACGAGATGCCGATTTCGTAGCCGACTTCCCGGTATCCGTTTTCGCTCTCGATCAGGCGACCCTGCAACTCGTCCCATTGCCCTTCCCAGGCGAGTACGGGAGCAAGTGCGTGCGCAATCGTCAGCGCAATTTGCCAGACGTCACCGACGTCGCGCGCTATCGCCATGGTCTCGTCGACGAGCCGACGCGCTTCTGCCGGATCGCGGCGCAGGCTGGCCTCCACCGTCCGGCAGAGCAGCGTGAATCCGAGCCACCGTTTGTTGCCGGTAGAGCGCCAGATGTGCTCGGCCTCCACCATGCGATTGCGGCAAGCTGGGTCCGCGGACATCAGGCCGAATATGCCAAGCGCGTGCAATGCCGCCGCGCGGTTTTCGGGATCGGGATTGTCGGCCGTCGCCAGCGCCGTTTCGAATTGGCGGAATCCGTCACGCCAGCGCTGGCGATGAAACCAATACCACATTGTTGACCAGCAGATCGGCAGGCCGATGGTGGCGCCTTGTCGACTTTGCGCGCTCCAGGCCAGTGCGACCAGGATATTTTCATGTTCGACATCGAGCCTTTGTGTTTCAGCGATGCGTCCCAGCAGGACGGCAGGCTCGTGCCGGCGCAAGAAAGCGAGCATGTATTCGGCGTGCCTTCTGAACGTGTTGTCCGCGTCGGCCCTCTGCTGGTGGTGCTTCAATGCGAAATCACGAATGGTCTCCAGCAATCTGTACCGTGCGCGGCCTTCTTCCTCCTGCATTGCCACGAGCGAGCGAGTCACGAGCGTCGCGAGTGTATCGAGCACTTCCGACTCGGCGATCGCCCCGCCCGCACAAACTTGCTCAGCGGCATCCAGCGTGAATCCTCCGGCGAATACAGATAACCGATCCAGCAATAAGCGCTCCTTGCCAGCCAGCAGCAGATAGCTCCACTCGACCGCCGCGTGCAGCGTTCGATGTCTCGACAGCGAGGAGCGGGCTGAGCTGCGCAGCAATCCGAAACGGTCATCGAGTCGCTCGGCGATCTGTGTCGGTGTCAGCACATTGATGCGGGCGGCTGCGAGTTCGATGGCAAGTGGAAGGCCGTCCAGACGTCGGCAGACTCGGGCGACGCCTGCGGCATTGTCCGCGGTCAGGCTGAATGCAGGGAGCAGGTCCCGCGCTCGATCGACAAAGAGGCGCGCGGACTCGGAGTTCAGCGCTTCGTCAGGCATGGCGTCGTCACCGGGAAGGGACAGCGCAGGAACGAGCCAGGCTCGTTCGCCAGCGACGCCGAGTGCTTCGCGGCTGGTGCAAAGCATCCGCAACTGTGGGCAGCTGGTCAGCAAAAGGTGCACGAGCTCGCCGCAGGCGTGGACCAGGTGCTCGCAGTTGTCCAGAACGAGCAACGCGTCGGCTTCCCGTAAACTCGCTACCAGCGCCTGCTCCGGGGAGCCGCCACCGGCCACGGTGACGCCCAGTGCCAGGCAAACGTACATGGCCAGTGTCTCGGGATCGGCATGAGGGGCGAGTTCGACCCAGGCGACGCTGGCCTGGTTCGCGGCGACCTGCCTGCCGACGGCCTCGAGAGCCAGCCGCATTTTGCCGATCCCGCCCGGTCCGGTCAGTGTCAGCAAGCGCGAGCGCGCCAGAAGCTGGTCGAGATCCGATAATGCCCGGTCGCGACCGACGAAAGCCGTCAATTGCACCGGGAGTGCGGCGGCAGCGAATGGATACGGTGTAGCCACAAGCGCGGTTTATGCGCCCCGACCACAACCTTGTCAATTGCCCTCGAATCGGCCCGGAAGATCCCCGCATGTTTCTATCGTTACGTCGGATTCGGTCGTGTTTCCCGATCGGTCCGCCCCCGGCAGGGCGAGAGAAATGACCGGCCGCACGAAGGCGGTCGGCCTGGCCGGACGATGGACGCATCGGCTACTGCGGTGACACCAGCCACGCCGGGTCGGCGTGCTGCAGCGTCGGGTCGGCCAGCAGCAGTGTGTCGCTCGTCCGCTGGGCCAGCCGCCTGCCGTCCGCGGAAACGGTCCATATCTGGTAGTGCTCGCCATCGCCATGTTTTGACGAGAATGCGACGAGCTTGCCGTCCGGCGACCAGGAGGGACCGAACTGGCCGTGGGCCAGCGTCGCGCCGAAAACAAGCGTACGTGGTGAGCCGCCGGAACTCGGGACCAGGTAAAGATCGCCGAATATCGCGCCGCCGGTCCGCTGAAAAACCAGCGATTCGGCGTCCGGGGACCACGCCGGTTCGCTATCGAAATAGGCAGGGTCGGTTGTAACGGGCTGCTTCATGGATCCGTCGGTGCGCATCGTCCAAATGTCGCTCGTGCCGCCCGCTTCCAGGGCATAGGCGATCCGGTACGAGCCTCCGACAGGCAAGGGAGACCAGGACGGGGACCGCTTGCTGGCGCCGGCCTGGTCGAGCGTCAGCGCGACCGGATTCGACCCATCGGCATCGATGATCCAAATCTCAGCGGTGCTGCCGGTCGGCTGACTCGTAAAGGCGATCCGGCGGCCGTCAGGCGACCAAGCGGGTTCCGTATTCCTTGCCGGCAGGTATGTCAGGCGCTCTGCGTTGCTGCCGTCGCGATCGGCGACGAAGATCATCGACTGCCAGTACGTCCCATCCCATGGCCCGTGCACGACGAAGGCGATCCGGTTGCCGTCCGGTGACGGCGACGGATGGCTCGCAGTCTGTCCGGGCCCGAACCTGGGCACCGGCACTGCGGCCGGATCGTTGATATCGATTGAATAGGCTTCTTCTCCGACACCAATCGATGCCCTCGAATAGACCAGCTCAAAGGCATGGTTGGCGAACACGCGGACCGTTGCAATCGCCTGGGCTCCGTCCACCCTGGCTGTTATCTCGCATATACCCGGACGCAGGGCGGTGACTTCGCCGTCGGCCTCGACGCGGACAATAGTCGAGTCAGAGGATGTCCAGCGCACGGCCCTCCCGAGGATTACGTTGTCGTTGGCGTCGTATGCAGTCGCCTGGAACTGGAATGTCTCTCCTTCCTCGATCAGCTCAGCGATCGAGTTGAGCTCGACGCGATCTGCGACCAGTACCGGCTGCGCCACAAGAATGAGGGTGCTGGCGCTCAATCCGTCCGCGGTTGCCGTTATCCTGGCGTCGCCCTCCGCAAGTGCCTGTACGAGCCCCGTTGAGGTGACGTTCGCGCGTGCCGGGTTGTCGCTCGACCACGTGACCACCTTGCCTGTAATCGGTCGGCCGCTGCGGTTGTAAAGGTTCGCCGTCAGTTTCACCGTGAGTCCGGGTGCGAGAGTCTGCTCGGCCGGATCGACCGAGATGCTGGCGACGACGTCGTCCGACGGCTCGCCCCCAGGCCCGTCCTTGGTGCCACCCCCTCCGCCGCAGGCGCCCAGCAGCAGCAACGTCATAGCCCAATATGCTGATTTCACTTTTGTGCCTCCGAAGTCTGATTCCGATTTCGTCGCGGCTGTTTCAGCCAGGCGTCGATCTGGCGGCAAAGACTAGGGCGGCCGGATTAATCAGCGCTTAGCGGTATCACCCGGCAACCGATTAAATCGCTCCTAAGCGGTCGCCAGTAGGGTGGCGACCGGATGCGGCCGGTCCGCGAAAGCCGACTGACGATCCGAACAGTCATGTGGAGGCGAGCCGAAAGTGACAGGAAACCAGCGGGACCCGAGCCAGACGGCTGACCTTGAACCTCCGGCGCGGGCGTTTGCCTGCCTGGGGCCCGTGAGCATAGCCTACAGCTGCAGTGGCCGTGGCAAGCCGGTCCTGCTGCTGGTCCCGGGTTTCTCACTGCGCGAGCGCTTGCGCGAACGACTGGCCGACCGATTCAAGGTCCTGGCCCCCGAGATTGGCTACCGCAGCGGGGGCATTCGGGGCCGCTTGTGGCTAAACGGACTGATCGACACCCTGGGTCTTGCGCGCCCGCAGGTCGTGGTCGCGGGCCCACGCGTGCTGGAAGCGCTCACCTACGGGATAGCCGAGCCGGACCAGGTCGACCGGATCGCCATTTTATGGCGCGACCCGATTGTCAGGACGGGGCCGGTACTTGCGCCAGGCGGAGCCCCGGCGGGCCTGTCCCCGCCCGTGCTCCTGTTGCCGCTGGCCGCGGCCACGCCAGGCAATCCCATTCAGCCGGCCGAAATCGAGGTTCTGGCCAGGTTCCTTGGATAATTGTCTGGAACCCGCGCCGCGATTCGAGGCCGGCCGAAAGAAGACCGGGGCATCGGGATACTCCGCCAAGTCCCGTGCAGGTCGGCGGGCAAGGTATCCTTGTCTTGCACTGGGAGCCTGTTCTTCGACAGGCTGCTAGAATCCGGCGGATGCCAGCCGCCGTCCACACCCCCCGCTGTAGCCCCAGGTGAAAGCCCTGTTCGACGAACTGCGACGTCGCGGCGTGGTCAAGGTCGGCATCGCATACGCGGTCATCGCGTGGCTGCTCATCCAGGTCGTCGTATCGATCGAGACGCCTCTGAGGCTGCCCGACTGGGCGGATACGCTGGTTATCGTGCTGCTGGCCGTCGGCTTCCCGGTCGCGCTGGTCCTCGCCTGGGCCTTCGACCGGACGCCTGAAGGCATCAAGAGGGCTCCGCCCTCAGCCGGGGTTACAGGGCAGGCCGTGCAGGACGCGAAGTCCATCGCCGTGCTGCCGTTCGCCGACATGAGCCCCGAGCACGACCAGGAGTACTTCGCGGACGGCATCACGGAGGAGCTGCTCAACTCGCTCGCGAGGATCCGCGACCTGCGCGTCTCCGGCCGTACCTCTTCGTTCTATTTCAAGGGCAGGAACGAGGACCTGCGCTCGATCGGGGAGGCGCTCGGCGTGCGCTACATACTCGAGGGCAGCGTCCGCAAAGCCGGTGAGCGGGTCCGCATCACGGCCCAGCTGATCGATGCCCGGACCGATGGACACCTGTGGTCGGAGACCTACGATCGGACGCTCTCGGATCTCTTCGTGATCCAGGAAGAGATCGCGAAATCCGTCGCGAACGCACTGCAGATCACACTCGGCGTCGGCAGTCTCGGCAGTATTCCCGGCATGACGCGCAACGTTGCCGCGTATGACGAGTACCTGCTGGCCGGTGTCGCGAACGGTGTGGATATAATTTTGCCGACGTCCGTCGAGGCCATGCGTGAGTCGCTGCGGCACCTGGAGCGTGCAGTAACGCTGGACCCGGACTTTGCGCTGGCCTGGGCGGGGCTCTATTTTCTGTACCGCAACGCGACCACGATCATGGGTGATGCGCCGAGTATCGACGCGAAAGCCCGGCAGGCGCTGGACCGGGCCCTAACGCTGACGCCGGATTCGCCGATCGTGCTGTCGAACATTGCCGTCCAGAAGGCCCATGACGGTGACTGGTCAGGCGCCGGCGAGACGCAGCGGCAGGCATTCGACGCGGCCCGGAAGTACGCGATGACGGAGCACTTCAGCTACCGCGCCGCCTTGTTCCTGCACATGGTCGGCCGCGTGCGGGAGGCCATCGATCATTACGAACGGGTCCGGATGGCTGATCCCCTGAACGCGAACAGCGCGGCATATCTCTGCGACGCGTACACGAGCACGAACCAGCCGGCGCTGGCGCTCGCCGAGGCGGACCGCTTCCGCTCCTATTCCGGCCCACGCTTCGTGCTGGTCAAGGCCAGCGCACTGATGACTGCCATGGTCCTCGACGACCGGCCGGAACTCGAGGCGCGCCTCGACCAGCTGATCGAGAGCGATCCGTTTCCCGTGATCGGCAGGGCGATGCGCGAGCGCCTCGACGATCCGCCGGCGGCGCTGGCCGAACTCCGGCGCATGTTGGGCGAACCCGAATACCAGCCTGCCTTCATAAGGAACATCGTCGGAATCTGGGCAGCCTATTTCGGTGACCCGCAGCTGAGTCTCGACCTGATGGCGGAATACCTGGTCGCACAGGGCTACCGCGGACTGTCGTTCCTGGTCTGGCGGGAAATCTTCCGCGACGTGCGGCGGCTGCCGGGCTTCAAGGATCTGCTGCGCGGCCTCGGGCTCGTGGACTACTGGCAGGAGAGCGGCAACTGGGGCGACTTCTGCCGGCCGGTGGGCGGCGACGACTTCGAATGCCTGTAGCCGTCCCCGGGGCCGCGTCAGTGCAGGCGCACGCCCTGGCGCCTGAGCTCTGCCTGCAGCAGCGCGATATCCAGCCGGTCGAACGGCTGCCGGTGTTTGACCGATAAGGCCGCGGCGACGCCCGCGCCCTGGCCGGTGACCGTGCAGCACATCATGTTGCGGGTCGCCGCATGGCTGACCTTGTCGCCGCCGGTAATGCGCCCCGCGCAAACCAGGTTCTGCACGCCCCGCGGCAGCAGCGTGCGGTAGGGCAGCTGGAAGTAACGGCCTGTCGTCGGCAGGATCAGGATGCCGTAGCCGTCGATGAACTCCGGGAAGATGCCGACGCTGTCGTCGAATCGGCCCTGTTCGCGCACGTCGTTCCCGGTCATGTTGTAGAGCGCATCGATCTTGCGCGTGTCGCGGATGCCGAGCGTCATGCCGAAATTCCTGAGCTTGGCGTGCTCGCAGCCCGGGTTGTAGCGTCGCATCGCCTCAATCGCCAGCATCGCCTGCCTGCGGCCTTCCATCTCCCCGCGCGTCAGGTCGTTCGGGTCCGTGCCGTCGTAGCCGAGCAGGTGCACGAGGTTCAGGTAAGTCAGGTCGCCGCTGTCGTAGATCGCGCCCCAGGTGCCGGCGATCGTCGTCAGGTTCTCGGGAATCAGCCCTGCCTTGCGTGCCTCTTCGAAGGGCTTGCGCAGGAAGGGAGAGAACATGTCGTCCTCCTTGCCCGTCGTCTCGATGGTCCACTGCCCGTAGGCCCAGTCGCTGTAGGTGTGGGGATGCGCCTTGACGTGCTCGATGAATTTCTTCTTGTTGACGCCGGACATGGAAAACATCACGGAGGCGCCGATCATCTCCTCCTTCGGCGTCTTCTGCACGACCGCGCCGGCGCGATGCGCGACATCGGCGTCGCCGGTCGCATCGACCACGCGTTTCGCAAGGATGGCCTGGCGGCCCGCCTTGCTCTCGACGATGACTCCGGCGATTGCGTTGCCCTGCATGACGGGCGCGACGAACAGGCGGTGCAGCATCGGGGCGATGCCGGCTTCCTCGACCATCGTGTCGGCTACCCACTTGAAGGCCTCGCCGTCGATCGCGTGGCTGTCCGACTGCGGCTCCTCGACCGCCGCACCCATCGATTTCGCGCGCTCCTCGAACTCGATGCCGACGCCCTCGGTGTCCACGGTCCTCTCGTGCCGGTACCAGGCGAAGCCCTCGACGCCTACCGCCGTGATGTTGCCGCCGAAGCAGCCGAAACGCTCGAGCAGCGTCACGGACACGCCGGCGCGCGCGGCGCCGAGCGCGGCCGCCAGCCCTCCGGGGCCGGAGCCGACGACCAGGACGTCGGTCTCGTGCACGACCTCGACCTCGCGGGCCGGCTCGCTGACTGTCGTTGTGCGGTTCATATCACGTCGCCATCACTCGAACGGGCCTCGGCCCGGATTTTCGGCGCAGTGTCGCAGTCGCCGCAGCGCCGGTCCATAGCCCCGCCGACGCCATGGGCGCGGACGGCAGCGACGGGTGGGGCCGGAGGCGCTGGGTAGCGTCGCGGGATTGCTGTACCTTTGACCGGCGCCAGCTGACGCGCCATGTCACCGCCTTAATAACAAACAACCGCGGAGCGCAACAATGAACAACGAAACGGTCTCGAACTGGCTCCAGATACTGGGCTTTGCCGGCCTCATCGCATCACTGATGTTCGTCGGCCTCGAATTGCGGCAGTCGCGCGAGATAGCCATCGCCGACGTTTACCAGCAACGGGCCGCCATGCTCATCGACGTGCACGCGATATCGCTGACGTCGGAGGTGCTCTACAACGCCTACAACAAGGCGATGACGGGTGAGCCCCTGAACGCGGCCGACCAGATCCTGATGAGCACGGGGCTGACCCCGCTGTTCACCTACTGGGAAAATTGCCACTTCCAGTACCAGATGGGCATGCTGTCCGAGGAGCACTGGCTGGCGTCGGTGAACGCGATGTCGGCGGTGCTCAGGCGGCCGGATGTGCAGGCCTGGTGGGCCACGGAGCGCGCGGAGATGCGCGGGTCCTTCGCCGCTATCGTGGATGAGCTGCTGGCAAGGCAGTCGGCAGGGTAGCGGCGGGCGGGCAGGCCGTGTCCGCGCAGGAATCGAGCGGCACCGCGCCACGTCGGTCTGGCATACTCGGCCGACCGCAGGCCTGGAAAACGGGGGGCAACATGTGTGACGAACTAACGAACCGCGACGTCGAGGAATACCTGGGGCGCAACCGCCTGAGCCGGCGCGATTTCAGCAAGCGAACGGCGGGTGCGGCCATCGCAATGCTGCTGCCGCCCGTCGCGAATGCGCTCGACGTCGTCGAGCGCGAGGTCATGGTCCCGACGCCGGACGGCGAGGCGGACTGCTATTTCGTGCACCCGGCCGAGGGTAGCCATGCGGCGGTCATCGTCTGGCCGGACATCATGAGCATCCGGCCGGCATTCCGGGCGATGGGCAAGCGCCTGGCCGAGTCAGGTTACTCGGTGCTCGTGGTCAATCCTTACTACCGCACGGCTCGCGGCCGCGTGTTGCCGGAGGGCAAGACCTTCCGCGACCCCGGTGTCCGTGAGCTCCTGATGCCGCACGCCCAGACGCTGTCGCCGGCGACCTGCGTGTCGGACGGGCGCGCGTTCGTCGAGTGGCTCGACCAGCAGCCCTCGGTCGATACCGCGCGCAAGGTGGGTACGACCGGCTACTGCATGACCGGCTCCTATGTCATGCGGCTCGCCGCCGCGATGCCGGATCGCATTGGCGCGGGCGGCTCTTTCCATGGCGGCGGGCTTGCGACCGACAGCGAGGACAGCCCGCACCTGCTGGTGCCGCAGATGAAGGCCGGCTTCCTGGTGGCGATCGCCGAGAACGACGACCAGCGAAGCCCGGAGGAAAAGACGCGTCTGCGGGAAGCCTTCGACGCGGCGGGGGTCGAGGCGGAGATCGAAGTCTACGCGGGCACGCTGCACGGCTGGTGCCCGCCGGACTCCGCGGTCTACAACGAGGCGCAGGCCGAGCGCGCGTGGGCGCGGCTGCTCGCGCTGTTCGAACGCGAACTCGCCTGATACGGCCGCGGGTTGCCGGGCGTCGTCAGAAAACGTGCCAGACCAGGTCGAGGCGAGCCGCGAAATCGACGGCGCCGCCGACCGCCGCGCCGGCGAGCAACTTCACGGATAGCCTGTCGGATGCGCTGCCGTAGTAGCCGCCCATGAGCATGGGGGAGCCCGGATCCTCGAGCGGTGCCATCGCTTCCATGCCGATCTTGTGATCGCCGGCCAGCCGGTACCTGAGGCGGGCCGCATAGAGCCAGGTGTGGGGATTGCCGGGCGAGCGGTTGACGAACAGCCAGGTCGTCGCGTCCCAGCGCGGCAGGTTGTAACGGAAATAGACGCCGGCATTCCGCTGGTCGTCGAAGCCGCCGTCAGCGGACACGCGGTAGTCGAGGAACGGTCCGCCCCAGTAGGGCCGCCGGGCCGAATGCAGCGTGAACTCGAGCGTCGCCGCTGCGATGCCACGGCTTGCCTGGCTGCCACCCGACTCGCGGTAGTCGGTGATCCCGGCCAGGTGGAACTCCGGGCGGATCCTCCAGCCGGCGTCGGCCGGGTCGGCAGCGGCGGCGCCTGCCGCCAGGCCGAACAGTATGCCGGCGACGGCGTGGAGCCGCCGGCGCCTGAGCGGGTTCCGGGTCGTGGTTTCCATGTCTCTTCTCGCTTGCGTAGGCGTGCCTGTATGCCTCGCATTTTGAAGAGCGACCGTTAAAGCCCCCGTGGAAACGAGCGTGTTATTTGAGCCTGGTCCCTGGAATCGGCTACCCGGCGACGCTGCGCCCGGGCCGGGGCACGGCCGGGGCGTCGCCCGCACCGCCGATCGGCGACAGGTAGATATGGGCGAAGACGTCGGTCATCCGGAGCCGGATCTGCTCGAGGAAGTGATCGATGTCCGGGATCTGCCGAAACGTGTGGTAACCGGTCTCCAGGAAGTCCTGCAGCGCCCCGAAGCCGGCAGCATGGGCCGGCCTGTGCATGGCCCGGAGGGTCACCCCGATCATCGGGACGCCGACCAGCGCTTTCAGTGTCTCGCCCAGGTCGGCGACGAGGTGCGTGAGCCCGACGCATTCGTCGTAGGAACTCGACCGGCGGCAGGCGACCCGGTAGTCGTGCTCGGCAATACGCGCGGGCAGCCTGCCGTCGGCCATCAGGTTCCGGCATATGGCGAGGTTGATCTCGAGGACCCGCGTGTTGAGTTCGGCGGCGGACGCCACCGTGTCGAGCGCACGCTCTGTCAGGGTCGCCGTTATCACGGGTGCGACGCGTTCGAGATCCCGGTCGCGACCAGCCACGCCGACGCCCGCGAGGTCGCTCATGATGAAGTCGATGGCCTCCCCGTAGCCCTCGATCTCGTGCAGGTCGCGAAACCAGGTCAGCAGGTAGGAAAGCTGCCAGTCCGTGTACCGGTCGTAGGCCTCGTAAAAGTCCGGGTCGGCGAGATACTCGGCGTGCAGCTCGTTGCTGCGCGAGATCTGGCGCCGGAACCTGTCGGCGGACTGCTTTTTCCGGGCCCTGCTCATGATTATGTCAAGCCGGAAAGCCGGCATCCGTGGCCACTGTAGGCACCGCGGCCTGGACGGGGTATCGGGGCTAATACCGACGATCCGCTGGCGGCCTGGCCTTGCGGCGAACCCGGATGCCCCCGAGCCCAAAACCGGGTTAGTTTACCGGCGTACCGGGCAGGCATGCCCACCGGCTACGGGGGGGAATTTGAGTGAGTCGCAACGTCGTCATCATGGGAGCCGCGGGGCGCGATTTCCACGTGTTCAACTGCTGTTACCGGGACAACGCAGGCTTTCGGGTGATCGCGTTCACCGCGACCCAGATCCCCCACATCGAGGATCGCCGATACCCGCCCCAGCTCGCGGGCTCCCTGTACCCGGATGGCATTCCGATCGTGCCCGAGGAGGATCTCGAGCAGCTGGTACGTGACAACCGCGTCGACGACGTCATTTTTGCCTATTCCGATGTCAGCCGGTCGTATGTCGACGAGCGCCGCAGGCGCGCGGAGGCCGCGGGAGCGCGTTTCGCGCCGTTCGATATCGACGCGACGATGCTGGCGTCGAGAAAGCCGGTCGTCGCGGTTACGGCGATCCGCACGGGCTGCGGCAAGAGCCAGACGTCCCGGCGTGTCGCCGCCATTCTTCGTGACGCGGGCAGGAAGGTCGTTGCCATCCGCCACCCGATGCCCTACGGCGACCTCGCGAAGCAGGCCGTGCAGCGCTTCGCGTCAGTGGAAGACCTGGATCGCCACGAATGCACGATCGAAGAGCGGGAGGAATACGAGCCTCACATTAGCACCGGCGTGATCGTCTATGCCGGCGTCGACTATGCCGCGATACTCGCCGAGGCCGAGAAGGAAGCCGACGTCATCGTCTGGGACGGCGGCAACAACGACACGCCGTTCTACAAGCCCGACCTGTGGATCACGGTGACCGACCCGCACCGCGTCGGCGACGAACTGGATTACTTTCCCGGCACCGCAAATTTCGAGCGTGCCGACCTGATACTCATCAACAAGATCGACTCGGCAACGGATGACCAGGTCCGGGCGGTCGAAGCAAACGTCGCTCGCGTGAATCCGGGTGCGATCGTGGTGAAGGCCAGGTCTCCGCTCGACGTGCCGGACCCGGCAGCGATACGCGGCAAGCGGGTGCTGGCCGTCGAGGATGGACCGACCACCACCCACGGCGGCATGCCTTTCGGGGCCGGCGTGCTGGCGGCGCGGCAGAATGGCGCGGCGGAACTCGTCGATCCCCGACGTTGGGCGGTAGGCGAAATCCGGGACACGTTCGATCGCTACCCGGAGACGGGGCCGTTGCTGCCTGCCATGGGATACGGTGAGCAGCAGGTTGCCGATCTCGAAGCGACGATAAACACGGTCGATTGCGATCTCGTCCTGATTGCTACACCGATCGACCTGACGCACCTCGTGAAAATCGATAAACCGCACATGCGCATCGGCTATCGACTCGAAGAAGAGGGTGATGCGCTTGCTGCAGCCGTCACCCGGGCGCTGTCTCCGTCGGGATAGGTCCGGCCGATCGCGGTCCCGACCCTCCCACACGCTGCTGCAGCGACCAGGTAATTTGGTCCAAATGTACTGAAATCGTTCTTGAAATACGGCATGATTTGGCGGTCGCGACGCAGAAACGCTCGCCAGCGTGCCTGCCCGCCGGCAGCGACAGCGCGTGCATTCGGGGGTGACACGCGATGCTTGGCCGCATCAGGGAGCTGATCCAGGAATTGCGCAATCGCAGCGTGTTTCGCGCGCTCGTTGCCTATGCTGTTGTAGCCTGGATGCTGCTGCAGGTCGCCGACGTGACCTTCGACCGGCTGCCGCTACCCGAAAGCGCGATGACCGTCCTTATCTACGTGGTCGTCGCCGGATTCCCCATCACGCTGGTCCTGGCCTGGGCCTACGAGTTTACGGGCCGGGGAATCGTGCGTCATGCAGACACCGAAGGCGGGGCGCCGCGTATGGCCTTCGCGAAATTCGCACTCATCGCGGTCATGGTCGCTCTTGGCGGCGCCGCCGGGGTCCACTACGCCTTCCAGGTCTTCTGGGACCCTCCGCGACGG
>JAOUIH010000062.1 GCA_029884165.1 Gammaproteobacteria bacterium | reverse complement strand
CGCGCCTCGCTCGGCTGGACGAGATTGCCGTACTATCGCGGACATCGGCCGAACAATACCGCAACACAACCGAGAGCATTCCGAACATCTCCCGTGCGCTCAACGCCAACGGCATCATCGAAGGCAGTGTCCGGGTTAATGGCGACAAGGTTCGTATCACGGTTCAACTCATCGAAGGCGCCACGGACCGGCACATCTGGGCGGAAACATACGAAGAAGAACTCACCGTCGAGAATATTTTCGCGATTCAGAATGACGTAGCCAATCGCATCGCCAACGCGCTCCGCGTCGAATATCGACGCCAGAAATCGGGGTCGTTGGTCCTGCCGACAGCCAATTTGGACGCATACAATCTATATCTGCTCGGGCGTTATCACACGTTCCGGCAGACACCGGAAAGTCTCGACCTGGCTGTACAATACCTCGAGCAGGCGATCGAACGCGATGCTGATTTCGCTGAGGCGCATGCCGCACTTGGCTGGGCGTATACATTTCTGGGAACGGAATACGGTGGGCGCGAGCCCGTAACGGTTATCCCCCGCGCACGAGAAGCAGCGGTGCGCGCACTCGAGCTCGACGATCAATTGGCTGATGCACATTCCCTGTATGCGGATATCCTGACCTGGTATGACTGGGAGTTTGAGCTCGCAGAAAGCGAGTACCGGCGGACGATGCTGCTCGATTCACTGAACGTGCTGGGTTACGCGCTGTTCCTATCGACGCAGGGCCGCCATGACGAAGCCATCATACTGGTAGAACGACGACTCGAGGCCGCACCGGACGACGATTACGTGCAGGTCAATGCCGGATGGCGATACCTTCATGCAGGTCGACCGGATGATGCCATTCGTGTCGCGGCGCGTGCCACGAGTCACCCCGATGCTGCCAGTTTACTCGGCTTTAGTAAGTTGGCGCAGGGCGAACTGGCCGAGGCGATCGCTGTTTTCGAAGACGACCTCCGCCGGCAGGGACGGGGTCCCATGCAACTGGGCAACCTCGCGTATGCCCATTTTCGCGCCGGCAACGAATCAACAGCGCAGTACCTGCTCGATGAACTTGAAACAGAATCCGATGACTCTTATGTGTCACCCGTGTTGCTTGCCGCTGTCCACTTTGCCGCCGGTAACGAGGCGCGTGGCTACGAGCTCCTCAATGCGGCTGTCGATGCTCGAGCACGTGGCGTCATCTTTCTGAATGTCAGCACGGCTTTTGTCGACCGGCGCGGTGATCCAATATTCACCGCAGTCCTTGAACGCGTAGGACTGCCTGCAGAACGACCGTGAACACTAGGCAGAAGGCCCCATAAAGGGGCCTTCTTGTCTTTGGCGGAGAGGGCGGGATTGATTCGCTCGCTTCGCTTGCTCGCCCTTCGGGCGGCCTTCGGGCGTCTGTCGCACGGCTCCGCCGTGCTCGGTTCGAACCTGGCAGCTTCTCATCCATCACCCCCATCCGGAAAACAAAATGGGCCCCACAAGGGGGCCCATTTCTGTTTTCTGGCGGAGAGGGCGGGATTGACTCGGATCGGCTTGCGCCGATCCTCGCCCCTTCGGGGCGCGCTAACGCGCGTCCGAACCGGCTCCGCCGGTTCGTCGAACCAGACGGTCCTCGTCCCAAACCCTCTGCTGGTAAATAAAAAGGGGCCAACCGGCCCCTTTTTGTTTACTGGCGGAGAGGGCGGGATTCGAACCCGCGGTACGGGGTTACCGTACACTTGCTTTCCAAGCAAGCGCCTTCAGCCGCTCGGCCACCTCTCCTGAACCTGTTTCCAGTGCCGCCATTGTAACCGGGCGACGCCTGTCTGCCGCCTGTCGGCGGCACTTCGATTTGCGACTCAGCTGCTCGACTGGGTCTGGAGCCTCGGTGGGAGGTCCAGGCAGCGCGTTTCGTCGGGGCGCGGATCGCGGGGCGACGCCCTCGGGATCTGCAACTCCTTGGCCGAATCCGGGTCGGCCAGGTCGTCCGGCGCATCGACCCGTACGCCTTCGCGCGCGAACTCGTAGCGTTGCGGTTCGTCGCAGGTCAGGTTGTCGGCACAGGCCGCGCACAGTGCAGCGGCCGCCAGCAACACCATCGTTCGCACCGTCGTCAATGGACACCTCGGGAACTCAATCGGCCCGGCGACAACTCCAGCAGGAAAGGCTCGCCAGAAAACAGCCGGCGATGGTACTGTTCACGTTCCGCGCTGGCAAGCCATGCCGCAGGCCGAGACCCGCCGGCGGGCCCGCCGGCCGGAGCCCGCCCAACTAAGAGATCAAATCTAGAAAAATGCGACAACTTATTGTTTTATCAGTGCTTGGCGCTGACCGGCCCGGCGTCGTCAACGACCTGACCGGCGTTATCCTGGATTGCGGCGGCAATATCGAGGAAAGCCGGATGGCTGCGCTCGGTAGCGAATTCGCGATGCTCCTCCTGGTATCCGGCAACTGGCACACGCTCAACAAGCTCGAGGCAGCACTCGACCGGCTGTCCAAGGAGCACAATCTGACCGTCACGCTGAAGAAGACCGAACAACGGCGGCGGCCCGAGGAGTGCATGCCCTACCTTGTCGACGTCGTGTGCCTCGACCAGCCGGGCATCGTTTTCAATCTCGCCAACTTCTTCGCGAGCCGGAATATCGAGATCTCGGAGGTGGCTACGCGCCGCTATGCGGCGGCGCACACCGGCGCACCGATGTTTGCCGTGCAGATGACCGTTAGCCTGCCCGGCTCGGTCCACATATCCCATTTGCGCGACGAATTCCTGGAGTTCTGCGATCGCCTGAACCTGGATGCGATCCTGGAACCGGTTAAGGGCTGACGTCGCCCCGATACTCTTCCGGAGGAAGCCCGTGGCTGGACCCCTACTGAACCGCGTCGTGGCCGATTTCAAGGCCGCCGCAACAGGTGACAAGACCGTGAGGCTGAAAGACCTGCGCGGCAAGAAGGTCGTCCTGTATTTCTATCCCAAGGACAGCACGCCGGGCTGCACGACCGAGGGTCAGGAGTTCCGCGACCTGCACGCCAGGTTCAAACGTCAGAACACGCTTGTTTTCGGCGTGTCCAGGGACAGCATTGCTTCCCACGAGAAGTTCCGGGACAAGCAGGGCTTTCCCTTCGACCTGCTGTCCGACCCGGATGAATCCCTGTGCCGGCAGTTCGACGTTATCCGGGAGAAAAGCCTGTACGGCCGGAAGTTCCTGGGGATCGAGCGGAGCACCTTCCTGATCGGGGAGGACGGCAAATTGAAGGCGGAGTGGCGCAAGGTCAAAGTCAAGGGCCACGCGCAGGAAGTCCTGGACGCCGCCACCAACTGCTGAGGATTTATTCCTTTATTTTCAGTAACCTCTGGACCTTCGACGCTCGAATGACCGGTGACCGGCGGACATCGCCACGGGCTCCCGCGTATGATTCGGGAACGGAGTCGCCGCCGTTCAGTCTGAGTGTTACCAGCGCCCTGAGGTCGGCCTTTTGACGATGACCGCCAGATTAATCCGCACTGCCATGTCCACGCTCTGCCTGCTGTTGGCAGCGGCCGGAACGAGCGCGCAAGTCGAGTTGCCGGACATCGGGAGCCCGGCCGATGCGGTGTTGTCAAAATCGGACGAAGCGCAGATCGGCCGGGCGATAATGCAGCAGATCCGGGCCAGCGGGACGCTGGTCGAAGACCCGCAGATTACCGAGTACATCAACGACATAGGGCACCGGCTCGCGGCCCAGGCGAACGATGGCGGGCACAAGTTCACGTTTTTCGTCATCGACGAACCTTCCATCAACGCATTTGCCCTGCCCGGCGGCTATATCGGCGTTCATACCGGGCTCCTGGAGTCTACGCGCAGCGAAGACGAACTGGCAGGCGTGCTCGCACACGAGGTCGCTCACGTGACCCAGCGCCATATTGCGCGCGCCATTCATGCGAATCAGCGGCAGAGCATCCTGAGCACCGCAATCATGCTCGGAGCGCTGGTCGCAGCAGCCGCCGGGGCCGACCCGAATGCGGTGCAGGGAGCCATCGCGGTCGCGCAGGGCTCGGCGGCACAGGCACAGATCAACTTTACGCGCAGCAACGAATACGAGGCGGACCGGGTCGGCATCGCGGCGCTCGCAGACGCCGGCTTCGATCCCGAGGGGATGGCTTCGTTCTTCGAAGTAATCTCCCGCAACACCAGTACGAGCGAAATGCGTGTGCCCGAGTTCCTGCGTACTCACCCGGTCAGCAGCGCGCGTATATCCGAGGCCCGCAACCGCGCACGCAGTTACCCGCGCACGCTCACGGACGATACCCCGAATTACGGCATCGCCCGCGCGCGACTCATGGTGAATGGTCAGGAAACGGCGGAACAGGCCGTTGCGCTCTTTGAAAGCCAGGATTACCAATACCAGTCGGACGCCGCCCGGTACGGTCGCGCCCTCGCCTACATGCGCGCGGGCCGTTTCAACGAGGCCAACCGCATCTTCGAAGAATTGTTGTTGCGCGACCAGCAAATCATTGCCTACCACATCGGACTCGCGCAGGCCCAGCTGGAACTCGAGCGGATCGAGGAGTCCCGGGACACGTTCGAGCGGGCGATCGAGCTGTTCCCGCGAAATGTGCCTCTCGTCGTGCATTATGCCGAGGCACTGCTCAGACTCGGCGAGCCGAAGAAGGCCCACGATACCCTGCTCGACTTGCTGAACAACGTGCCGCCGACGCCGGAGCAGGTCCGGTTACTTGCGACGGCGGCAATAGAATACGGCAACAACCCGGAAGCCCATTACTACATGGCCGAATACCGGTTCATGATCGGTGACCTGGTCGGCGGCGTCAGCTTCCTGCAGCGTGCCCTCGCACTGCCCGACCTGCAGGAAATTCAAAGAATCCGTTATGAAGCCAGGATCGATTTCATCCAGGAATTCATGACCGAGGAGCAACTGCAGCAGATGCGTCGCTCGCGCCCCTCCGGCCCGAGCGCAAGCTGACCTCTCGACCAGGCAGAGCGCCTGTATAATAGGCCTCAACAACGATAAGAAATGAGGCGGGGATAAATCATGATTGCACGATCAAGCCTGTTGCTCGGTCTGACTATCTTGCTCGGTGCGTGCGCCGGCAATCCGCCGGCGCCAAAGGAAGCCCGGTCCGCAGCCGATCCCTGGGAGCCCCTCAACCGGCCTATCCACTCATTCAACTCTGCTTACGATGCAGTCCTTCTGAAGCCGATAGCAAAGGGCTACGAGTTCGTTGTCCCGTCATTCATGCGCCAGGGCGTTACGAATTTTTCGCGCAACCTGCGCGAACCGCTACATGCGATCAATAATCTGCTGCAGGGCAAGGGCGGTGCAGCCATGAACGACGTCGGTCGATTCATGTTGAACAGCACGTTTGGCGTGCTGGGCATTTTCGACTGGGCTACCGGTGCCGGCATCGAACGTAGCGAGGAAGACTTCGGGCAAACGCTGGCCGTCTGGGGCGTGCCAGCGGGTCCCTACATAGTGGTTCCTTTTCTCGGACCGAACACACTCCGGGACGCTCTGATGATTCCGCTCAACCTGCTGGCGGACCCGTTGCTCCATTACGATAACTCGTCAGTGAGAGACAAGCTTTATGTGCTTCGACTGGTCGACGTGCGGCAGCGGCTATTCGTCGCTGATGACTTGCTGAAGGACTCGAAGGACAGGTACATCACGATCCGGGAGTCCTTTCTGCAGCGCAGGACGTACCAGATCTACGACGGAAACCCGCCCGTCAATGATGAATTTTACGACGACTTTCTCGAGGAAGACGAGATCAGGTGAGAACCGGCCGGGCTATCAGTCTCTCGGCGCTTCGATGAACCCGGCCCAGCGCTCGCCTCGGCGCAACAGGTTCTCCACCTCGGTTACCCGGGCAATCGCCTCGATCTTGTCCGGCATACCCGTGAATCGGATCTCGCGAACCGTGTGGTTCGCCCAGGTTATCCATTCGAGCAGCAACGCGAGTCCTGCGGAGTCCGTATCGGTGACGCCGGACAGATCCATCTCGATCCGCGTGTGATGTTCGAACGGTTCCTCGCTGTCGCGCAGTATGTCCCCTGCAGTGGCGAAGGTCATTTCACCCGACAGGGCGAACTTCCCGTCTCCCAGGTTACTTAACTGGTAACCACTCATCCCGGTGGCACAGCCGCATTTTCGCTTTCCAACCGCTGGATCACCGCCTCGAGACTGGTTGCCGCCACCTCCGCATCCAGTTCGGCACGAAAATTACGTACGTAGGAGATGCCCTCGATGATGACGTCGAATACGAGCCATGCCGAGTCGCGCCTGACCAGCCCGTAGTCGACGGGCACCTCCGTGCCATCGTCGAGCTGGACCAGTGTTTTCACGATAACCCGAGGCTTGGTCTCATCGCCGCGAAACGGAAGTATTTCGATCCGATTCTGGTCGTACTGCAGCAGCCCGTCGGCGTATTTTCGCAACAGGCTATTGTAGAAAGCGGCGATGAAACGCTCGCGCTGCTCCTCCGACGCATCACGCCACGTCCTGCCCAGAACAAGCTGGGCCGCGTAGGTGCGATCGAAACGCGGCAGGAGTATCGCATCGATGACCGAGTAGAGTGCTTCCCGGTCGGCCGCAAGCTCGTCTTTCCGCCCATCGAGCGTCGTCGCCAGGAGACCCGCCGCCTCTTCGATCACGCTGTTCGGGGACTGCGCCTGCGCGCCGAACGCCGTGCATACCAGAAGTGTCGCAACAATCCACTGGTGCATCTTGTTCATTCGCATTCTTCCTAGTTCTCGCTGTTGGTGGCGTTGCCCGACGAACTGCTGAACAGATACTTGGAAATCAGGTTCTCCAGCACGATGGCGGACTGCGTGAACTGAACCTCGCTGCCCTGCTCCAGATAGAACTCCGACCCGCCGGCCTGCAGCCCGATGTACTGGCTACCCAGCAACCCGGCAGTCAGTATGCTGGCGTCCGAGTCCTCCGGAATCTTGTCATACTTTGAATCGATCTCGAATGCCACAATCGCCTCGAGGCTCTCCGGATCGAACTCTACGGTCGTCACTCGCCCGATCGTCACACCGGACATTGCAACCGGCGCCCGCGGCTTAAGGCTTCCCACGTTCTGAAAACGCGCCGTTACCTGGTACGTGTCGGAGCCGGAAAACGTATCCGATCCGGTGGTTTGCGTCGTGAGAAAAAAGAGCGCCGCCATGCCCAGCAGGACAAACAGGCCGGTACCCGCTTCTACTGATCTCGTCTGTTGCATCGAAATCCCTCAGATAAAAATCGCAGTGATCATGAAGTCCAGGATCAGCACGGATATTGCCGTGATCACCACTGTCCTCGTCGTCGCGCGTCCCACACCCTCGGCGGTCGGGATCGCATTATATCCTTCCCAGACAGCGAGAAGGCTCCCCACGATTCCGAACACAATGCTCTTGATGATTCCCTCGCTGACGTCCCGGAGGTCGAGGCTCGTCTGCATCTGTTGCCAGAAGGCCCCCGGGTCTACACCGAGGAGGCTGACGGCTACCACGTGCGCGCCCAGCAAACCGGTCATGCTGAATACGGCTGCCAGGAGCGGCATCGCGATCACGCCTCCGAGAAAGCGCGGTACGAGGACGCGCCGCAGCGGATTTATCGCCATCATCTCCATGGCCGAGAGCTGATCCGTGGCTTTCATCAGGCCGATTTCCGAGGCCAGCGCCGTGCCGGCCCGCCCGGCAAACAGCAGCGCCGTTACCACCGGACCCAGTTCTTTCAGGAGCGAAAAAGCGGCAAACGTACCCACCGAATCCTCGGCATTGAACCGGGACAGGTTCGAGTGACCCTGAAGCCCCAGCACGCCGCCGACGAACAGTCCGCAGACCATGATAATGACCAGCGACAGCGCGCCGGTGTTGTAAACCTGGTGGACGACGAGTCGAAAACGGCGCACAAAAATGCTGGGCGAATTCGCCAGCAGCCGCAGGAAGAAAAGTTGCAGCGCGCCGAAGGTCTCCAGGAAATCCAGGAACGTATAATAGATTTCTCGGAAAATGCCGGTCATTCCGTGTCCCGTCCAAGCAGCTGCTCGGCATAATTAGGCGCCGAGAAATGAAACGGAACCGGTCCGTCGGCCATGCCGTGCATGAACTGTCGCACGAGTTCCGAGCGGGTATTGCTCAGCTCGTCCGGGCTGCCGGAGGCGGCAACCGTTCCGCCCGATATCAGGTAACTGCAATCCGCGACCGTGGAAATCTCCTGCACGTCGTGGCTGACGACGATGCTCGATATGCCGAGCGCATCGTTCATCTTGCGTACCAGGCGAACGATGACTCCCATCGAGATCGGGTCGAGCCCGACGAAAGGCTCATCGTAGATGAGAATATCGGGATCCATGACCATCGCGCGCGCGAGCGCGACGCGTCGCGCCATGCCTCCTGAGAGTTCGGAAGGCATCATGTCCGCCGCCCCGCGCAAACCGACCGCGTGCAGCTTAGTCAAAACGATATGCCGGATCAGTCGATTCGGCAGCCGTGTGTGTTCGCGCAAAGGAAACGCCACGTTTTCGAAAACGCTGATGTCAGTGAGGAGCGCGCCGTTCTGGAACAGCATTCCGAAGCGTTTCCGGAGTCGGAAGAGTTCGGTCTGGCTGAGCCTCGAGATATCGACGCCGTCGACCAGGATCGTGCCGCGGTCAGGAACGAGCTGGCGAGTGATCAGACGCAGCAACGTCGTCTTGCCGGTACCACTGGGGCCCATGACGGCCGTAACCTTGCCTCGCGCAATCGAGATGTTCAGGCCCTTGAAAATCTGGCGGTGCCCGCGCGAGTAATCCAGGTCGCGAATCTCGACTATGGTATCGGAACTCATTCCGGTTCTTCCTTCGCTCTTGGGAGTACGTGCCAACCGCCGGACCGGCGTCCGGGATCGCCCGCCCCTGGTTCCGCCCAATCCAGCGTCCGGATCCTGTTATACAGACCCGTCCCTCCCCGACGAAGGGACGTCGCCGCCCTCGAATCGCTCCGGTATTGCTGTCTGCCGACGGCCGTCGGACCCTGTGACCGCACTGCGTCCGGTCAGTTCAGAGACCGGCGTAGGATATCAAAATCGGTGTGGCCCGATGCGCCAGGCGCGATCGGGAGGCCCGCCAGGCTGGAGCCCCGGGGCAAATAGGACTAAAATAGTCCCCTTTAATGATGCGGAGCAGGCGGTTGTTGCGAATAAGCCGACTCACGGACTATGGCACGGTCGTACTGGCCTACCTGGCGCGCCGGGGACAGGCGGTATCGAGCGCGGCCGATGTGGCTACGGCCACCGGGCTGGGCCTCCCGACCGTAAGCAAATTATTGAAAACATTGGGAAAAGCAGGATTGGTCCGGTCGACTCGCGGGCCGCAGGGCGGTTACCGCCTGGCCAGGGCACCGGCCGATATAAGCGCCCGTGACGTTATCGACGCACTGGAAGGGCCGGTGTCGATAACGGACTGCAGTTCCGGCGACCGCCCGTGCGAGCTGGAATCTCATTGCCACGTCGGCACCACCTGGCAGCGGATCAACGTGTCGATACGCCGGGCACTGGCGGACATCAGCCTGCTCGACCTGCAGAGCGACGACTGCCAGGCCCCGCAGTTCGAATTCGCCGGGCTGCCGATAAATGTAGAGCGAAAGGTAAACTAAATGTCGACAGAATCCGACGACATCCAGACACTGGTCGGCCAGCGCTACAGGCACGGCTTCATCACGGACATCGAATCCGACAGCCTGCCGCCCGGGCTCGACGAGGACGTCGTGCGCGCCATCTCCGCCCGCAAGCTCGAACCGGAATTCATGCTCGAATGGCGCCTGAAGGCGTTCCGTCACTGGCGCGGTATGCGGGAACCCGACTGGGCGCATGTGCATTACCCGACCATCGACTACCAGCAGATTTCGTACTTTTCGGCGCCGAAATCTGACAAGGACCGCCCGAAGAGCCTCGACGAGGTCGACCCGAAGCTGCTGGAGACCTACGACAAGCTGGGTATCCCGCTGCATGAGCGCGCCCGCCTGGCCGGTGTCGCCGTCGATGCCGTCTTCGACAGCGTCTCGGTCGCTACCACGTTCAAGGAAAAACTGTCGGAAGCCGGAGTGATATTTTGCCCGTTTTCCGAGGCGGTGACGAAACACCCTGACCTGGTGCGCAAGTACCTGGGCACTGTCGTACCCCACCGCGACAACTTCTTCGCCGCGCTGAACTCCGCCGTATTCAGCGATGGTTCATTCGTATACATCCCGAAAGGCGTGCGTTGCCCGATGGAGTTATCGACCTACTTCCGGATCAACGCGGCGAATACCGGGCAGTTCGAGCGCACCCTGATCGTCGCCGACGAAGGCAGCTACGTCAGCTACCTCGAAGGCTGCACTGCCCCCATGCGGGACGAAAATCAGCTGCACGCCGCGGTCGTGGAACTGGTGGCGCTGGATAACGCGGAAATCAAGTATTCGACGGTGCAGAACTGGTATCCGGGCGACGAAAACGGCAAGGGCGGCATATACAACTTCGTGACCAAGCGTGGCGACTGCCGGGGGCGCAACTCGAAAATCTCCTGGACGCAGGTCGAGACGGGGTCGGCTATCACATGGAAGTACCCGAGCTGCATTCTGCGAGGCGAAAACGCTGTCGGTGAATTCTATTCGGTCGCCGTCGCGAATAACCTGCAACAGGCAGACACCGGCACCAAGATGATCCACATCGGCCGCAATTCACGCAGCACGATCGTATCCAAGGGTATTTCTGCCGGCCGCGCCCAGAACGCGTATCGCGGCCTGGTGCGTGTCATGCCGCAGGCCGAAGGCGCAAGGAACCACACTCAGTGTGATTCGCTGCTCATCGGCGACAAGTGCGGGGCACATACATTCCCCTACATAGAGGCACGTAACCCGACGGCCCGCATCGAGCACGAGGCAACGACGTCGAAGATCTCCGCCGACCAGCTCTTCTACTGTCGCCAGCGCGGAATCTCGGAAGAAGACGCGGTCAACATGATCGTCAACGGATTCTGCAAGGAAGTCTTCAGGGAACTGCCAATGGAATTTGCCGTCGAGGCACAGAACCTGCTGAACGTCAGCCTGGAAGGAGCCGTCGGTTGACGGATGAAACCATGAAGAAGCTGCTCGAAATTGACAACCTGGTCGCCGGCATTGGCGACACCCGTATCCTGAATGGCCTGTCCCTGACCGTGGGTTCCGGCGAGGTCCACGCGATCATGGGGCCGAACGGTTCCGGCAAGAGCACCCTTGCGCAGATAATCGCCGGCCATGACGCGTACACGGTGACCAGCGGCACCGTTACCTTTTGCGGCCGGAATCTGCTCGACCTGGCGCCCGAGGAGCGTGCCCGGGAGGGCATATTCCTGGGGTTCCAGTACCCGGTCGAAATTCCTGGGGTCAATAACGCCTACCTGCTCAAGGCGGCGCTCAACGCCAGGCTCAAGCACGAAGGGAAAAAGGAAATAGATGCGTTCGAGTTCATGAAACTCGCGCGGGAAAAGATGAGCCTCCTGGACATGGACCCCGGCTTCCTCAATCGCGGGGTCAACGAAGGCTTTTCGGGTGGCGAGAAAAAGCGCAACGAGATCCTGCAAATGGCAATGCTCGAGCCCCGGCTTGCAATACTGGATGAGACGGACTCCGGCCTCGACATCGATGCGCTGAAAGCAGTCGCGAAGGGGGTGAACTCCCTCCGACATCCCGACAGGTCGATTGTGCTGGTGACGCACTACCAGCGTCTCCTCGATTACATCGAGCCCGATCACGTGCACGTGCTCTCAAAAGGACGAATCGTGCGATCCGGCGACAAGTCGCTCGCGACCGAGCTCGAGGAGAAAGGCTATGACTGGATACGGGAGGCGGCCAGCGCATGACCGCTGAAATACTGGACCAGGTCAGCTTGAGGTCCGTCGTCACAGGCATCCCCCAGGACGCCTTGAGCGGCCTCAGGAGGCATGCGCTCGACAGTTTTGCGAAGCATGGCTTCCCGTCGACCCGGGAGGAAGACTGGCACTACACGAGCCTCGGCATAGCCGCCGAGATCAGTAACGACTGGCTGCAGGGCTCAGCCGGGGAAGACGTCCCGGAGCACGCGGCATCTGCGCCGACGGACACGGGCATCGATGCCGACTGGATAGTGGTCACCGACGGCGGCATCGACCGGCAGGCGCTGTCATTACTCAACGAGCGGCTATCGGACGGGGTTTCGATACTGCCGCTTTCGGCACTCAGCAGCTTGCCCGATCTATACATCGACGATTCGATCGCGAGTTTCAATGCCGCTTTGTTGCGGGACGGCATCCTTGTTCGAGTGGCGCCCGGCGTCTCGATCGAAAGACCGATCGGCTTCGCCATTCTCGACCAGGCACACTCCTCGCCTGCCGTCAGCCAGGTGCGGATCGTGATCGAAACTGGCCAGGGAGCGGCAGCCTCATTTGTGTATGTCGACCGCTCAGGCGGGGGACCTAAACGTTTCTCGACATCGGTCGTAGAACTGCTGCTCGGCCCGGATTCGGCGATAGATTTCCTGCGCTTGCAGGAGCGTGCCGAGAGCCATGTGCACACCAGCCAGTTCCGAGCGAGCCTGGATGCCGGCGCCGTACTGCAGCACGGCGCGATTGACGTGGGCGGACGCCTGGTCCGCAACGATGTGCATGTCAAGCTTGCAGGCCCGCGGGCCCGGGCCAGCCTGTGCGGTGCCTACTTCGCGGACGGTCAGCAGCACGTCGACAATCACCTGTTCGCCGATCACCTGGTCGGGCCGGCGGAGAGCCGCCAGGACTATCGTGGCATCGCCGCCGGGCGTGCCCGTTGCATTTTCAACGGAAAGGCCGTTGTCCGACCGCATGCGGGCGGGACCGATGCCGTCCAGTCCAATCACAACCTGCTGTTATCCGAAAACGCCGAAATCGATACCAAGCCGGAACTGGAAATTTACGCCGACGACGTCAAGTGTGCGCACGGCGCAACAGTCGGTCAGCTGGACGAGAAATCCGTGTTCTACCTGCGCTCACGCGGCCTGGGCCGTGACGAGGCTATTCTCCTGCTGACGCGAGCCTTCGCCGCCAATGTGCTCGGCACCCTGCCCATCCCGGCGGCCCGCCAGTACGTGGACCGGCTGGTCGAGCGCAAGCTGGACAGCATGATCGGAGGAAGCGGAGCATGAGCAGCCTGACCGGCATGCGGCCCGGGGCTGCGGGGACTGCGGACGTGACGGCCTGCCGGGCCGATTTCCCGGCCCTCGCCCAGGACATCAATGGTTACCCGCTCGTCTACCTCGACAGCGCCGCTTCGTCCCAGGTTCCGATGGCAGTGATTGACGAGATTGCTCGATACCAGAGCCACGATCATGCGAACGTTCATCGGGGCGTCCACACGCTCAGCCACCGGGCGACCGAAGTTTACGAAAACGCCAGGACGGCGCTGCAACGGTTCATCAATGCGTCCAGGCGTGAGGAAATCGTCTTCACCCGGGGCACGACGGAGTCGATAAACCTCGTTGCCCAGAGCTTCTGCCGACCGAAGCTTCGGCAAGGCGACCGTATCCTTATTACGCACCTGGAGCACCACTCGAACATCGTGCCCTGGCAAATGGTCTGCGAGCAGACCGGCGCCGAACTCGTGGTTGCGCCGATCGATGACCGGGGGGACGTCAGTCCCGACAGCGTGGTGGCGCTGATGGATGAGCGCGTGCGCCTGCTAGCGGTCGCGCATGTTTCCAACGCGCTCGGCACCGTACTGCCCGTTCGGGAGCTGGCCGCGGCGGCGCATGCCCGGGATATAACGGTGCTGGTCGATGGCGCCCAGGCCGTGCCGCACATGCCGGTCGACGTCCAGGCGCTCGGGGCCGATTTCTACGCGTTCTCCGGGCACAAGATGTTCGGGCCGACGGGTACCGGTGTCCTTTACGGGCGCGAGGAACTGCTTGACGCGATGCCGCCCTACCAGGGCGGCGGTGACATGATTCTGGAGGTTCGGTTCGACGGCACCACCTACAACGAGCTTCCCTACAAGTTCGAGGCGGGCACACCCAACATCTCCGGTGCTGCCGGACTCGCTGCGGCGGTCGCCTATCTCGAGGCGATCGGAATGAACCTTATAGCGGAACACGAAAGGCAGTTACTCGACTACCTTACGAACAAACTCGCAGAGGTCGAAGGTATACGACTGCTCGGAATGGCGCCGGTGAAGGCCAGCGTGCAGTCCTTCCTGCTCGATGACATCCACCCTCACGACCTCGGCACCATACTGGACCATCAGGGTGTGGCGATTCGTACCGGGCATCACTGCGCCATGCCCGTCATGGATCGCTTCGGGATCCCGGGTACTGCCCGCGCCTCGCTCGGCCTTTACAACAACCGGGCCGACGTCGATGCGCTCACGGCAGCCCTGGAGAAGGCACGGGAGATCTTCGGGTGACCGAACCCCGGCTGTCGACTGACGAGTTGAGACAGCTTTATAGAGAGCTGATTCTCGACCATGCCCGTCAGCCGCGACATTTCGGGGCGCTGGGCAATGCTACGCATTCGGCGGAGGGTTTCAATCCGCTGTGCGGGGACAAGCTAAGGCTGTACCTTCGAGTAAGCGGTGACAGCGAAATCGCAGACGCGAGTTTCGAAGGCTCCGGCTGTGCCATTTCGGTCGCATCTGCATCCCTGCTGACTGATACGGTTATTGGAATGTCCAGCGAACAGGCGCTGGAGTTGACCGATGCGCTGGTGTGTCGCCTCACCGGCGGCAGGTCGGCGCAGTCGAATGCGCGGGAGCCGGAGCTGGGCCGCTTGCGCGCCCTCGAGGGCGTCAGGGAGTTCCCGGCCCGGGTCAAGTGCGCAACGCTGGCCTGGCATGCGCTACGGTCGGCAGTCGCTAACGACAAAAGTATTGCTTCAACGGAGTAACAGAGGACATGTTCGGAAACAGCAGTGAACCGGTGATACTTGCACGGGACGTCACCGCGATCATCGTTCCCGCCGGCGAGGCAGTCACTTTGCGCGAGGGGACCTCTGGTTTCATTACGCAGGCGCTCGGCGGCAGTTTCACGGTCTACGTCGAGGGCAACCTGTTTCGCATCGCCGGTACGGATGCGGACGCGCTCGGCAAGGAACCGGTGCCTCCTCCCGCTGTCCCCCCGAACGCGACGGACAAAGACATCGAGGACGTGATCTGGCAACAGCTCCGAACCTGCTATGACCCCGAGATCCCGATCAACATAGTGGACCTGGGACTGATCTATCGCTGCGAAGTCGTCCCGGGACCCGATGGTCAGCGCGCCGTCAACGTCGATATGACGCTGACGGCGCCGGGCTGCGGCATGGGCGACATCCTGGTTCGGGACGTCGAAGAGAAGATAGCGGTGATCCCGACCATCAGGGACGTCCGGGTCGATCTTGTTTTCGACCCTCCGTGGAACCACACCATGATGTCCGACGAGGCTCGGCTCCAGACCGGAATGATGTAAAATCGCCCGCGATGAGAACCCTGACACTTCTGCGCCACGCCAAGTCGAGCTGGAAAGAAACCGGACTGGCCGATCGGGACCGCCCGCTGAACAAGCGGGGCGAGACGGATGCGCCCGAGATGGCGCGTCGAATCGCCGAAGCGGGCATCCGGCCGTCGCTGATCCTCACTAGCCCGGCGCAACGGACCTGGAAGACGGCCCGTGCAGTGGCCAGGGAGCTCGGCTACCCGCTCGAATTCCTGCAGCGCGACGAGCGCCTGTACCTTGCCAGCTCGGGGGCCATCGCGGCCGTGCTGGCCGAGCAGGACGCGGGTTTCCACAGCATCCTGCTGGTCGGCCACAATCCGGGCCTGACGGAATTCGCGAATCGGCTGATACCGGGGTTGACGCGCAATATCCCGACAGGCGGAGTCGTTTCGTTCGACTTCGACTGCTCAGACTGGAACGTCGCGGCGGCGGGCGAACCAAATCTCCGCTACCACGATTTTCCGAAGAATATGCGCGTGTCCAGCGCCTAGCCGACACCCGGCGCTTCAGTCCTCGGCCAGGGACAGCAGGCTGGCATTTCCTCCCACGGCCGCAATGTTATTGCTGCCGCAAATCTCCGTCGCGAAACGGTGCAGGTAGTTCGGCCCGCCCGCCTTTGGGCCGGTGCCCGACAAACCACGACCTCCGAACGGCTGTACCCCGACGACGGCGCCGATCATGTTCCGGTTGATATACACGTTGCCCGCCCCTGATCGCTGGGCAAACTCCCGGGCACGCCGGTCGATCCTGCTGTGGAGTCCCATCGTCAGGCCGTAGCCGGTCGCGTTGACCGCTTCCACGACGTGTTGCATGCGCCGGCCCTTGTACCGATAGACGTGCAGCACCGGACCGAAGACCTCGCGCCGGAGCAGACTGATGTCGGGAATTTCCAGTGCAGCCGGTGCGAAGTACGTGCCCTTCCGGGCCGCTTCCGGAAGCTCGCAGCGATGGATCAGTCCGGCTTTGGGCAACAGGGCATCGACATGGTCGGACAGCATGCGCTGCGCGTCCGCGTCGATGACGGGACCGACGTCCGTCGCCAGGTCGGAAGGCCGCCCGATGACGAGTTCGCGCATGCTGCCGCGCAGCAGTTCGATGACCCGGTCCGCAATGTCCGACTGGATGCAGAGCAGACGCAATGCGGAACAACGCTGTCCCGCACTATTGAATGCGGAGTAAACGGCATCCAGGACGACCTGCTCCGGCAAGGCCGAGCTGTCGACGAACATCGCGTTCTGACCGCCGGTTTCAGCGATCAGCACCGCAATAGGGCCTGGCTTGGCTGCCAGGGACTGATTGATCAGACGGGCCGTCTCGGTCGAGCCGGTGAACGCGACACCGGCAATCTTCGGACTCGCAACAGCGCGACCGCCGACGGTAGCGCCGTCTCCGGGCAGGAAGTGCAGCACGTTCCCCGGAACGCCGGCCTCCAGCAGTAACTCGACGGCGCGGAACGCCGTGATAGGTGTCTGCTCGGCCGGCTTGGCAATGACGGCGTTGCCGGCCGCGAGGGCCGCCGCGACCTGCCCCGTGAAGATCGCCAGCGGAAAATTCCAGGGGCTGATGCAGACGAAGACGCCTCGTCCCTTGTAACCGAGCAGGTTCCGCTCACCGGTCGGACCCGGCAGCTGGCGGAACTCGCCAAATTCGCGCCGCGCCTGGCTCGCGTAGTAGCGCAGAAAATCGACCGCCTCCCGGAGTTCCGCGATCGAGTCGGGAACGGTCTTGCCCGCCTCCCGCACGCACAATCCGAGCAACTCGGCCGCATTGTCCTCGAAGAGGTCCGCCGCCCGCTCGAGAACGCCGGCGCGTTCCGCCGCCCCCCGCCGGTCCCAGGCGGGCTGTGCCCCGATGGCCAGGTCGATGGCCCGGTCTACCATGGCTCCATCGGCCTCCCGCACGAGCCCGACCAGGTCACCCCCGTCCGCCGGGTTTCGCGACTCGCCGACCGAGCCGTCCAGGTAATCGCCGCCGACGACGGGCCGCGCTTCGAAGTTATTCCCCGACGCGGCACGGATTGCGTCCAGCAGGTCAGCGGCCACAGCCGGATCAGCCAGGTTGTAGCCACGGCTGTTGCGGCGCTCGTCACCAAACAGACGCTCCGGGGCCGGGATCACCGGGTGTGGCTGAAACGCCGACTTGCGACTCAGCTCCACAGGGTCTGCCACGATGTCGTCGACGTGCACGTTCTCATCGACGATCCGGTTGACGAACGAAGTATTGGCCCCGTTCTCCAGCAGACGTCGTACCAGGTACGGGAGCAGGTCTTCGTGGCTGCCGACGGGCGCGTAAACCCGGCATGCGCGATCGTATTTCGCGGCATCAATAACCTCGCTGTACAGGTCCTCCCCCATACCGTGCAGCCGCTGGAATTCGTAATCGCTACGGTCACCGGCGAAATGCAGGATACTGGCCAGCGTGTGTGCATTGTGGGTTGCGAATTGCGCGTACATGCGCTCGCCGCCGGAAAGTATGGCGCGAGCGCATGCGAGGTACGCGACATCGGTGTGACGCTTGCGAGTAAAGACGGGGTAACCCGGCAGGCCTGCTTCCTGAGCTTGTTTGATTTCGGAGTCCCAATATGCGCCCTTTACCAGCCGCACGGGAATACGGCGCCCCACGTTGCCGCCAAGTTCCAACAGGTAACGCACTACGTCCATCGCCCGTCGCTGGTAGGACTGCACGGCCAAGCCCAGTCCCTCGTAATCCTTCAACGAGGAATCGCGGTAGACGCGCTCGAAGATTTCGAGCGAGAGCTCCAGTCGGTGAGCCTCTTCGGCATCGACGGTCAAAGCGATACCTGCCTCCCGCGCCTCGCGCGCGAGCTCCAGCAAGCGCGGCGTCAAGTCACCGACAACACGGTCATGCTGCGTAAATACAAACCTCGGATGCAGCGCGGACAACTTCACCGATATGCTTGGCGCTGAAAAGATGTCGCCACCAGCTATCGCCGATTCGCCAATCTTCTCGATTGCGTCTCCGTAGGACTCGAAGTAGCGATCGGCGTCCCGGGAGGTCAAAGCCGCCTCGCCAAGCATATCGAACGAATACCGGTATGCTCGCCGTTTCTTGCTGGCCGATCTCTCCAGTGCCTCCTCGATCGTCCGACCCATCACGAACTGCCGCCCCATGATGCGCATGGCCTGTCGCATGGCCGTCCGGACAACCGGCTCGCCGACTCGGCTGGCCACCTTGCCGAGCAGCACCGCCGGGTTTCGTAAGTCGGCAGCATCGAGCTTCAGCATCTGGCCGGTGAGCATCAGCCCCCAGGTCGACGCGTTGACGAACAGGGAATCGCTCTCGCCAATGTGATCCGACCACTTGGCCAGGGTCAGCTTGTCGGCGATAAGCCTGTCGGCGGTATCCGCGTCCGGTATCCGAAGCAACGCTTCGGCGATACACATGAGCAGCACCCCTTCCTGGGAAGACAGGTCGTACTGCTGCAGGAAAGCTTCGATACCGCCGTCGTCCTCGGCATGCCGCCGTACCGCGTCCACGAGCCCGGCCGCCGTGTCCCGGATAAGAGCGCGTGTGGATTCGTCGACGGCCGCTATTTTTGCAAGCTCACCGACCAATGCCGTTTCGTCGGACAGGTAGTGGCGGCTTACCCTGCCTAGTGGCGGGGCCGCAGAAGACGTGGTTTTGCTGGAAGTCATGCGAGGTGTGGCTCAGTCGGGAGGAAAGGAACGAAATTATAGAGCCAATTTGGACGATCCGCTGCGCCGTCCGGCGCTTGAAGCCGTCGCACGGCCCCGATCAGTTCGTGTCCGCGCCCCTGTTCCGATGGCGCAACTTGCGCCGCGTGTGCTTGTCCGGCCGCCCGGCGGTGCGCGGCATCTGCATGCGATCGGCCCTCAGCCCATCGGCAATCCGCTGGCGGCGCCGGGCGGCTTCGGCAGCCTCCCGATAACAGTCCCTGGCCAGCGCTGCCGGGCCTCGCCGTTCCGGCAGCGCGAGGACCTCCAGCGTGAACGGGAGCCGGTCTTTCAAAACCTCGAGGACGTCGCCGGGCCGTATCCGGTGGCCGGGCTTGATGCGTTCGCCGTTGACGCGAACGTGGCCGGCGTTGACGGCCTGCGTCGCCAGGCCGCGTGACCTGAAAATTCTCGCGTACCACAGCCATTTGTCGACCCGTTGTCGGCCATCGGATTCGTCGTTCATATTGTCACGTTCGGAAATTCCGGCGCTGATATACTTTGCGGCCAAACCCGCTGGAGAGCAAATCCGTGAAACAGGACTTTCTGCAGGCATTGGCAGCGCAGACCGAGGCCCTTATGGAACAGGGGCTGTACAAGACCGAGCGCCTGATCGCGGGGCCGCAGCAGGCTTCGATACGGGTTCGGGACAACGGCACGTCCAGGGAGGTCATAAATCTCTGCGCCAACAACTACCTGGGACTGGCCAATCACCCAAAGATCGTTGAGGCGGCGCATCGGGCGCTGGATGAATACGGTTACGGAATGGCGTCGGTTCGATTCATTTGCGGCACACAAACCATACACAGGGAACTCGAACACAGGATCAGCCGGTTCCTGGGCACCGAGGATACAATTCTGTATCCATCCTGTTTCGACGCCAACGGCGGCCTGTTCGAAACGATACTCGACGCCGGGGACGCCGTCATCAGCGATGCGCTGAATCACGCCAGCATCATAGACGGAGTCCGCCTGTCCAAGGCGCAGCGATTCCGTTACGCACACGACGACATGGCGGACCTCGAGGCCCAGCTTCGCGCAGCCGAGAACTGCCGTCAGAAACTGATCGTCTCGGACGGCGTATTCTCTATGGACGGCACAATTGCCAACCTGCCGGCCATTTGCGACCTGGCTGACCGGCACGGCGCGCTGACCATGATCGATGACTGCCACGCCACGGGTTTCCTCGGCGGCTCGGGACGCGGTACGCACGAATACCGGGACGTCATGGGGCGCATCGACATAATCACCGGAACGCTCGGCAAGGCATTAGGCGGCGCGTCCGGCGGCTTTACGTCCGGGCGCAAGGAAATCGTTGCATGGCTCCGCCAGCGCTCCCGACCCTATCTGTTCTCGAACTCTGTCGCTCCGATAATTGCGGCGACCTCGATTGCAGAGATCGG
>JAOUIH010000181.1 GCA_029884165.1 Gammaproteobacteria bacterium | reverse complement strand
CAGCGGTGCATCGGTCCCGACGACGATGATGATCGATCCGTCGCGCGTGCGCGGCGAATTCGTGCTGGCCTCGGTTTCGTCGCAATACGGGTACCAGTCGACATGCCGTTCGACGGCCGGGTCCGTGAAGCAGTGCTGGCCCACGGGGAGCAGGTGGCTGACGGGCCTGCCGCCGAGGCGCAGGTCGTCGCCGTCCCAGTTGTAATTGCACTGCACGAGAACGCCGACCGTGTAGGTGTTCCCCTGTACGTCGAACTGCCGCGAGGCGGTGCCGATGCCGCCCTTGAAGCCATTGCAGACCATGCCGGTGCCGCCGCCGACGGCGCCTTCCTCGACGGGACCCGATGTAGCGATACGCATTGCCTGCAACGCATGCTCGCGCGTCACGTGGAAGCCGTTGATGTCGTTCAGCGCGCCGTCGTAGGTTTCCGCGGTGACCGGCGCGTGCCAGTCGGCCTGCCAGCCCTGCTGCACCATCCAGCCGACGGCGGCGTCCCGCACGACGCCGACGCTGTGCGTGTTCGTGATGCTTATCGGCCCCTCGACAAGGCCGCGCTCCTCGAGCCAGGTCGTGCCGGTCATTTCGCCGGCGGCATTCAGCGTGAACCAGCCGGCGAACACAGGTTCCGTGGACGCCTTGCCGCGCGGATGTATGGATGTAACGCCGGTACGCACCGGGCCCTTGCCGACCTCGAGCGCTCCGTTGCCCTCGACGAGCGTCACCTGGCCGACCTCGACGCCCGCGACGTCGGTGATCGCGTTCAGCGGGCCTGGCCGGCCTTCGAACGGAATGCCGAGGTCGCGCGCGCGCGGATTGTCCGCGGCAAGCCCGGACAGGGCAGGAGCCATGACGGCGGCAGTGCAAACGAGCATGGCATGGAAAATTTGTCGTTTCATTCTCGTACTCCGACGAAGCCGGCGCGAACAATGTCACGGGCAGGCGAGGATTGTTTCGGACGAGTATGCCCGCTTCGAGTCGAGTGGAAGCGGAAAATATCGCCGGGGCCCGTATCGGCCTTTTCCCGAACGGCTGTCGCGTTGCCAACCGCCGCATGCACGAGTTCGACTTGCCGGGGCCCGCTCGACTATTCTTCCCGGGTCGGTCCATCAAGCAAAGCGAGAATCCTCATGCGGTCATCACACCGGGTAGTCCGTCGGAGCGGGGCGATCGTCGCCCTGTCGGCCGTCACCCTCTTCGGCCCGGCCTGCCTGGCCGAAGACGGGCCTGCAGCACCGGGCCTGGAGTTCGCGTTCGAAGTCAGGGCGGAGGTTGCCGATCCGACGGTGATCGGCCAGGTTCCGGGAGGGCTACGGCGCATCATCGACATCCTGGGCGGAACATTCGAAGGGCCGCTGCTGCGCGGCAAGGTACGGCCGGGCGGCGCAGACTGGCAGATCATCGCCGGGGACGGCTTCACCAGCGTCGATGCGCGCTATGTCCTCGAAACCTCCAAGGGCGAGCTCATCTACGTGACCAATGTCGGGATACGGCATGCGTCCGAGGAGACGATGAAGCGCCTCAACAGCGGTGAACAGGTCGATCCATCCCAGGTGTATTTCCGGGCCGTTCCGAAGTTCGAAACATCGTCGCCGGATCTCGCCTGGCTGATGCGTTCCATTTTCGTGGCGTCCGGCGAGCGCTACCCGAACGGCGTCATCATCCGCTTCTGGCGCGTCCTGTAAGCAGCGGGACACGGGCCGGCGCCGCATTGCCGCCGCGATCCCCACCTGTCGCGCGCAATCGGCAGCGAGACAGGGGATAATGCGGCCGGACGCCAACGGGAGACACGTCACCACGATGCGGCTGGTTCCGGCAAAATTGTCTTGCGCGTTGCTTATCGCGGTACTGGCGGCCTGGCTGTCGTCCTGTTCCGACCGGCTCGCCGGGCAACGCCCGTACATACTGACGACGGCAACGACCGGCGGCACTTATTATCCCGTGGGCGTGGCGCTTGCGACGCTGACGAAATCCCGGCTGCAGGAGTCGCACGGCATTTCGCTGTCGGCGATCAGCTCGGCGGGCTCGCTCGAGAACATCAAGCTGATGCGCGACAACCAGGCGCAGTTCGCACTGCTGCAGGGTGTGTTCGCCGCCTGGGCCTGGCGCGGCGAGGGGCCGATTCGCAAACCGCAGCCCTGGCTGCGTTCGATCGGTGCGATGTGGCACAACGTCGAACATTTCGTGTTGCTGAAATCGCTGGTCGCGGAGGGCACGATCTCCGATCTCGACCGCCTGGACGGGGAGCGTTTCGTGCTGGGCGCGCGCGCCTCCGGCGCGGAACAGACCGGCGCCTTCATCCTCGACCAGCTGGGAATCGACTTCCGCAACAAGTTCGACCTGGCTTACATGGGCTACGGCAGCACGGCGAACGCGGTCCAGGATCGCAACATCGTCGGCATGAACATCCCGGCCGGCATCCCGGTCGGCGCGATCACGCAGGCCTTCGCCATGACGGGCGAGGAGCTCGCGCTGCTCGGATTCACCGCGCGGGAACTCGAGGCCATCAACGGCCGGTATCCGCTCTGGGATTTCTACGACATACCCGCCGACACCTATCCCAACCAGCCGGAGACGGTTCGTTCGATTTCGCACCCGAACATCCTGGCGGTTCGCGCCGACATACCCGACGAGGTCGTGTACCTGGTTACGAAAACGATCTGGGAGAACCTCGCCACGCTGCACGACATCCACAAGGCCACGCGCGAGATGAAACTCGAGGTCGCTCTGAAAGGCATAGGTGCGCCGCTGCACCCGGGCGCCGTCCGCTATTACCGCGAGCGCAACGTCGCGATTCCGCCGGAGCTGCTACTGGAATGATCCGGCGTGCGACCAGCTGGGCGGCGTTCCTGTTCGCCCTGTTCCATGTCTACACCAACGTCTTTGCGACGATGTCGGAGAACTGGTTCGCGGCGATTCACTTCGGCGGGTTTGCGGCCTTGTGTGCGCTCGGATTTCACCGTGCGCCTGAGTCGCACGAATCGCTCGATTCGGTGCGGCGCGTGCGGCACCGGGTAAGCGTCGCTGCGCTGGTTGTGTTGTCGCTGCTCGTGCCCGCCTACCTGGTGCTGTTCGAGGGCGCGCTCTACGAGCGCGAAGCGGAATTCGTCCTGTCCGACTACCTGGTGTCGGGCCTGGCCGTGTTGCTCGCCATGGAATTCACGCGCCGCACGACCGGCTGGTTCATGCCGACCCTGATCGCGATCAGCCTGGCCTACATGCTGTTCCTCGGGCGCTACGTGCCCGGCGTATTCAGTTTCCCGGGCCTTAGCCTCGAGACCGTGCTTTACCGCAGCTTTTTCAGCGAAGAAGGCATGTTCGGCATGGTCGCCAACATCTCCGCGACCTACGTCTTCATGTTCATCCTGTTCGGAGCGTTCCTGCTGCGCTCCGGCGCCGGCGATTTCTTCGTCCGCTTCGCGCATGGCCTGGCGGGCCGGCTCACCGGCGGCGCCGGCATGGTGGCGGTGATCGGTTCCGGGCTGATGGGATCGGTATCGGGTTCGGCGGTAGCCAACACCGTGTCTACCGGCGTGATCACGATCCCGCTGATGAACCGCGCAGGTTTCGCGCCGCAGTTTTCCGCCGGCGTGGTCGCGGCATCGTCGACCGGCGGCGGCCTCATGCCGCCGGTGATGGGCGCGGGTGCCTTCGTAATGGCCAGTTATACGCAGATTTCGTACCTGCAGATCATCGCCGTCTCGGTGCTGCCGGCGCTGCTTTATTTCCTGACGGTCATCTACTTCGTGCGTATCGAGGCGCTGCGCCTGGGGCTGGACGAGCCGGCGCCGGGCGACGAGCAGTCCCAGCCGCTCGGCGCCGTGCTCCGGGATGGCTGGCCATTCGTCATACCCCTGGCCGTCCTGGTCGGCCTGCTGATCCGGGGTTACACGCCGATACTCGCGGCGGCCGCGGCGATCCTCGCGGTGATCGCTACGTCCTGGCTGTCGCGCTCGCCGATGAGGCCCAGGGATTGCTTCGACGCGGTCAACGACGCGGTCAAGACGATGATCCCGACCGCGCTGTTGCTGGTTGCGGTGGGACTGGTGATCAACGTCGTCAATACGACCGGCATCGGCAACGCTTTTTCGCTGATGATCGTGGACTGGGCGCAGGGCAGCCTGCTGATCACGCTGATCCTGATCGCGCTGGCCTCGCTGGTGCTCGGCATGGGCCTTCCCGTGACCGCGTCATACATCGTGCTCGCGACGCTGGCCGCGCCGATGCTGTTCGACCTGATCAGCCAGTCACAGCTGCTCGGCGCCCTGCAGGCCGGCGAGCTGCCGTCGAACGTGCGCGCAGTCGTCGACCTGTTCGGCGGCGACCCGGTGCGCGCGCTCGCCGAGATGCCGCTCGAAATGAAGCAGCTCGTCCGTGAGCAGATGCTGGACCCGGGGCTGCTCGCCGGCATGCTGCTCGCCGCGCACCTGATCATCTTTTGGCTCTCGCAGGACAGCAACGTGACGCCGCCGGTCTGCCTCGCGGCCTTCGCCGCCGCCGGTATCGCCGGCACGCGACCGATGGCGACGGGCCTGACGAGCTGGAAGGTCTCCAAGGGCCTGTACCTGGTGCCTATCCTGTTCGCATACTCCGGGCTCATCACCGGCACCTGGGCCGAGCGACTGGAGGAATTCTTCTGGGCCACATTCGGACTGTATGCTTTCGCCGGCGTGTTGCAGTGGTATCTCGAGCGACCGCTGAACGTCGTGACCGCGGCGCTCCTCATGGCCAGCGGCTGCCTGCTGATCTGGCCGCCGCTCCCGCTCTACCTGCACCTCACGGGCCTGGCGCTGCTGGTCGCGGTCGTCGCCTGGCAGAAGAAGAGCGCGCGCTAGGGCGGCGCGGATTGCGGCATCGCTGCAACGGTCACCGCGCGGCCGGGCCCGAGGGTCCCGGCCGCTCGCCGCCGGGCGACTTATCGTCGCGAACTACTGGTTCAGCCGCTGTACGGCTTCCAGCGACTGGCGGACATTGTCCATCG
>JAOUIH010000061.1 GCA_029884165.1 Gammaproteobacteria bacterium | reverse complement strand
GCGCGTCGAGATCGACGCTGTCCTCGAAGCGGACGATGACGGCCACGTTATCGCTGGCATCGAGCGCCGCGATGTCTGCCTGCAGGTCCGTATCGATCTGGCCGGCGGTCGCGACCGCGGTGGAGAGGCCCAGCAGGCCGATGGCGTATCTGTTCAGCATGATCTGCACCTGTCTCAGTTCACGAGCAGCCTGTCGACCCGGAAATCGCCGATGACGACGGTCACGGTCTCACCGGCGTCGACGTGCCGATCCGGGTTGCCGAAGACGATGTAGTAGTTGCGATCGGCCGTGATGTTCTTGCCGCGGTTGGTCGGACGGAACGCGCCGACCTTGGCCGCCATCGGCACGGGCAGCTTGATGCTGCTCTTGTCCGCGATGACGTAGGGCTTGATACGTTGGTCGAAAAGCGGCAACGCCTTGTCCGCATCGACGACGCGGAAGCGGAAGTCGAGCATGTACTCGGAGGCGCCGAGACGTATGCCGAGCACCTGCACGCCCCAGTCCTCTTCGAGCTTCCGGGCCGCCTCCGCGTCGATGTTTACCTCGGCGTAGGCCTGCGGCGCCGGCATCTCCGGCAGCACGAAGTCGAGCGGCGGCCTGGCGGCCGCTGCCACCGGTTCCGTCGCCGTCGCGGGCTGGCCGGGAGCCGCCACCAGCACGAAGCAGAGCCCCGCCAGGACCCGGGTGCCTCGCCTCGATGAGAAAGAAAATCCTGCTTGTCGTGTCATGGCTCTGTCCTTGCTTTGCCGTCCCGAAGCTGCCGGGACCAAGGCCCCCGCCCGAGGGCGGGGGCCGCTCCCGGTTACTGCTCGATCGGCTGGACGCTGAACAGCAGGGCCGTATCGGTCCCGGTTACCCGGAAGTCGATCGGCTGCAGGCTGTTGTTCCACAGGCTGTTATCCGCCGTGATCGTCCACGCGCCGTCCGGCGTGCCGGCCCCGGTACGGATCCGGTTGTTGCCGCCGGAGTCGAAGCCGCCGACCCAGGCCTCGACCCGCGTCGCGGTGCCGGTCAGCTTGTTGCCGGCGATCCGCCAGTTGCAGCGGCCGTTCGCCTGCCGTTCGCAGATCACCTCGATAGCCGAGAGCTGCCGCGTGATCGTCGCCGTCACCGTGTTGCTGTTCGCCGCTCCGTCGTTGTTGTGGTACTGGAACGTGTCCACAGTGCCGACCCGGCCGTCCTCGGCCGCGATCGTGTAACCGAACGAGCCGTTCGCGTTCAGCGTCAGGGCACCGACGTTGACGTCGAGGTCAAGAGATGCCGTGAGTTGCGAAGGATCGTAGGGCAACAGGTCGACGTCGTTGTCGTTGGCCAGCACGCCCGGTGCCGCGAAGGCCTGTTGCGTCATCGACTGCAGGAAAAACTGGTCCGCGACCGCGATCGGCGAGTCGTTCATTGAGTTCACCGTAATCGTGGCCGTCGCCTGCGTCGCCAGTGCGCCGTCCGAGGCCTGGTAGACGAAGGAATCCGAGCCATTGAAGTCCGGGTTCGAGTCATAGCGGAATGAACCGTCGGCATTCAGCGTCAGCGTGCCATTGGCAGTACCGCTGACGAGGACGGCCGACAGCGGGTCGCCGTTCGCGTCCGTGTCGTTGGCCAGTACGCCGGCTGCCGCCGCAACATTGAGGATCGCGTCCTCGTTGACCGCGTAACCGTCGGGCTGTGCGTCCGGCGCTACGGGGCCGGCCGGGCCGTCGCAGGCGTCGCCGATGCCGTCGCCGTCGGTGTCCTCCTGCCCGGGATTCGCGATCAGCGGGCAGTTATCGGCCGCGTCCGCCACGCCATCGCCGTCCGTGTCGTTCAGCGCGTCGCAGGCATCGCCGATGCCGTCACCGTCAGCGTCCTCCTGCCCGGGATTCGCGATCAGCGGGCAGTTGTCGGCCGCGTCCGCGACGCCGTCCGCGTCGCTGTCGGTAAGGGGATCGCAGGCGTCGCCGGTGCCGTCACCGTCGGTGTCGAGCTGGTCCGCATTGGCGATCAGCGGGCAGTTGTCGATCGTGTTGTCGACGCCGTCGTTGTCGGGATCGAATGGGAACGGGTCGCAGGCGTCGCCGAGCCCGTCGCCGTCGGTGTCGAGCTGGTCGGCGTTGGCGACGGCCGGACAGTTGTCGGCCGTGTCGAGTACGCCGTCGCCGTCGGTATCGATGTCGCCGAAGCTCAGGAAGCGCAGCATGCCGCCGACCGTGTCGCCCTGGTTGAAATCGTTCGGGTCCGACGGGTTCGTCATGTAGCCATTGCCGTCATAGATCGCGAAGCGGCCGTTGACCCCTTCGACGATCGCGTCCTTGGTCTTCAGCGGGGGCAGCATGACCGAGTACTGCTCACGCGGCGCCGTACCGACGACCGTTTCGCCATCCTGGTAGGTGTAGGGCAGGCCGTCCTCGGCGTGGATCGTCATGTAGAGACCCTGCAGGACCGCGACGTGCGTTTCGCCCGCGGCGCTCAGGAAGCGCAGCAGCGTCCGGCTGCCGGCCGTGCCGGCGACTATGTCCGGCGTGACGCCGTCGACGTAGGGCTCGCCGTTGACGAGGAACCAGGTCGGGTGATAGTCGATCGAGGTCGCGTAGCTGCCGTCGCTTATCGAAGCGTTCAGTACCGGGTCGATCTCGCTGTAGAACAGCTGGACCTCGTTGTCATAGGTGACGCCCGGGTAGATCTCGCCAGCCGCGGCGTCGCGGGTCGCGGCACCGTAGAGGCCCATGTAGAGCTGTTTCTGGGGCCAGGTGCCGCTGTGGTAGATGAACGTGCCCGGACGGATGCCCGTCCAGGAGTAGGTCTCCGAGCCGGGCGCCGCCGCCTCCGCGCCGAAGGATCGAACCTTCTGGCCGGGGCTGGTCCGCCCGCCGGTCGAGCCGTCGTTCCAGGTCGGGCCCGCAGCGCCCGAGCTCGGCATCGGCAGTCCCGGGATTACGATCGACGTCGGCTCGGGCAGCTCGTTGACGAGCGTGATGCTCAGGTTGCCGTCGGTCGACACCAGTGTCGGGCCCGGCACCTGGATCGCGTCGTCGGCACAGCCGTTACCGCCGGCGTCTTCCGCGTAGCCCCAGACGGGAACCGAGCTGCCGTCCGGCAGGCCCATGCTGCCGGCCTTCGCACAGAGCGTGTAGCTCTCCGCGTAGGCGTTGCCGGTCGCAAATGCGAGCGAGGCGAGCAGCAGGCCGCCGAAGAGGCCCTTGCTGATTATGTTTTCCGTTTTCATTTTGCTCCCTCCACCGCTCAGTCGAATGCCACGTCAGGCGGCAAAACGACCACGGCGCTGAGACTGCCGCCGGGGAATATGTCGAAAGTGGTCAGTTCCTTCTCCGCGTGCGAGTGCCACACGAGGAAGTAACCGCCGAAAGGATTCAGGCCGCCCTCACCGGGAGGCAGGGCGCCGACGTCGCCGAGGAACGGGCTGCCGCTCCACCAGCCGCCGAGCGTCAGGTCCTGCACGCCGGGCAGCGTCACCGGCAATGGCTTGCCGTGGTCGGCGACCCACTCCCAGGAGGCGTCGTCGTAGCCGTCCGGCCCCGCTGCTCCGGTACGGTTGTCGACCGCGTCCGTGCAACACGCCGGGTGCGCCACGTTGCCCTCGGGCCCGTAGATGTCCCAGTTCAGGTCTTTGCCGGTCCAGGTCCAGATCATGTCGACGGACTGTTTCGGCGCCGAGTTCAGCGTGTTATCGGAACGACCGAGGTCGGCAGTCAGCCCGTCGGAGGACATCACCCTGCCGTCCCGCGCGACGAAGCGCAGGTTCTCGCCGTGGTGATGGAACGGGTGGCTGTCGTGGCCCGCGTTGACCTCGCGCACCAGGACCCGGTCACCCGGGTGCGTCATCGCCAGCGCCTGGTAGGGCTGGTGCGGGAACAGGCCGTTGTAATTGCCCTGGAACAGGTCCGGGAACACGCGGCCGTTGACGAACCAGATCTTCGCGTAACGATCCGAGTTCGTGAAATGGTTGCGGTGACCTCGCTCCATCTGGAAATGGATCTCGGGATCGATTTCCGTCAGCAGGTACAGGAACTCCTGGTCGTAGCCGGTTCCGCTTTCTTCGTAGGCCACCCGGTTAGCGACCTGATCGAAACCCGCCGGGCGCACGATCATGACGCCCTGCAGGCCCATCTCGGCATGCAGGCCCGGGTTCGCACCGTTCAGGCTGTGGTAGACGTAGGTGCCGGGTTCCGACGCCGTGAACGTGTAGCTCACCGTCTCGTTGGGGTTGGCGGCGTTCGTTACCAGTCCTGCCGAACCGCCGGAGGCAGTCAGCTGGTGGCCGGCGATCACGAGCGAAACCGGATCGGGCACGCCGAAGTTGGTCAGGTTTATCGTGATGTCGGAGCCCTGGTCGACGATCAGCGTCGGTGCCGGGTACTGCGGCAGGTTGTAGCCGTCGCCTTCCGGATGGCTCGCGTTCGCCCCCGCGTTCATGTCCCCGAAGCCCCACATGTACAGGCTCGAGCCTTCCGGCAGGTTCATGTAGAACGGGTAGGCATACAGGTTGAACGTGGTGCCCCCGTCCGGATATATGCCGCGGACCTCGTGATCCGCGAGCACCGCCGTCCAGGGCAGCAGCAACGCCAGTGCCAGGCAGTGCAGGCCCTTAAGTTTGTTTTGAGTTTTCATTGCCCTTGTCTCCTCAGCCCCGCACGGGTGGTCACGGCGCAGCGGTGACGACGATTTCCGTCATCAGCCCGCCATCCATTTGCGTCTTGTTGCTCAGCTGGTGCGCCTCGGCCGCGTACACGAAGTACGTGCCGGGTGCGACGCCTTGCGTATCGATGATCACGTCGTGCGTCTCGCCGCCGCCGAAGTTCACCGAGGCCGTTTCCGTATAGATATTCAGGCCCTCGGTACCCCGCATCTGCTTCGCGCCGGTGCCCACGATCTTCATCGTCAGGCCCTGCGCCGTCAGCGTGTAGAAGCGGTCGATGCTGACGTTCGACAGCCGCAACAGGAGCTTCTGCCCGGACTGGACCGTGACCGCGGAGTCCATCGTCTGGGTCGGGTCCGTCGTCAGCTGTTCGCCGGGAACGCCGGTCACCTTGCCGTCGGCGTCGTCGACCGGCGGCGGCTTGAAGCCCATGACCGTCTCCGGGTAGCCGCGCCCGTTGATCATCGGGTAGTCCGACTCGAGGAAGGCGAACGGCAGCGGCTGCACGAACAGGCTCGCGTCGTGGAAGTCCGAATCGAATCCGGACAGCTGCAGCGCCTGCTCGACGTCGTACAGCGTGGTGCCGTCGCCGTCGTTGTAGACGTACTTGTCGCCGACCAGCGGGCTGTCCTGCAGGCGCGTCGCCGTGCCGCTCGGGTTGTCCGGGTTCGAATGCACGTGATTGCCGAGCAACGTGCCGTCCGCGAGCCGGTTCTGCGCCGGGCGGACCCAGAGATTGGCGAGCATTCCCATCTCCATGTGCTCGGTCGCCTCGACGTGGCAGTGGTAGATGTAGGTGCCCGGCTCGACGATGTTGTAGTAGTAGCTGAGCGTCGCACCCATGTTGATCGAGACCGACACCTCCGGCACGCCGTCGAAGACCGAGGCAGCGTTCGGGAAGCCGTGGAAGTGCACGGTGTGCGGATCGAAGAGATCCGGCCGTATCACCGTGCCAACGTTGGTCAGCGACAGGTAGAACTCGTCGCCCTGGTCGAGCGCGATCCTGGGCCCGGGCCACTCCGCGTTCAGGATGCCCCTGCCGATGACCTGCTTCGGCGGCGTACCCGTCTGGTCGTCGAACCCGAAGGTATACATCGGGTTGCCGTCCGACATCGTCACGAAGCTGTCGCCCGCCGTCAGGTGCTTGCAGACGACATTGTCCGGCGTTCCCCCCGTGCCAGGCGGCACATCCCTCTTGGCCGGGTTGCCGCCCAGCGTGTTCCACGCCGCGTCCCCGTCGTTGTCACCCGGGCACTGCACGTTGACCGCCGCGTTCGCGGTCCCGCACACGAGCGCCAGGGCCAACAGCAGCGAGCCGGCGATTGTTTTCTGGTTATAGCTAGCCATCGGCGTTACTCCTCGAATTTTCTGTAACTGCCATTCGTTGATCTGCGATCCCGCGTCATTGCGCCTCGTCCGCGCCTATGTCGCTCCCCGGATCGACACGTGGTTCGCGGTCGATATCGACCGACAGCAGCCCGGTATGGCCACTCGGTGTCGCGGCACCGATCGCCGCCGAACCCGGTGCGAGGTGGTAATCGAACTGCGTCGTGTTGAGCGCCGGATCCGCGTTCGCACCGGGCTCCAGCAGCGACAGCGGCGAGAAGCCGACCTGCAGCCAGTTGCCGCCTTCGTCGAAGGCGCCCGCCGTCTGCAGCGTCGTGCCTTCGGCGAACACGATCGTCTGGCCGCGGCCCGCGTTGAAATAGCCGTTCGCGAAGTCGCTGTTGCCGGCCGCACCGCTGATGTTGTTCCAGCCAGCCGGGAAGGCCGCGGCGTCCGTCAGCAGCGAGTACAGCGGCTGCAGCGTAGCGAGGTCGCCCGCCAGTCCCGTGTCGGCCGGCAGGATGCCGTTCATGATTGCGAAGTCCGCATAGGCAGGCGTTGCCGGATCCGGCAACAGGCAGTAGCCGGGCGCCGGGCACTGGGCCGGGTCATTGACCCAGTAGAACGACCGGTTGTGCAGCACGACCGAGTCGCGGATCACCGGGTCGGTGTAAACCGGCCAGGTAGCGGCGTCGCGTGGCCCCGCATATACGTTCGGGTTCACGTCGTTCGCCATCAGCAGCGCAAATTCCGCGCTGTGGACGTTGGACGCGACGCCGGCCGGCTGTGCGACTGACGCATTCGGATTGCCCGCGGGGAACGCCAGCCCGGCTGTCGCCGTACTGTCGTTGTTCGCGATCGTGTTGTTGCGTATCACCGTGCGGACCGCGTCCTGCAGCGACACGCCACCGCCCGCGAGTCCCGCGACGTTGTTCGTGATCATGTTGTTGAACAGCCGTACGCGGTACCAGTTGGCAACGGCGCTTGCGCCGCTCGTATTGGTGTCGAGTTCCGCACCGTTGACGCTCGCGATCCGGACGCCACCGCCCTGGCCGCCGCCCGCGAGATTGCCGCGGATGTTGTTCGCGTCGATGTCGACGTTGCCGCTGCCCGGCGTAACCAGGCGGCCGGTATTGCTGGCCGGCATCAGCGGCGCCTGCCCGCCGACGAAAATACCGCCGCCGGAGGTCGATAGCATCTGGTCGAACGACTCGTTGAAGATGATGTCGTTGCCGACGATGCGGCCGCCTCTGGAGCGTCCGAGGTGGCCGATGCCGCCGCCGTCGCCCTGGCTGTAGTTGCCACAGATCCAGTTGTTCTCGACCCGGTAGTTGTCGGTACCGGTATGCAGCGACACGCCGCCGCCCGCACCACCGAAGCCGCCGTTCTGGGCGACATGGTTGTGATGGATGCGGACGTTGTCATTGTTGGCGTCGTCGTAGACGATGTCGCCTACCTGGCCGTCCGGGTCGTTACCCTGCGTCACAACGTGGCTGACCGTCGGGTGGCCGATGCGGATGCCGCCGCCGTAGAACCCGGCGTTCGCGTTCAGGCGCATGTTGCCGATCTCGAGGTCCTCGTTGTAACCGTTCACGACGATGCCGCCGCCGGTGCTGGCGCCGACGATCGTGATACCGTCGATGCGCGGCCGGGCGTCGTGACGTGCGAGCATGCAGCGGAAAGCCGAGTTGTTCGGGTTACCGCAGCCGGCGCCCTGCGGGCGGCGGCCGGCGACGAATATGCCGGCGCCTTCCTCGGTCGGGAACACGACCTCGTCGAGCGCCGGGAATGCCGGCACGCCGACTTGCTGGCCGGTCAGCTGGCTGATCGCACCTTGCGCGACCAGCGTGCTGGCCTTGTTACGCCAGTTGGCAACCTTCTCGGTGGGCGCCTGGCGCGCGTTGATCGACACCACGCCCGCGCCCCAGCCCTGCAGTGCCACCGGTTTCCACATGATGACCAGCTCGTCGTAGACGCCGGGACCGACCAGGATCAGGTCGCCCGGTGCCGCGAGGTCGATGGCGGCCTGGATGGACTGGCCTTCGCTGACACGGCGAACCGCGTAGCGGCCCGGGCCGACAGTCAGCGTCGCCCCGATCGGCGACTCGGTGCCGTCGGCACTGGTCACGACGACCTGGTACTGCCCGGCTGGCGTGCCCGCGGGCACCGTCGCGCTGATCTGGTCGTTGCCCCAGGTATGCGCCAGGTTGGCGACCACGTTGTTGTCGCGGTTGCGCAGCTGGACCGTCCCGTCCGCGCCGCCGAAACCGTAGTCACGCCAGATGACGCGGTCGCCGAAGGAAATGCCGTTCCACTCGGGGTTCGGTACCTCTTGCATGCCCATCGAGTCGATGAGGATCGTCGACTGGACGGTGCCGTTGACATAGGGCCCGTCCAGCGTGCTGCGCGTGACCGATGCGATCACGGGCGTCGCGGCCGGCCGCTCGCAGTCGAGTGGAGCGTTGCCGGGGCCGGCAAAAGCCGCGATCGGCAGCACCGGTGTGTCGAGGTACGTGATGACCCCCGGCATGTACTGGAACGTGTAGCAGAACTGGCTGAAGCGCTGGTCGAAATACGGGTCGATGATCAGCTTGCCCGTCGGTTCGCCGGTCGCGGGATCGATCTCCTCGATCGGGCCCGCGTCGTTCATGCACGCGATCAGCATGTTCGGTGACATGCCCGACGGTTGCGGCAGATTCGTCGTGTAAGTCGACGGGAGCACGGCGTTGTAGCGGCCGTACTGGTCAGCGTAGACGCGGTTGACCTGCTTGCCGTCGAAGTCGTAGAAACCGACCGGCACCCACGGCGGCGCGGCCTTCTCGCCGAATGTCGGCGCGTTCGGGTCGAACTCGCTCGCCATGTCGTTCAGGATCATGCCGGCCACGTTCGCGACGATCGGCACGTCCGTCATCAGGAAGAACTCGACGCCGGCGTTCTGCGCAGAGCTCAGCTGCACTTCCTTGCGGTCGCATAACGGCCGCATGATGTTTGCATACGGCGCAGCAGCTTCGGCCGGATCGATGCCCGGGATCAGCTGCAGCTCGCCGCCGCTGCCGTCCCTCGTCGACATGCTGAAGTACGGCGGCACCAGGTGATCGTCGCCCACGCAGGGCACGGCCAGCGCCTGCGCCGACGGAATGTAGTTGTCGCCGAAGTCGACGTTCCGGTCTTCCTCCTTGATGTGCTCGTAGCCCGGGGGCGCCGCGGCCTCGATGATGTACTGGCCGGGCAGCAGGCCGAGCTGCAGTGCGTCGTAACTGGCCTGCGAGATGCGGCCGCTCGCCTGCAGGCCGGCGACATAGTCGTAGTAGGCCTGGATGTCTGCGGCAACGTTCGGGTTGATGTTGTCCAGGTCGTAGTCGGCGAAAGCAAAGCCTCCATCGAACACCGCCGGACGAATCTGGTTGAAGTTACGGAGGCCGTCGTAGCAATCCGTCGGATGCTCACTCGTGACGACGATCTCGCCGCCGATGAGTTCCTTCTGCTGGTAAACGTAATCCTCGCCCTGGCAGCCTGTCGGGAGGCTCGCATCCCAGCTGTCGGTGACCGCGACCTGCAGCGCATCGCCGAGGTCGAAGACGCCGGGCGTGCCGCCGTTGTCGTCGCGGTCCACATCCTCGGGACCCGGGAAGTTGCCGAAGGGGAAGTTGTCCACGTCGGCGAGTTCGCCGGGTATGCCGTTGAGATTGGCGTCGTCGATCATGCCGTCGTCGCCGTCGAGTACGCCGTCGCCGTCCCAGTCGATGTCGCCCGGGCCGCTCGGCCAGTCGCCCAGCGGGAACGAGTCGATATCGCCGTCCGCGTACATGGCGAGCTGCACGTTCGGGATGCCAGGCTCCCACTCCTCGGCCGCGGCGAACTGCGGTTCGTCCTCGGCGCGGGTCACCGCGTAGTACACGATGCCCGAAATGCCGCCGTTCTCACCGACCCAGGCGCCGGGAATCGGCGGCGTCGTCGGAGTCGGCGGGACGAACGGCGTGAAAGAAAGATATTCGGCCTTGCCGAAGTGCATGACGTTGGTCTGACCGAGGAAGCCCTGCACACCCTGCGTCAGCACCTGGCCGACCTCGGTACGCGACAGGTCGTCGAGCGTGTGCGGGTTGATCGCCTCCGCCCCCGGCGGACAGGTGCCATCCGGCTGGTGACCTACCGTCGCCCCGCTGCCGTCGTCGACGCACTGGTGCTGCGGGTTGAGCTCACCGTAGCTCGGGAAGGCGTCCGTCGACTTGTCGACCGGGCCGCCCGCATCGACGACGAAGGTCGCGCCGGTCGCCTTCTTGTTCGCAAAGCTGACTTCGGCAACCAGCCAGTGGAAGAACGGGAACATCTCGTCGAAGGGCGCCATGCCCTCGCCGTCGGTCGGGAAGTTCTGGTACATCGTGCCGTCACGCCAACGCAGCGAAACGTCCTGGCTTTCCGGGCCGATGCCGGGTTCGCCGTCATCCCAGAAGCCGTCCTGGTCGAGGTCGCTGAACACGCCAGTGCTAAGCCGGGCAAACCAGTTGAAGACCGGGACCTCGCCCAGCGCGCAGGACGCGGCATCGGGATCGTTGTTGCAAGTGCCATTGTTGGCATCGACGCTCACGGGCAAGGTTGCGATGACGACGTCGAGGTTGTCGTCGAAAACCTTGAGCTGGTAGTTGCCCGGGGGGACGTCCGGAATCTCGAAATTGCTGTCCGCATCGCAGGGACCGGCCCAGACGCCCCGGCCGACGCCGACGGTCATGTCGTTCAGTGCCACCCAGCAGCCCGGGAACGGGCGGCCGGAGAAAAATTCGAACGCCGGCGGCCGCGACATGTGCATGTCGGTGACCGTGCCGCTGATCGTCGCCGTGTCCTGCCCGAAGGCCGGCGGTTGCATCGGCGGGAAACCGCCGTTGGCACTGGACTTGATGTAGCCGATGAAAACATGCGGGCCCGGCAGACCGAACTCGACGAAGAACGGCGGTTCGTTAGCCTTGACCCAGGCATCGATGACTTTCGTGCCTTCGATCGTGGACGTTTGCTGCCAGTTCTGGCCGGTCGGCGGAATCATGATGACGCCGTACTTGCCGGGCGCCAGGTTCTCGACCAGCATCGTGCCATTGGGATTGGGGTGCAGCGTGCCGTCACCGGGCGTCACTACGATCGGCGCGCCATCGGCATCGAAGCAGCCGTAGTTGCTGGTCGGGTCGGCATCCGCCTGGCCATTCTCGTCGCAGCCCTTCAGGTAGGTCGTGCCGAGCGGGTTGCCGAAAGCGTCCTGGATAACCTGGCCACCGGCCATGCCATAGCGTCCCGCCGGCTCTTCGAGGAACAGGCTGAATTCGGACCAGTCGACATGACCCGGCTCACCGGCGGCCGGGTTTGTCTCCTCAGGGAGATCCGGCACGCCATTGACGGGCGCGTTGTCGAGGAACAGGTAGATCGCGATCTGCGCGGTCGGGATCGGCTGTCGTTGCACGACGACCGTGACGTCGCCGCCAGCGCCGGCTTCCACGCGCACCGGCTGGCCGCTGATGCTGTGATCCGCATAGGGCAGGACGGACACGTAGTAGCGCCCGTCGGCAACGTCGTCGATCGTGACGGTGTCGAGATCGGTATTGCCGCTCAGGCCTGTTCCGCCAATCTCTGTCCGCGCCAGCGGATGGTAGCTGCGGTGGAAACTCAGGGAGAACGGGTAATTGTCCGGCTCGGCCGCGTTCGGTATCGACTCGCCCGGCTGGTGGTCGAAGGTCGCGTCCTGCTGGACCAGCCAGCGGAACCCTTCGACCGGGTTGCCGTCCTGGTCGACGACGTTCAGCGTGAAGCTTCCGGCATGGGCCGTTGCGGCCAGAACCAGGCCGAGCAGCATGGACGCCGCGGTCGTTAGTGCAGAAGGTCTGCGTCGACTGTTATTCATTTCCGACTCTCCCAGATTGCAGCAAGCCGCCCCAGCGGCGATGCCTGTTTTTCGTCGCGCTCACGGGTACTGCCTGTCGATGAGCGCTTGCTGTTGTTGTTTCGGTTGTGTTCGCGCGGCCGCCAGGTCCATTCGTCCTCGACAGTCCAGTCGCCGAATGACAGGGGCATTCGTCCATGTCGCCCGGATATCCCACGTGTATTCATTGGTCGTCCTCTCCATCCATGTCGGCGCCGCGCAGGCGGGTTTCGCCAAACTGCGCTCCACGATATGGCTGGTGGCCTTCAAAAGCCCTGCGCGAAATACGGTGATCACGTATGGGCATAAGCCCCAAAAGGAGGTAGGGGTATCGCGTAGGAGGTTGCGGACAATGGGCAGGGCCGGTGAACCGAAAAGGGGCTTTTTGCGACGGTCCTGCCTGTGCAATCGCGGTTGCCGCGCGCATTTCGATTTTTCGAATTGCGCGATCGCTCCGATGGTCGCTGGCAAAAAAATGGGGTATGTTCCCTACCGGTTCAGCGGGGTATGCCTCTGCCTGGCCGTGCGTTGCAGACTCTATAATCCTGTTTTGCTGGTCGGCCGCCCACGCCTGGACTTGCGGGCCAGGGCCTCTGCAGCAGGTGGACGCCAACGGACCGGAACCGATCCGTGGAAGACAACGGCTGTAAATAAGAATCAGTTACAGGAATCTTGTTAGTGGCGAACGAAACCGGCCGAACCGCGCACCGCATCATGATCGTGGACGATCACACGATCATGCGTGACGGCTTGCAGGCCCTGATTTCGGGCGAACCGGGATTCGAGGTCGTCGGCACGGCGGCAGACGGCAAGACCGCAATACGCAATGTCGCCGCGCTGCAGCCCGACATCATCCTGATGGACCTGACCATGCCCGGCACCAGCGGCATCGATGCGATCGCCCACATCAAGCGACAGCACCCGAACGTCAAGGTCATCGCCCTGACCTTCCACAAGGAAGACCGCTACATTCACGCGACGCTCGAAGCGGGCGCCGATGCCTATGTGCTGAAGGACGACAGCCGGGCTGAACTTTTCACGGCGCTGCGCAGCGTACTGAGTGGCAAGAGTTACCTGAGCCCGAGCATCTGCGACCGGATCGTCGCGGGCTACCTGGCCGGCAACGACGGCGGCTCCAAGGAACCTTCCTGGGAGATCCTCACGAAACGGGAGCGCGAGGTCATAAAGCTCATTGCCGAGGGACACAAGACCCGGCAAATCGCCGAATACCTGTCACTGAGCCCGAAAACCGTCGAGAAGCACCGCACCAACCTGATGAAGAAGCTCGACCTGCACAGCGTCTCGGCGGTAACGCTGTACGCGATACAGAACGGCCTAATCAGCCAGTAGGCGCAACGCGTCGGCGCTCCAGCGAGCGCGCACGATCGTCCCCTTGCCGGTGGTCGATTCGATCGCGAACCTCCCACCGGTCGGCTCGACGCGCTCGCGCATGCTGCGCATCCCGAATCCGTGCCGGCGATCGCCGTGCTCCGGATCATTCGTGTCGAAGCCCCTGCCGTCATCGGACACGACCAGGCCGACGCCGCCGTCGACGGTGTCGAGCGTGACCACGATATTCGTCGCGGTCGCATGCTTGGCAATGTTGTGCAATGCCTCCTGGATCACGCGGTAAATGGCGATCTTGCAGACCTCCGGGATGTCTATCTCGTCGACGCAGGCCGCGAACTTGAGTCGCAGGCCCGGATGCTCCGTCTGGAATTCGCGGCACAGCGTTTCGACCGCGACGCAGACCCCGAAGTCGTCCAGCACCGACGGCGCCAGGTTGCGCGAGGTCCGGCGTACGTCGTCGATCGCCGTTTTGACCTGGTCGACGATTTCGTCGAACCTGTCCAGTTCCGCGTCAGGGTACTTCTGCCGCATGGCAGCAAGCCGGCCTTCTATGCCGAACTTGATGACAGCCAGCATCTGCGCGATACCGTCGTGCAGGTCAGCGGCAATGCGCCGACACTCACTTTCCTGCGCCTCGATGACCTGCTCGGCCAGCGAGCGCGCGGTGATCGTACTTTCGAGCTCGTCGCCAGCGCCGGCCGCTGCCCCGGTCGTGTCTCTGCGGACACCGCCTTCGTCTATGATCTTCAGCAGGGACTCGTAGCGATCCATCAGCGCTTCATACTCCCTGCGGAACTTGCTGATGTCCGTGATCGTCAGCAGGGCATGCCGCCGCCGCCGATCGACCTTGATGTCTTTCGACGTCGGAGGCCGCGACAGGTTGAGTCGCAGCCACCCGCCGTACCGCTCGTCATCCACTTCCCATTCGACGCTGTCGCGTGAATCCAGCGTTGCCCACGCGCGCCTCCACAGGTCATTGAAGCGGCAGTCGCCGTCGCAGCCCGGGTGAAGCTGATCATGCAGCGACCGCTGCGTGTCCTCGGCGACGCTATCGAAGGTCGTACCGGCACGACTGCGATTGATGTTGAGGACGTGAGCGCCAACGTCGAGAGACACGGTGATCTGGGGCGGGTGCCTCGGCCCGGGAGTGCGGAACGTCTGGATAGGATCTGCCATCGCTGCCCTGGGGGGTCCGCTCAGCCTTTGGCCGACCGGGTCGTAGCGAAAGTGCCGGACAAAATTTTGCCCGTATGTTGCCTGCGCTGCAATTGTCGGGGAAATTGACAGCGTTCGCGCTGCACATGCCGGCGAAGCGTTCACGTCGTCCCGGCAGCGACTGACATATGTCCGGTCGAGAGCGCCGGGCGACATGGGGTCCACGCCTCCGGTTTCCGCTACGTGCCGGGCGGCTCGTCGCGCAGTTCGAGCACCGAGCGGCTGCCGTGTGCTTCGAATGTCAGCTGGTAGGGTTCGATTTCCACGAGCTGCCAGCCATCGAGCATGTCCCCCTGACCGAGCGTCAGCGTTGCCTTGTCCCGCAACCCGGTGACGATCGCATGGGATTCACCGCCGGTCGCGACGACACCGGTCAGCTTCCACTTCGTCGACGGAGCAGCGAGGGCCGGGGCTCTCGTCGCGGGCGCCGCCACCTCGGCCGGACGCCGGGTGTCGCTGAAAAGCGGTCGCTGGAGTACTTCCCGGTAGGCCGCCAGTGGCGGCATGGCGGGCAGCGGGGCGACCGTCGCGCCCGGCGGCGCCTCTGTCTCCGCTGCTGCCGGCTCGATCGCCCGGACACGCGGCATCCTCGCGACGACGGACGCCTCGATCAGCAACGTAACCGCCAGCACGAGGCAAAGGAACCCGAGCAGGCGAGTCCTGAGGTCAAATTGCTGTAGCTTTGGCAGTCGAATCGTCATGGATATAGCCTTCCAGGTCGAATTGCATGTCGAGTTGTATGTCCGGCGGATCACCGGGCTTCGCGCCCCGCACCGGGCGCGCGCTGATCATCAGGTTCTGCACGAACAGCCTGGGATTGCCGGACTCGAGCGCATGGAGAATCGCGATCGCGCCCTTCATGTCGGCCCGCAGGTGTACCTTGATGCCAACGAAACCCGGTTCCTGTTCCTCTCTTGGTGGCAACGCGAGGCTGCTGACCGCCTCCGCGCCGTTGCGATCGATCAGGGTCTGAACCAGCTTCTGCATGTTCGCGGACGCAAGCGGCACGGTTTCGCCCTGCACGAAATAGTCCAGTGCCGGGCTCCGCCTGCGCAGGCTGGCCAGTTCCGCTTCGAGCCCGGGCCGGGCCGCCGCGAGGCGCGTGTAAACGGCAAGTTGCCGCTCCTCCTGCGCGAGTGCCGTCGACTGGCGCTGCAATGTCGCATATACAGGCCATGCGATGGCCGACAGCAGGACCGCGACGACACCGGCCAGCAGGGCCAGTGCCAGCGCGCGCGATTGCGAGGGATTGAGTGTCATGGAGCAGCACCTCCGGGCGCGAGCAGCTCGGCTTCGATCACGAAGCGATCGTTGCCGGTACGCGGATTCTTGGTGACGGGTGACGCGAAGCGGGCGTTGCGGAGCATTGTCGACGCCTCCATCAGGGCGATCAGTGACGACGCACTCTCGGATTCGCCATGCAGGCGGACCTGCCCGCTCGGCAGTTCGAGCCGCGACACCCACGTGTCGTCGGGCACGACCCGGGTCAGCTCGTCGAGCATCTGCAGCGTCGTCGGCGTCTCGCTGCGGCGCGCCTGGAAGAACGCCGCCTGCCCGGATACGGAGGCTATCTCGTCCCTGAGTTCGGCCGCGGCCAGTGCGTCGGGCTCGATCGCCCGGACCTGTGCCTCGAGTTCGGACAGGGTCTCTGCCCGGTGGGCGACAGGCAGGGCGACCGTTGCGGCAAGCAGCGCCAGCGCGATGGCTGCAAGACCCAGGGGTAACGCTCGCGCGCGCCAGCGGAGATCCGGCCGATAGGCTTCGGGCAGCAGGTCCGCACGGCTGCTGTCCGCTGCCTCGCGCGCAAATTTCTCCGCTACCCTGACTGCCGTCGGCCTGATCCCGCAGGATTCGAGCTGTTTGAGCAGCCCGTCCAGGTAACTCCGAAGCGTGAGCGTCAGGTCGACCGACAGCGTGCCGCTCGGGGCATCCCTGCCGGACACCCGGTAGTCGAAGTAGACCTGGTCCCGCGTGAATGGCGTAAATCGGTCCATCTCGAAGCCCAGTACCTGCCCGAGACGTTCCTCGGTACCGGCCGGCAGCCGCAGCTTGCGCTGCAGGACCCGGCCGCGCGGAAGCTCCAGGTCGATACGTCGACAGGCAAGCCTGACCGCGTCGACGGCGGAGCGCACGTCCGCCAGGTCGGCATCCGTCACGGTGTCCCGGTCGAAGTCGGCGATCTTGCGGCGTTCGTCGGGGCGCACGAGGGTCATCGAAAGTCGATCGTTCTGCTGTGCAACGACGAGCCGGCTCTCGCCGCTGCCGAGGAATTGCATCAGCCAGGACGGCATCGCGGCAACGATCTCGGCCGTCCACCAGCACCAGAACCGGGACAGCAACTGCCTGCCGTCCGCCTTCAGGCGACCGAGGTCCGCAAGCGACAGGCTGACATTCATCGCATCACTCCTTGCAAGTTGGCGGCGGTGCGCCCGGTGTCGAACAGGGGCCTGCGTGCACGCTCCCAGGCCAGCACGTCGTACGGACGGGTCGCGCGCCCAGGCACCAGTCGCAGCGTGACCGCGAGTTCCGCACGCACGCCGTCTGGCGTCGTCGCACCGACGTGCAGCGTGAAGACGGCATCGCTGCTACTGGCCCGCAGCTGCTCGAACCCGGCGACCGCTTCTGCTACCTGCCGTGTGGCCAGTTCGACGTTGACGCCACTCGAGCCCGAGTACACGGTCAGCGCGGGCTTGACGGACTCGTAGGTCGAAGTTTCCATGCCGATGACGAGGCGCAGCTCTTCCAGGCTTTCGAACGGGCCGTTGCGCGGCCCATAGCCGAGTCCCGCCGCCAGGTAGTCGTCCGCCTCTGCGCCCGCCAGGCGCCTCAGATCGTCCGCATCGCGCCAGTCCAGGACGGCGTCCGCCAGCGTGAACGATCGCTGCTGGTCGACGCCGGCCAGCATCAGGAGTCTCGCCAGCAGTTCCGGATCGGCATGATTGAGATCGATCTTGCCCGATTCGTCGAAGCTCGCGATCTGCAGGCGCATATCCTCGAAACCCAGTTCGCGAATGCTGCCGTCCACCGGCCAGCGCTCGGCTCGCGGCAGAAGGAGGTTCTGCACGCCGAGCTGGACGCCGCCTTCGGCCGCGTAGCGCGCACGAGCCATCGACATTGAATTCCCCGCCAGCGACAACTCGGTTCTCACGTCCGCCGCAAGACCAAAAGCCAGGGTCGACAGCAGCACGAGCACCCACAGCACGCTGATCAGGGCGATGCCACGCCGTTCGGCGAGCTTCGCGGATTTACGTTTGCGCTTACGTATCGACATGCGTGAGTACCGTCGCTCAGTCCATCGACGCCAGGTCGCGGCTCGCCGCCTTGACGGCGACCACCAGGTCCGGGAATTCCCGGCCAGAGCCATCGGGCCAGGTCACCCGCAGCCTGACGAATTCGGGCAGCTTGCTGGCGTTTTGCCACTGGCCCGTCCAATCCGGCCGTGGGGCAGCGAAGTCGAGGTAGGAAAACTCCGCCGCATGGAATCCCTGCAGGACCACCCGCTCGGCAAGGTCCGCGGCCGCCACGCGTGCCGCAGCCCCGGGCAGGTGCCTGGCGTAGCGCATGAGCAGGCGGCCGCCGTCGCCGTCGAAAGACGGATCGCTCTCGACCCGCAGTTCGATGCGGTACAGGCCGTCGATGCCTCCAGGTCCGGGCATCGGTGCTACGAACTCGATCGAGTCGGCGCCGGCCGCGAAATCGATTCGGTCCGATTCGTACTCGTCAGGTACGCGCAAGGCTTGCGCGAGCTGGATCTGGCGGCGCAGGGCCGCCTGAACCAGGTAGCCCTCTTCGGCCAGCCCGACGCTGGTCTCGACGCTGTTCGCGGCGGTGGCGCTGAAACTCAGGCTCTTGCTGATCAGTCCGAGAACGATGCCGAGGATGCTCAGCGCCACGAGCAACTCGATCAACGTGAAACCGCGGACCTGCGAGCCAGCGGCGCGAATATCCAGCCAGCTCATCGGAGCATCCCCTGCAGCCGCACGGTCGCGAGCTCGATACGGTGCCTGGCCGAGTGAGTATCGCCCCACTCGACCCGGACCCGGGTAATGACCGGGGTATAGAGGCTGCGGATTCCGACCGGCTCGTAGGCGGAGGTCGGCTCGAAATCGATCGCCCAGTCGTATTTGCCCGCAGCGGTCCCCTGCCTGGGCAGCGCATCGATGTCCCGTGCGGCAGCGGCCAGTTCCAGCTGCGATTCGGCGATCAGGAGAGCGCTGCGGTAATCGCCGGCGCGGGCGGCCTGCCGGGCCGAGCCTCCGATGATCTGCAGGATCACTCCGTAGACGACCGCGAGTATCGCCAGCGACACCAGCACTTCCAGCAGCGTAAAGCCTCGCATTTTTTTTTCGTCGCTCGGCCGCATGTCAGTTCGCACCAACCCTGCCGGTCAGCCAGTCCACCACGATGCCGTATTCGCGGTCCCCGGCGGTGAGCCGGAATTGCCCGCCGGTGCTGCTGCCGTCCGGGTAGAAACCAATTCGCAGCTTCGCATCCGCGGGCACCGCACTGCCCGGCAGTACCAGGGCAACGTCATCCGGCGCAAGGTACAGCGGATCGTCGGATCCGGTACTGATCGATCCGGCCTGCGGGTCGACCAGCACCTCGACCGCCGCTGCCCTGGCAATCGCGAGTCCTCTCGTCCGCCTGAGCACGGTAGCCACCTCACGCGACTCCTGGCGCAGCTGCATGGCGGTAACGGATTTCTGGAAACGTGGCGCCGCGAGTCCGACAAGCAAGCTGGCAATCAGCAGGGTTACGAGTAGCTCGAGCAGCGTGAAGCCGCGCTGGGTCACGATGACTTGCGCGTGGTACCGGGCCTTGCATTGGCGCTCGACGTTCAAGATCCCGGTCCGCTATTCCCAGCCCAGGACGTCACGGTCTTCGCCTTCGCCGCCGTCGGCGTTATCGGCACCGAGCGAGTACAGGTCGAATGCGCCGTGGTCGCCAGGCGAGCGGTAGTTGTAGGCATGACCCCAGGGATCGTCACGTATCGTGCTCTTTCGCAGATACGGCCCGTCCCAGCGCTCGGCGGCGGGCGGGCGTTCGACCAGGGCCCTGAGTCCCTGGTCGGTGCTGGGGTAGCTGCCGACTTCCAGCCGGTACAGGTCCAGCGCGCTGCTGAGCTCCTCGATCTGCAGCATGGCCGCCTTCGTCTTCGAGTCCCCGAGGTGCTTGACGACCCGGGGTCCGACCAGGCCGGCGAGCAGCCCGAGGATGACGAGTACGACCAGCAGTTCGATCAGCGTAAAGCCGGCGGCTCGTTGCCTGGTGGAATCCATTTTCAGTGTCATGAGTCGGCTCCTGCCTGTCACACGGGCAAATCGTTGATGCTGATGATGCCGACGAGAACCGACACGATGATGCCCGCGATGACGACGCCGAGCCCGATGATCAGCACGGGCTCGAGCATCGCCAGCAGGCGCTGTATCGTCAGCTCGACTTCCTCGTCGTATATGTCGGCGACGCGCAGCATCATCGCGTCGACCCGGCCCGATTCCTCGCCTACCTTCAGCAGGCGCATCGCGAGGCCCGGGAAGACGGCTGCCTCCATCAGGGCACGCGAAAGGTGTCCGCCTTCCCGCAACTCGTGCGCCGCCTGGTCGACCGCCTCTGCCATCACGACGTTCGACATGGTTTCCCGCGCAATAGCGAGACCCTTCAGCACCGGCACGCCATTGCTCAGCAATGTGCCCAGGCTGCGGCCGAAACGCGCCGTGTCAACGGCCTGAACCAGCGAGCCGACGACGGGCAGGCCGAGCAGCTTTGCGTGGATGCGCCGGCGGCTTGCGGGGCTGGCCAAAGTCCTCTGCACCAGCAGGAACATGCCCGCCAGGACTACCGGCAGCCACCAGCCGTTCGCTGCCAGGAAATCCGAGACGGCCAGTACGATGCGCGTCGGCATCGGCAGGGCTGCCCCCATTTCCTCGAACATGGGCCGAAACTGCGGCACGACGGCCGTCAGCAGGATGATGACCGAGAGCCCGGCGACGGCCAGCAGGATGGCCGGGTAGATCAGCGCCGAGACCACCTTGTTGCGCAGCGCCTGGCTGCTTGCCAGGTACGTGGTCAGCCGATCGAGCCCCTCGCCCAGGTTGCCACTCGCCTCGGCCGCACGGATCATGCTGAGATAAAAGCGC
>JAOUIH010000060.1 GCA_029884165.1 Gammaproteobacteria bacterium | reverse complement strand
CCAGACGGGATAGGCCGCCGACGCCAAGTAGTATCACGTCCGCTTTGTGCTCGTGCAGGGCGCCCTCGATAAAGCCGGCGCTGCTGTGAACGATCGATGTTCCCCGCGGATGACTGACGATTACGGAGTACACCGCGCCGCTTTTCCACTCGAAGAATCTCGCAGGCTGCTCCAGAGGCTCGGAAATGACGCCTGAGAACCAACCGTCCTCGCCGGGGCCGATCGGTGCGTGGCGAACTTCGATGAGCGTGATCGTGAACTCGCCGAAGTGGCGCGTTTCGCCATTGGCGAGTATCTGGTACTGGTCGACCGGCACTCCTGCGCCACGCGCGATATTGGCGGTGGACTCCGAACCGAGGACAACGGCGGCCGAGCGATTGGCGATGTGCCCGGCGTCCATCGCGTGATCGAAATGCGAGTGCGTCGGGATGACGGCTGCCAGGCGGTGCATGCCGAATCGCTCCATGGCGAAATTGATCTGACCAATGTCGGAGACCAGGGGTCGCATCGTAAGCAGGCCGGCCAGCGGCACGCGGGTGATCGTGCCGTCCGTCAGGATCTGCGTCTCACCGTCATCGAAGAGCAACGTGGAGATGCCGAGCCAGGTCACCGTAACCGCCGCACCGTCGCTGCTTTCCGACTCCGCGATCGGCCAGTCGAGTTCGGCCAGGCCCGGCCTGTCCTGCCACTTCCAGGCGATGATTCCGCCGCCCAGCACGGTAACCGCCAGCAGCATGCCGAGCGCGTATCCGGTTAGGCGTAGCGAGGTGGTCATCGGGAAGCCTTATGGCTCGCGCAGACTCATTGCCCGGCTGCAATCCTGGCGAGGTGGCCGGCGAGCGGTGCCAGGTAATTGCCCAGGGCGTATCCGATCAGTGCCATCAGGATCGAGACCGGTACGAGGCTGGGGCGGTGGAATGCCGCAACGATCGGCGCGGAGGCCGCCGCCCCGATGTTCGCGGCGGAAGCGATGGCGACGCTGTGAACGTCGACGCGGAACAGGCGGGCACCGAGGAGGCAAAACGCCCCGTGGATAAAAATCCAGATGAAGGCTCCCAGCAGGAAGGCCGGCGCCTGTCCGAACCCCTCGACCGTGGCCCGGGCCCCCATGCCGGCAACGAATACGTAAATCATTGCCGTACCGAGAGCCGTTGCGTTGGGCAGCCGGGATACCGGCGTAACCGACAGGGCCAGTGCCAGCGTCGTGATCAGAAGTATCCGCCAGGTCGATTCCGACAGCACGACATCGAGCTGCGGCATGGACGCCGTCTGCACGCCAAAAATCGTCGCCGCCAGGCGTCCGGCTATCCACGTGATGCCGATTGCAATTGCTGCGAGGTACAGGTAGTCGCGCATCTCGGGGGCTTTTTCCTCCTCGATCAGCACGGCCGAGGCCGCGTCCATCATGCGAATCCGGTCCGCTGGCACCCTGGCCCAGCGATTGAACCGGTCTGCGAAGTTTTTCGACGCCAGCAGGATCGGCAGCCAGACGATATAGACGACGTTATCCGCCAGTACTGCCAGCCCGAACTGCTCTGGCGGTGTCCCCAGCATCTGGCTGACTGCCGCCATGTTGCCTGTGCCTCCAATCCAGCTGCCGGCGAGCGCACCGAATCCCTTCCAAGCGTCGGGAGCCAACCAGCGGTGGACGACAACGTAGCCGACGACCGCGCCCACGACGACGCCTGCCGTGCCCATGAGCATAACGAGCACGCCTTTGCCCATGATGCGGACGGCGGCCGGCACATTGACCTTGATCAGCATCAGCACGATGAAGGCGGGTAATACGAAGGTGCTCAAACCGCTGTAAACCGGCGAAGAACTGGGAATCACATCAAGGTTGTTGAGGAACACGGGCGTAGCGTAGATGAAGAGCAGCGGCGGCACGTATTGAAACAGCCTGGATGCCGTGAGCTGCTCGACCAGAAACCAGAAAGCGGCGACGGCACAGAGTATGGCGAGTACGCCCGCGGGAGAAGAGATCAAGGGGTCCGCCATGGCACGACTCCATCGTGTGGATGGCGGGCAGTATAACGAACCTTGGCCCGGCCGGCGCCGGGGGGGCGAGCTATTATCCGAAACTCAGCTGCGCAGCCATGTCCTTGCGAGATGCGTCGTCTGTAAGCGCAGTTGATTTCAGGCTAAGCCACACAGCGTCCCAGTCCTCTATGCGGGACGGACCAAACACGAATTTGGCTATGTAGCTGTCGAGTTCCCTGACATGAATCACGTTGTTTTCGCGGGGCGACGTGAACTGAACGCTGCCTGTAAACACCACGAGGCTGGCTACCGGAACTCCCGGTAACGCTTTCCGAAGGGCACGCGCACGGCCCTCGTTCTGGATCTGCGGATTGAGAAACTTGCGCCGCTGCACGCCATCCACATTTGTCCACTGTGGCTCATCCGGCTCGCCGAATACGATGCCGTTGTAATGCTTTGCCAGCACGCAGAGTATGCCGCCCGACGTAAGTATGACGTGATCGATCCGCGTCAGCCCGCCATAAGCTCCCGGCAAAATGAAATTATCCATTACGTCCGCACTACGCTGGCGGAGTACGCGAGAGACTCGGCGGCGGCCGAACCTGGCTGTGATCACCCGTGCGACGCTGGTCGCAAAGCCGCGGAACAGCAGCGCCAGGAACAGCGCACCGGCGACACCGATCAGGACGAGGCCCGCGCCTGTATTCTGGATCCCGGTCGGCACCCCGGTCGCAAGGGCGACCGCAGGCAGCACCGCGGTGGCCGCGGCGACAATCAGGGTCAGTGGCCCGAGGCTTTGATTCATTGTTTTAGCTTAGGACCATTCCGGCCCGTGCACCTTGCAATATGTCACGTTTTTGCAATGCGGAACCGCGGTTACTCTCAGGGCGGGTAGGCCAGGTAGTAACCGTCCACCCGCGCAAGCCGGAGTTTCGTCCCGTATGCCAGGCAAAGCAGGTCCTCCGTCAGGACCTCGGCCTTACGGCCGTCCGCGAGGACCCTGCCCTCGCGGATCAGGATGACGCGCTGGATATCGGGGGGGATCTCGTTCAGGTGGTGCGTTACCAGCACAACGTTGCGGCCCGATACAATCTGCCGACGAATCCGGGCCAGGTAGTCGAAGCTCGCCGCCAGGTCCAGCCCGGCGGTGGGCTCATCTAGGATCAGCGTATCCGGCTCGTGCACGAGAGCTCGCGCGAGCAGGCAGCGTCGCTGCTGACCGGTCGACATACCCTGGAGTGGCGTAGCGGCGAGTTCGGCGACGCCCAGTTCGGCCATCACCTCCAGCGCATGCCGACGCTGCGCTGCGGTAACGCGTCCCGCAAGGATGCCGTGGGTGCCGACGCTCGACAGGTATCCCGATACGACGACTTCGAGACCAGGCGTAGTCCGCTTGTATCGTTGCTGAATGTCGTCCGAAACGATGCCGATTTTCGACCTGAGTTCCCAGACATTCCAGTCGTCGCGTCCGAGTATTCGAACACCGGAGTTCTCTGCGACAACCGGGTAGATCTCGCGATTGATTACCTTGAGGAGCGTCGTCTTGCCGGCGCCGTTCGGTCCGAGTACGGCTACCTGCTCGTGCTGCCCGATGGTCAGGTCGAGGTGGTCGAAGACTCGCGTGCTGCCTCGAAATATCGTGGCGTTGCGAATCTCTATGAGCGGCGCTTCGGCCATGCAGTCACTTCCCCGCGCCGCTGGTCGGAGCGCGCGAATCGTATTCTACACGCATGCGACGCAGCTGCAGTTTTCAGGCTTTCTGTCGCCGCCAGCGACCGGTTCGAAAATAGAGCGCCGCTGCTGCCGACAGAATCGATTCGGAAACCACGATCGCGGTGAACACGCCATTCGGACCCAGGCCCAGCGCTTCGGCGGTCCAGAACGCGAGCGGGATCTGGACGATCCAGAAACAAATAAAGTTCATGATGGCAGGCGAGCGCGTATCCCCCGCTCCGTTGAGTGCCTGAACGACAATCATGCCGATCGCGTAAGCGGGGTATCCGATGCCGAGTATCCTTAGACAGCTGGCACCATAGGCGAGGACATCGGGCTGGTTCGAGAACCAGCCGACGATGTCGGGCGCAAAGACCAGCAGAAGCACACCGAGTACTGTCATGCAGCCGACGTTGTAACTCGCGGCATACCAAACGGAGCGATTCGCCCGTTCTGGCTTGCCGGCGCCGAGGTTCTGGCCAACGAGCGTGGCAGCAGCGTTGCCCAGGCCCCATGCGGGCAGGATTGCGAATTCGATGACACGCAGCGCTATCGTATAGGCGGCGACCGGCCCGCTGCCATAGATAGCCACAATCCGCATCAGCGCGATCCAGCTCGAGGTCGAAATCAGGAACTGCCCGACACCGCCGGCAGAGATCGCAAGCATGCGACGAACGATTGGCCAGTCGAATGCGAGGTGATGCACGGTGAGATGCAATCGCCCGTCGTTCGAAAACAGGGCTCGGAACAGGTACAACACTCCGATGCTACGGCCGATAGTCGTGGCGACAGCGGCGCCGGTGACGCCTAGTTCCGGAAACGGGCCCAGGCCAAAAATCAGGCACGGGTCCAGCAGGATGTTGGCCCCGTTGGCTATCGTCAGCGCCCGCAGGGCGATTGGCGCATCACCGGCTCCGCGGAAAGCCGCGTTGAGAAGGAACAGGAAGAGGATGCTGGCGGACCCGCCAAGCATAACGGCTGTGAATCCGCTGCCCTGGCTGATAACCGCATCCTCTGCACCCATGATGCGAAGCAGGTCCGGTGCATAAGTCACACCGATCGCGCCGATGGCGAGCGAAAATGCGGCGCCGACCCAAATGGCCTGGCCAGCTACGTGCGCGGCCGCATCGGGTCTGTGGGCTCCTATGCGCCTGGCTACCATCGCAGTGACGCCGGTTCCGAGGCCGATCGCCACCGCGTACAGGACTGTTATCAGCGCCTCGGTAATGCCGACCGCCGCCACCGCGCTGGTGCCGAGTCGCGATACGAAAGCGATGTCCACGATCGCGAAGATCGCCTCCATGGACATCTCGAGCATCATTGGGATTGCGAGCAGGCCGAGGGCACGGCCGATTGGCCCGGACGTGAAGTCTTCCTGGTTGTCCCGTAACGACTCAGCGACGAAGGCGCGAGCCCTGCTCCACACAGGATCGGGTTTCGTCCGGATATCGGCCATCTGTTGTTCTTCTCGTTTCGATGAGCAGAGACATCCGGGGTCGGCGCCACGGTGCCCCTGTGGCCTTAGCCCGTGTTTGAATAAGGCGGCCGACTCAGGGCGATTCGGCGATCCGGCTGTCTGTCTGCCGCTGTGTCTCCCACTCTGCGATCAGGTTGCGATTGTCCTGCTCCCAGGGATGGAAGCCTTTGCGAAAGAAACGGAAGTAGGGACGCGCGATCCGGCGCAAAACGCCGGGCTTGATAAAGAGATAATTGATGCCTGACGCCCATACACGCAGGCTCCAGAGCTTCCCGTCGTGCCTGAGCATTGCGCGCGTAATCCGGAAAGAGTCCTTGAAAAAATAGAACGTATTCAGCAGCAGGGCCATCCGGCGCTCGCCGATAGTACCGCCGACAGCCGCATGCACGTCGAAGGCGACCGACTTGTGCTCCGTCTCTTCGACGCCGTGCCAACGCCACAGGTCCGCAATCCGGGAATCCACTCCAACGAAGCAGTCCCTATTGCGCAACATGTCGTCGGCCATGATCGCCGTGAGGTGTTCATTGGCGGTCGTGCCGGCAAGGCGGCGCCTTGCAGACAATTCCCGGTATGCCCAGGCCATGCGCTTGCGCAAAGGTCCCTCGAACGATGGCAGGTCGTAACCCCGCAGTTGGCACAGGCGCTCGTTGTAACGCTGGTGTTTGAGCCGGTGTACCGACTCCTGGGCCTGGAATGACGCAATCTCCCCAAGTAAGCGTGGGTCCTCGATTCGATCGCGAAAGGCGACAACGCTTTCGATAAAAAACTTCTCTCCGAGGGGGAAAAGCATGGACAAGGCATTGAACCAGGCGGTACGAAAAGCGCTGCCGCCGTGCCAGTCACTCGCCAGGAGGTCGTCAATATCGAATTCCGGGCGGCGGGGCCCGAATTCGAGCTCGGTAGGGCTCTTGCTCTGTTGCACTGTCATGCCGGGTTGCCTGCTCTTTCTATGTTTGAAATAGTATCCCTGCGCGATATCGAAAACCAACGTAAAACGAACTGTTTTCCGGCCGGTTTCTGGGATGCCGGAGGTTCCGGGAGCTGATTGAGATGCTGGAAGGATTCTGGCCCGTGGCGGCAATCGTCGTCGTCGTGCTGATATACGTGCTGGCCAAGGTCGTCTTCTACATGCGGCGCAGTGAGCAGCAGTGGATGGACGTGGACAAGAGCAAGCTTCGCAGCTGGGACGATGACGAGGATCAAGGAACTGGCCGCGATTAGTTGCCCGGCGGCAGTGCGTCCGCCTCGCTGCCCTTGCCTGTCGCTGACCAGGTGAGCCGCTCATCGCCGCAGCAGGGTCCAATCTCGTCCCTCGGGGATCGGAGCTGCCGATGGAATGCGAAAACCGCCAGCTTCGTCGTGCCTCGGGCTCGCGGTTTTATTACACTACCCGCGCGGGAGACCAGGATCCTCCCGTAAGCGTCCGGTAGGTCTCGGCCCGAATCGCGTTCCAGCGCCGACCACACGGGCGAGAGATGCTGCAGGACGGTGCGGCGTTTAACGGAGGAAAGAGCCGGAATGTTGGCGGACAGTAAATGCTCGGGCAGGGTACCGGCGGCGTTGCTCTTCGCCTTGCTGGCAACGGGCTGCGGTAAGCCTGCAGACGAGGCGACCTTGCCTGCAGCGCAGGGATCCGCAGTCGAGAAGGCCGACGACACGAGCGCAAGCGAGCACTCGCCCGGGGACGTGGTCGGGCGCAATGTCACGACCGACAGTTTGGCATACGGTGAGGTCGGCGAGCAGCTCGTCTACGGTCACTTTGCCTTTCCCGAAGACATGGTGGATCCCCTGCCGGCAATTCTCGTGATTCATGACAGGTGGGGCTTGAACCGCGAGATAGTGGAATTCGGCAGCAGGCTGGCCAGCGAGGGCTATATCGTGCTGGCTATCGACCTGTTCGGTGGCTCGACCGCGAGTGAGCCGTCGGCTGCCAGGGACCTCGAACTCCGGGTCGTGGAGGAGCCGGATCTTGCGCTTGCCAATGTGCGGCAGGCATATCGATTCGTCAGTGACGTTGCCGGCGCCCCATCGGTGGGCGTGCTCGGCTTTGGCTTCGGGGGTGGCTGGGCACTCAATGCGGCGATCGCGCAACCATATGACTTCGCCGCGATCGTGAGCTATTACGGCCAGGTGAATTCAGACCAGGACTTGCTCGCCCCGGTCGCCGGACCGATCCTCGGGCTTTTTGCCGAGGACGACCGCGCAGTTCCGGTGGATAGCGTGCGGGCATTCGAGCGGGAGCTGGAGGCCTTGGACAAAGACTTCGAGATTGTCGTATACGACGACGCGCGCCGCGGTTTCGCCGATACCTTGATGGATGATGCGTACGACCAGGACATCGCCGCAAGAGCCTGGCAACAGACGCTCGAATTCCTGCGAGCCGGGTTTTCCCGCCCTGCCATGTAGGCGGTAATTTCGCCGGGCGTTACTCGCCGCTCCCCGGCGCCTCGCAGATCAGCACAACGTCGAGCGGATGCGAGGAGTAGGCGACCTCGACGGCCTCGCCATTGCTACAAGTCAGCGATACATGAGCCGAAACGACTGCAGGGATCGTCAGGCTTTCGGGGCGGGGTCTGTTGTCGGGCCCTGCAACAGTCTCGATGCTGCCAGTCGGGTCCAGGCAAAAGTCGCTGATGGCTATCGGAGCCAGTTGCTGCCGCGGCACCTCTATCGTCAACTCCGGAAGTTCGCTGCCGTCGCCTAAGCCCTCGCGCTCGATGCTCCCGCGGCTGTCCGCAATGCCTACGCTGAGCGCCTGCGCAGCGAAACTTTTGGCACAGACCGGGGTCAATCGCAGCATGTAACGGAGTCCCGGCAGCTGCAGCGGTTGGCGCCCGGTGGCACGTCGCGAGATGACGACCTCTGGCGTCGATACGGAAATGCGTATCGCGTGTGCCTCCGGCTGGTCGGAGGCCTGCGCAGGCAGCAGGCCCGCAAGGACCAGGACTGGGACAAGCGATCTTTTCATGTGGCCTAGGCTACGATACGGCGGGCGAAAATCCTATGACGGCGAAGAGAGCTTGTGATCCAGTTATAGTTTTGCACCGGGATCGAACCGAGGTGAGCGCGTGAAGGGGCTTTTTGTCGTCACCCGGGGATTCGCGCGGCGAGTGTCGATCGTACTTGTCGGGGGGACCGTTCTGTTGCTGGGAATCGCGATGATCGTTGCCCCCGGCCCGGCTTTCATCGTAATCCCGCTGGGGCTGGCGGTGCTCGGCCTCGAATTTGCGTGGGCCCGCTACTGGCTGCGGCGGCTGCGTATCGCCATCAGTGCACAGGCAGCCGGCAGCCGCGCCGAGCGGGCGGACGCCTATCGAAGGCTCCGTGGCGGCGGACCCGCGAGTTGAATCCAGAGCGGGGGCCCGAACCGCCCGTCACGACAAAGACCATGTCGGAGCGGTCGAATGGGCTGACGGGCGGCGAAGATAAAAAAGAAAGGAGCCGGAGCTGCCGAAACTGATGGTTTCCAAGCTTGCCGATCCGACACGGAGCGGTCTCCGGCTCCCCAGCTGACGCGGCAACACGGGGGAGCCGCGGGACCATCCTGGTCCACATCACCGGCACTCTGTCCGGCGAAGTTCGGGGCACGGCAAACCGGGTTTCAGGGGGGGAGATTCCCGGTTTGCCGACTGCCGCCGAATTCTTCTGACTATTCAGCCGCAACCTGGATCGATGTCTGGCCGATCAGCCGAATATCAAGGTCCAGTTTGCTGTCATCGCGCACGGACGCCGCGGCGGCGGCAGCAGCTTCCGCCGCCGCCGTGGCAGCCAGTTCCAGGGTGGCAGAGGCCGGCGAACGTGTGCCGACCCCCGCCTCAACGGCGTCGTCCGCCAGGATCGACACCGACCAGAACATTACGCCTGCCAGCAAGAGCAGGGCCGAAAGAAATACGCTAGTCCTGTTGTTCATAGCCTTCCGTTGCCTTTGTTGCTGTGGCCCGAGCGGCGCATGCGCCGGATCCGGGTCACGTTCATTGATGTACTACACTATGCAGCAACCGTGCCAACTTTCTGGTCATTTGAAAACAATAGGTTACGTAAACAACCACATAACGAAAATTCGTTAAAAACGAAATTTCGTGATCCGATTTACGAAATTTCGTATATCATTCGCGCATGACTGATCCCGACTACCGATGGCTGTTTCGCAAAGCGCCGGTCATGGCGACCTCGATCGGCAGCGACGGTACCTATCGTGACGTCAACGATGCGTTCCTGCAGCGCCTGGGCTACCGCCGCGAGGACATGCTTGGACGGCGGCCAGTGGAGTTCGTTACCAAGGAAAGCGCGGACCGGATCGAAAAGGAGTTGATGCCGACACTGCGTCGCCGGGGGCGGCTGGAAAACAAGACGATAGGCTTTCTGACTCGCGACGGAGAAATCGCCGAATGCCTGACGAGTTCAGTTGTCGAGCACGACGCCGAGGGACGCTTCGTCGGAACGATCGCGACGTACCTGGAGGTCACGGACAAGGCGTGGAGCGAATCCAAGTACCGCCAGCTATACCGCTCGACACCGGCGATGCTCCATACCGTGGACGCGGACGGGTACATCGTGACTGTCACGGATCACTGGCTGCAGAAGATGGGCTACCGGCGCGAAGAAGTCGTCGGCAAGCCAGTCCTTGACTTCTACAGCGAGGCGGATCGGAAACGCTTTGCGGGCGGTCGTTTGCGCGAAGTAATCAGCGGCGGCGAGTTCCTCAATGAACCTCGCCAGATGGTCACGCGGGACGGCGCGGTACTCGACCTGCTGATGTCCGCGATTTCGGACCGCGATGAAACGGGCAAAGTGCGGCGCATGCTTGTCGCCTCGAAGGATGTAACCGAGCGGAACCGGGCGGAAAGGGCCTTGCGCGACGCACTCGCGGAAAACGCCCGCCTTCGGGAAGAACTAGAGCGGGAGCGCGACTATCTTCGTGAGGAAGTAAATGTCGCGATGAACTTCGGCCGGATCGTCGGCACGAGCGCGACGCTGTCGCAGATGCTGGCCCAGGTCGAAGCCGTCGCGGCGACACCGGCGAGCGTTCTCATCCTCGGTGAGTCGGGTGTGGGCAAGGAACTCGTCGCGCGGGCCATCCACAGCCGGAGTCCGCGTGCAGATGCGCCTCTCGTCAAGGTGAATTGCGCTTCGATTCCAAAAGAGCTTTTCGAGAGCGAGTTTTTCGGGCATGTGAAAGGGTCGTTCACGGGCGCTCACCGGGACCGGGTGGGGCGATTTCAGCTTGCCGACGGCGGTACGATCTTTCTGGACGAGGTCGGGGAGATACCGCTCGAGTTGCAGGGAAAGCTTCTGCGCGTTCTGCAGGAGAGCGAGTTCGAACGAGTCGGCGATGACATCACGCGGAGCGTCGACGTAAGAATCATTGCGGCGACGAACCGGGACCTCGAGCAGCTCGTCGTCGACGGCGAATTTCGAGAAGACCTGTTCTACCGGCTGAGCGTGTTTCCGATCCGGGTTCCCCCGCTGAGGGAGCGCAAGGACGATGCAGTACAGCTGGCGCAGCACTTCCTGGAGCGAACCTGTAATGACTTCGGCCGCAAGCCGCTGCGACTCACTCGCAGCCAGGTAGCGGAGATACGCGAATATGACTGGCCGGGTAACGTCCGCGAGCTAAAAAACGTGATCGAGCGTGCCGTGATTTTGTCGAAGGGCGAAGCCTTGCGGCTGGATCTGTCATTGCCGAGGCGCGGCGGACGCGGCAAGCAGGCCGATCCCGTTGTGCCATCCAAACCGGCCGATGGGATCCTTACCGACCAGGAGATGACCGCTTTCCAGAAAAGTAACGTGCTGGCCGCGCTCAACCAATCCGGCTGGAAGGTGTCGGGGGCTGGTGGCGCGGCCGAACTGCTTGGCGTACGGCCCACGACGCTCGCGCATCGAATCAAGACACTGGGCATCAAGAAACCTCGTTGACGCGCAATCGGGATATTCCCCGTCAGCGAAGACTGTTATTATTTTTCCCGGTCACGACTTGTCCAGGGCTGTTCCGTGCTGTATCGAGTATTTCTCCTGCTGATCCCCGTCCTGGTCTTATCCGGCGCTGTTGTCGCTGAAGACTCGCCGTCAGTCATCGTTCTCGACGAAAACGATCTGCCGGTCAACGTCCGCAGTGTACTCAAGATGCGCAACCTGCCGGCGACCAGCCTCAGCCTGTACGTGGAAAACCTCGATACCGGCGACGTGCTCCTGAGCTGGAAAGAGGCGGAACCCCGAAATCCGGCGTCGGTAATGAAGCTGGTCACGACCCTGGTGGCACTCGACAGGCTCGGACCGGCATACACCTGGAAGACGGAAATATTCGCGCTCGGCGAAATCAGCGGCGACACCCTGAGTGGCGATCTCCTTATAAAGGGCTATGGGGATCCGTTTCTCGTTACCGAACGCGTATGGCAAATGTTGCGCAACCTCCGGCTTACGGGGCTCCGGAAAATCACCGGTAATCTGCTGCTCGACGACAGTCATTTCCAGGTCGTCGACCACGACCCGGCCGCTTTCGACCGACAGCCGCTCCGTGCTTACAACGTAGCGCCGAATGCGCTAATGACCAATTTCAAGGTTACCCGCTTCTATTTCCAGCCGGACGCGAATAACGACAAGGTCGTGATTCGCATGGATCCGCAACTGGACAACCTGGATATAGAGAATCATCTGACGACTCGAGACGGCAGTTGCCGCGGTTACCAGAGAGGCATTGCGATCATACCGAACGAGTCCTATGACAGGTTTACGTTCAGTGGCCGGTTTCCTCGCGGTTGCGAGATTTACGCCATGGATCGAACCGCGATGAGTCATAACGAATTCACCTACGGCCTGTTCAAGTCCATATGGAGAGAGCTGGGTGGGGAAATCGAAGGCGGGTGGAAAAACGTTTCGGAGCCAACGGCCGACGAACCGCTCCTGATATACGAGTCAATGCCGCTGGCGGATGTAATCAGCAAAGTGAACAAGCACAGCAACAACGTCATGGCCCGTCAGCTTCTGTACACCATCGCGGCAGAAACTTACGGCGCGCCGGCCACGGAGGACAACGGGCGACGGGCCGTGATCGAATGGTTCGCGGAACAAGGCCTCGACTATGCGAACCTGAGCCTGGATAACGGAGCTGGCTTGTCACGCACCTCCCGTATGTCCGCACGCCAAATGGCCGAGCTGCTCAAGTTCGCATACCGCCAGCCATACATGCCGGAGTACCTGTCCTCGATGTCCCTTACCGGCCTGGATGGCACGATGTCGAGGCGCTTCCGGGAGGATAGCCTGACCGGGCGAGCCCACATCAAGACCGGCTCGCTCGATGACGTCAATGCGATCGCCGGATATTTGCAGGCCAGCTCCGGCGCCCGGTACGCTATCGTTGCCATGCAAAACCACAGGGAAATCCACCGGGGACCTGGCGAAGAAGTGCAGGAGGCGCTGTTGCGCTGGTTATACGAGCACTAGGCCACGTACTGAGCGCCAGCCTCGGGTCGGCCGTCTGCAAATGGCGACAGTCAGCCGGATGATGAGGCGACAGCGCGGAGGCGCATTGTCGGGCCTCTTTTAGTACACTCCCACCGTTCACCGGCGAGGACTCGCACTTGCGGCGCGCGGTCCCTTTGGGTTCGCCAGGGAGTATCACATGCGTTTGACCATCTGGCTGCTGTTCGTGGCAGCGCCGATCACAGCGTTTGCCGAAACCGCTTACGTCACGGACAACCTGCGCCTGGGCCTACACCAGGCTGAGGATACCAGCGACCGGGCATTCCAGACACTCGAGAGTGGCCAGGAGCTCGAGGTGCTGAGTCGTAATCGGAATTACGCCCAGGTCCGACTTCCGGACGGCACGCTCGGATACGTCAAGGTGGCATACCTGGTCGACGAGAAGCCGGCGAAACTCATCGTCACTCAGACACAGGCAGCGAACGAGGACCTGCAGCGGCGGTTGGCCGAGCTGAACGCAGCATTCTCACAGCCGGCGGCAACGATTGAAAAACTGGAGTCGGAGGTGTCAGAAGCCCGGGCTGCGCTCGATGCAGCGACGGCAAGGGTCGCTGCACTGGAAGACGATAACGAGTCGCTGCGTCGCGGCCAGGACCAGTACAAATTCAGTCTGCCGATCAACTGGGTCGCAGGAGCGCTGGCCTTTTGCCTGCTGGCCGGATTCCTGGGAGGCCTGTGGTGGACAGATTACCGCAGCCGCCAAAGGCACGGCGGCATACGCATCTACTGACTGGACGCGTCAGCTCGCCTGCGTCTGCCCGAGCGATGCGGTCGGCCGCGCACCCTGGTCGCGATACAGGCGCGAAGTGATGGCGCGGATATCGTCGACCTCTTTCATGATTATGCGAGCGCGCGAGATGACCTGCTGGCCGGCAACGGTAATGCCGTTGAGGCTCTTGCCCCTACGCGAAAACAGCTGCACGCCCAACTCCTCCTCGAGTAACTTCAGTTGCTTGCTGACACCGGGTTGCGAAGTGTAAAGCCGCTCCGCGGCCGCCGTGATATTCAGGCCGTTGTCGACGATAGCCAGCAAGTATCGTAGCTGCTGCAGTTTCATAGTCTCTCCGCTCCCCGGCGCGTGCTCGATTGTGTGATAGACCATCCGAGCTGCCTGAATGTTTCAGTGAATTTGAAAGAATTTCGGCACCGCGGATTCTTAATGAAAAACCGCTATTTAGAGGCGTACTGTGGCAGGGGCGCGACAAACCTGGCCACCCGGTATATCTTGACAGTATCAACGACAAGTCCGTGCGGGTCGCGCCCGGCCCGGCAGGGGCAAAAGAAAAAGGAGCGAGCGAATGATCTACGACAGCATCCTGGACACGATCGGCAATACGCCCGTGGTCCGGCTGAACCGAATTGCGCCAAAAGGCATGGAAATGTATGTCAAGGTGGAAGCTTTCAATCCGCTGGGATCGGTCAAGGATCGCCTGGCTTTCGCCATCGTGAACGATGCCGAGCAGCGCGGCTTGCTGAAGCCGGGCCAGACGATCGTCGAGGCGACCTCGGGAAACACGGGTATCGCGCTGGCCATGGTCTGCGCCGCGAAGGGCTACCGCTTCGTCGCGACAATGGCCGAGTCTTTTTCGATCGAACGGCGCAAGATCATGCGCGCTCTCGGTGCGAGGGTCATTCTGACGCCGGCGTCCGAGCGCGGATCCGGCATGGTGCGCAAGGCGGCGGAACTGGCCGAGCGGTATGGCTGGTTCCTGGCGCGGCAGTTCGAGAACCCGGCGAATCCCGCTTACCACCGCAACACGACCGGGCCCGAAATTCTGCGGGATTTCGCCGGGCGTCGCCTCGACTACTGGGTGACCGGCTACGGCACGGGCGGGACCATGACCGGCGCGGGCGAAGTCATCAAGGCGGCGCGCCCTGCGGTAACGATCGTCGCGACCGAGCCGGCGGCGGCGTCCCTTTTGGCCGGCAAGGAATGGAACCCGCACAAGATCCAGGGTTGGACGCCCGACTTTATTCCGGACGTGCTGAACCGCGAGATCTATGACGAGCTGATACCGGTTACGGATGACGAGGCGATCGCGACGGCGCGGCGGCTCGCTGCCGAGGAGGGCATCTTCGTCGGCATCTCGGCCGGCGCCACACTGGCTGCGGCGTTCCAGGCGGCAAAGACCGCCGACCAGGGTTCCATATTTCTCGTTATGTTGCCGGACACGGGCGAGCGGTACCTGAGCACGCCGCTGTTCGAGGGCATCAGTGACGGCTCCGACGACGAATGGCTTGCCGAGCAGCCCGGCTGAACGGCCGAGGCCGAGGCGCCGCCGGCGCCCCGGCTTTTTCCAGTTGCTCGAAAGAGCTCCTAATTTTTTGATTCGATGCGACTTTTTCTCTGTGTTTCAGCCGCTCCTGAGACCGGGATCACAGCTTCCGGCCCGCTGCCGTGGCAATGTAGCCGCCTTGCAGTCGCCCCGCGCTGCGGGGGTCAAGGCAACAGAGGCTGGCTGGATGAGTGCCGAAGTTCACAACCTGGAGATTCGAAAGAACGTTGGGGCCGCCAAGGGATTGCTGCACTCGCTCGTTCCCAGGGCCCAATGCTTCTGTTTTTATGGCCTCGAACGCCAGTGTGTCTGGAGCAGCGACGGCGTCGAGGACTACGAGATCGACGATCTGGTCGGCGACCTGCCCGACGAGATCGTCGGCGGCAAGGATCCGGAAGCGGCCTGCCTGAAACGAAGCCTGACATCCGGGCGGACCCTGCTCCTGCTGCCGGTGTACGGTGACGCCGGTAAAGGCATAGGCCTGCTGGTTGCCGTCTTTTCGAAAAATGACGGCAAGTCGTCCTGGTTCAACCCGAGCCTGTTACAGAACATCCTGATGCCGGCCGTCGCGATCATCGGCGAGTCGCTTACGCTAGGTAGCCAGCTCGGGCGGGCGGTCAAGCGCTGCATTGCGGCCGAGGAAGAGCTGCAGCTCGTTTACAGCGTCGATGAAAAGATCCACGGCACGTCGCGCAGCCACTCGGGACTGGCACAGCTTGTCGGACAGAGCGGCCGTTTTCTGGGCATTGCCTACAGCGTGCTGCTGATGCCGGGCAAGCGTATTCGGATCAGCGCGACCCACTCCAGCTGGAAAACGGTCAACCGGAAATCCGTCGATCGCTACCTGATCGAGAAACTGTTCCCGAAACTGAGCGGCGCGAGTGCCCCGGTGATCTTCGACATAGCCCCCATCGCCGGCTCGGATCACATAGTGGACCAGGGCTACCAGGCGATGCTCTCGCCGCTCTTCGACCGACAGGGAAATCTCGAGGGTGCCATCGCCCAGTTAGGCCGGGTGGATGGACAGACATTTACCGAGAACCACAAGCGATTCATGTCGCACATCGTGCGCAAGGTCGAATACGTAATCGAGCAGTCGTTCGATTCCATGACCGGTCTCATGAACCGCTCCGGCTTCGAGGCACAGCTGCACGAGTCCGGCAAAGCGCTGGGGCGGGACGCCAACAGCCACCAGATAATCTATTTCGACCTCGACAACCTGCGCCTGGTTAATGACACTTTCGGCCATGCGGCCGGCGACCAGGTCATCATGCGCTTCGCGCAGATCCTGGAAGACCTGTTGCCGAAAAATGCCGTTGGTTCCCGGTTGACCGGCGATGACTTCGGGATTCTGCTGACTGCCGGCTCCACTGACGAAGCGGTCGCGCTCGCGATGAAGATCAAGGAAGCCTGCGACGACCTGCGCTACCTCGAGGGCGACAGGTCACTGCAGGTGACCAGCAGTGTCGGCGTCGCCGCATTCGAGCGGCCCGGTGGCGAGGGCGACGCGTTGACGGCGGCTCGCATCGCTTGCGACTCTGCCAAGGATCACGGCCGAGATCGAGTTGAAGTCTATAATCGCGACGACCAGAGCATCGTCCGGCGATATGACGACATGCACATCGTTGCCCAGATACAGCAAACCCTGGACAACGACGGTTTCGAATTGCTGGCCCAGCCGATTGTACGGATGGGCAAGAAGAAAGCAGCTGAGCGATACGAAATCCTGCTGCGCATGAACGATGGCGACGGTGACCGGATCTCATCCCCTGCCCTGATCTCCGCCGCGGAGCGTTACCAACTCATGCCGCAGATCGACAGGTGGGTCATATCGGCGAGCCTGAGAAAACTCAGCGAGCGGGCGCAGCTGCTGCGGGACACTGGCATGATCTTTGCGATTAACTTGTCGGGGCAGTCTCTGGGAGACGATGAGATCCTGACATTTATCCTCGAGGAAGTTGCGAATACCGGAGTCCCGTGGTCGTCGCTTTGCTTCGAAGTAACGGAATCCGCTGCCGTGTCGAATCGCGCCAAGGCACAGGCTTTTATCGACAGCCTCCGTCAGCGTGGCTGTCGCTTTGCGCTGGATGATTTCGGGGCAGGGCTTAGTTCGTTTGCCTATCTCAAGAATTTCAATATCGATACGCTGAAGATAGATGGCGGCTTCGTCCGCGACATCACCGACAACCGCATCTCGGAATCCATGGTCGCAGCCATCACGCAGGTCGCCAAGGTCATGCAGCTCGAAACGGTGGCCGAGTATGTCGAAACGGCGAAATCCAAGAAACTGCTCGGAAAGCTAGGCGTTGACTTCGCTCAGGGTCACGCGGTCGGCAAAACTGTGCCGCTCGACGACATACTGGCCGCGCTGGCCGATCAGCCGCAGAGCGCCTGAACGCTGACCGGGCCCCGACCGCCTTGCCTGGCCGCGTCCGGGTGCAGGCCCTAGAAAACGCCCGCCGCGAGGCCGGCCGCCATGGTCATTCCAAGCTCTTCGCATTCGGCCAGGCGGCTGTCCTCGAATTCGCCGACGACGAGCACCGGTTCCTGTACCTGCTTCAGTGCAAGGCCCTTGAGGATGCGCTGGATGCTGTTTACCGCGCCGGTTCCGTCATTGCCCGCGCGAACGAATAGCGCGTAAGGCTTGCCGTCGACCTTCTCCAGGCAAGGATAGTAGACGCGGTCAAGGAAATATTTCAGAGCGCCGCTCATGTAGCCGAAGTTTTCCGGTGTACCGAGTATCAGTCCGTCTGCCCACAGCAGATCGTCGGCGCCGGCATCCAGCGGATCGACGACCCGGACTTCGACTCCGTCGATATCGGGGTGCCGGGCGCCGCGTATTACCGCGTCGGCCATTTGCCGCGTGGAGCCGGTCTGGGAGTGATAGACGATCAGCAGATGTCTCTTTGCGGACATGCGTTGTCACCGGTGTGCTGTGGGTGCCTCAATGGTAACCTGAACGCCTGACTCCGGACCGCACGCCCGACGGGCGAGATACCGGATCCGACAGGCGGCCGACCCAGATGAGCAAACCCATGCAATCCGTCGCGGCACAAATCGTCGGCGGCCTCGACAGGCTGCTGCGCGGGACAGTCGAGAACTGGATGGATCGGCTCGAAGCACAGAGCCCCGGGGCTCTGCGACAGTATCTTCAGGCCGGTGGCAACGCTGCGGATCTGGGCAGACTGGTTGCATGCAGCGAGTTTGCAGCAGGCGTGTTGCTGCGAAATTGGGAGTGGTTTGCAGAGGCCATTGCCGCCGGAACGATGCGCCGGGCACACGACCGACGCATCCTGGCAGCCCGACTTTCCGGGGAGCTGGATGATTGCGACAGCCCTGACGAATTCAAGCGCCGGCTACGCGTCTTGCGGCAGCGCGTGTCGCTGGCAGTTCTCTGGCGCGAGCTGATCGCGAGAGGCAGCCTGGACGAGACCCTGGTGGCGTTGTCCGATTTTGCCGATCTCTCGATAGCCTCCGCCGTCCGGTACGCGAACACCGAGCTCAAGGCCCGATACGGCCGGGTACTCGACGATAACGGCGCGGTGCCCCTGGTCGTGCTTGCGATGGGGAAACTGGGCGGCAGGGAGCTCAACTTCTCGTCTGACATAGACCTGATCTTTCTGTACCCGGGTGGCTCCGATTCGGACGGAGAGCGGAGCCTGTCGGCGCAGGAATACTTCACGCGTTACTCGCGCAAGGTTGTGACCCTGCTGGAAGAAATGACGCCGGATGGATACGTTTTCCGGGTCGATACGCGCCTCCGCCCGTTCGGGGACAGCGGTGCGCCGGTAGCCGGGTTCGCCGCCCTGGAAAGCTACCTGCTGCAACACGGGCGAGGCTGGGAGAGATATGCCTATGTAAAGGCGCGCATTGTCACGCCCGGGCCGGACTCATCTATCGCCCTTGCCCTGCGACAGGATGTGATCGAGCCGTTCGTTTACCGGCGCTACCTGGACTACGGCGTGTTCGAGTCCCTGCGCGAGATGCACAGGCTCGTCGCGGCCGAAGTCCAGCGCCGGGATTTGCTGGATAACGTCAAGCTGGGACCCGGCGGCATACGGGAAATCGAGTTTATTGTGCAGTCACTGCAGCTGGTCCGTGGCGGCAGTGTGCCGGCGCTTCGTTCCGTAAGCCTCGCGGAATCGCTGAGCGCGGCGGCCGAGCAGCGCGAACTGACCCGGGACGTCGCGGAACACCTGATGCTGGCCTACCGATTCCTGAGGCGCCTCGAAAACGCCATCCAGGCGCTGCGCGACCAGCAGACCCACATGCTGCCGCAGACGGAAGCGGATCGGGCGCGGATCGCGTATGCATTGAATTACCGTGACTGGAACGCCCTGGCTTCGGATCTCGAAGAGCACCGCCGTTACGTAGCGGCGCAGTTCGCGGCAGTCGCCTTCCGAACAGGGCGGGAGCCCGAGGCCGTCGCCCGGGACGGAACGCTGGCCACGCTGTGGGAGAGCCATGCCGGCGAAACCGCGTGGCGGCAAGCATTCGACGAACTCGGTATCAGCGACAGCGCGGAGTGCGCAAAGGCGATCTCCGCTTTCGCGGGTCTGCCGGCGACTTTGCGCGTGGACGTGACTGCGGCCAGGCGCCTCCGGCAGTTCATCACCAACCTCCTGGCCCGGCTCGCCACGGTCGCAGGGCCCGCCGTGACTCTGCAGCGGGTGCTGCACGTGGTCGAACAGGTCCTCCGCCGCAGCGCCTACCTCGCGCTGCTCAACGAGAACCCCGCAGTCCTCGGGCGGCTGGTGGACCTTTGTTCGAAGAGTTCATACCTGGCCGAGGAGATTGCCCGGTTTCCAATCCTGCTCGATGAGCTGCTGGACGCCAGGCTCGCGGCGCATCCGCCAACGCAGGCGGAGATGCGCGCAGATCTCGAACAGCGCCGCCGCCAGGGCGAGCCCGGCGACAGCGAGCAACAGATCGAGCTGCTGGCCCAGTTCCAGCGGGCGATCCTGTTCCGGCTGGCGGTCGCGGACTTCAGCGGTACCTTGCCGATCATGAAGGTCAGCGACCGCCTGACGGAACTCGCCGAGATCATTCTCGACGAGGCGCTGAACATCGCATGGAAAGACACCGTTGCGCGCTTCGGCGCGCCCACCTACGTGGTGGATGGCCGCGTCAGGCCGGCCGGGCTCGGCATTATCGGTTACGGCAAGCTCGGCGGGATCGAACTGTCGTATCGGTCAGACCTCGATATCGTGTTCCTGCACGATTCTCGTGGAGAGTCCCAGCAGACTGACGCTGTAAAGCCCCTCGAGAACAGCATGTTCTTCGGCCGCCTGGTGCGTCGCCTTGTACATTTTCTGACGACGCAGACGGGCTCAGGCGTACTTTATGACGTCGATACACGACTACGTCCGAGCGGGCGCTCCGGGCTCCTGGTCACCAGCCTCGAGGCCTTCGAACGTTACCAGGAGGAGAATGCCTGGACCTGGGAGCACCAGGCATTGCTCCGGAGCCGGCCCGTCGCAGGCAGTGCGTTGGTTGCACGAGAGTTCGAGCGTATCCGGTCGCAGACGCTGCGCCAGCGGGTCCGCCGGGATACGTTGGCGGTCGAAGTCGCAAACATGCGCGCAAGAATGAGGAAGGAGCTGGATCGCAGTGACGACGCCCGCTTCGATCTTAAGCAGGGCCGCGGCGGCATAGGCGACATCGAGTTCCTGGTGCAGTATCTGGTGCTCGCCCATGCGGCCCGGCATCCTGCGGTTATCCATTACACCGACAATATCCGGCAGCTGGGCACGCTGGCGGCGGCGCGCTGCCTCCCGGAGCCCGATAGCCTCCGGCTGCAGGAGATTTACAAAGCCTACAGGTCCAGGCTGCACCGACTGGCGCTCGACGATCGACCGCCCTTTG
>JAOUIH010000059.1 GCA_029884165.1 Gammaproteobacteria bacterium | reverse complement strand
GCTGCTCGGCGCACTGACGGATTACGATGGCGGCGCTTCGGACCTGGGTTTCGGGCCGTTCTCCTACCTTCTCGCCTACAGCGATCATGTCGTCGCTTACGTATTCACGCCGGTGGACATCGATAGTAGCCGCTGTGAGATCTTCTGGATGGTGCGCGGCGACGCGGAAGAGGGGAGGGATTACAAGAGGGATGAGCTGACCTGGCTCTGGGACGTGACGACCGAATCCGACAAGACGATCATCGTAAACAATGCGAAGGGCGTCCATTCGCGCTATTACAGGCCCGGCCCGCTATCGCGAATGGAAGCGCCCGAGAATCGCTACATCATCTGGATTCTCGAGCAGCTCAGGTCCGGCCTGGCTGCCCGGGACCGCGTCGTGTAACGAGCCAGGCGAGCAGCACGCCTGCACTGACGAACAGTATGACCAGGCTCGCCAGCGCGTTGATATCCGGCGTCACGCCGAGCTTGACCTTGGAAAAAATATACATCGGGAGCGTGTTGCTGCCAGGTCCGGAGACGAAGCTGGCGATGACCAGGTCGTCGAGCGACAGCGTGAAGGCGAGGAGCCAACCCGCGAGCATCGCGGGGTAGATCAGAGGCAGCGTGATATCGACAAGCACGCGGAGCGGCCTGCCCCCCAGGTCCATCGCGGCCTCCTCCAGGGACTGGTCCATGGCGGCGAGCCTGGAACGAACGACGACAGCAACATAGGCCATCGAGAAGGTCGTGTGGGCAATCGTAATTGTCGAAAAGCCGCGTTGGGCAGGCCAGCCGACCAGCTGCTGCAGTGACACGAACAACAGCAGCAACGATAGCCCCGTTATGACCTCCGGCATGACCAGCGGCGACGTGATCATGGCCGAGAAAAGCGTCCGGCCCCTGAAGCGCGTGACGCGAACCAGGGCCAGCCCGGCCAGCGTGCCGAGTACGGTCGCGAGCGTGGCAGAAGTCACGGCTATTCGGAGACTGAGAAAGGCAGCATCGAGCACCTGGTCGTTGCCCCAGAGTTCCCCGTACCAGCGCGTCGAAAAGCCTCCCCAGACGGTGGCGAGCCTCGAATCGTTGAACGAATAGAAAATGACCGACGCCAGCGGGACGTACAGAAACGCGTAGCCGAAGGCCAGCGCGGAGAGCACGAAGGCGGAGCGCCGTTTCAAGAAGCGAGCTCCGTGTCGCGCGCCTGGCTGCGCTGCAGCAAGACGATCGGCACGACGAGCAGGAGCAACAATACGATCGCAACAGCCGAAGCCAGCGGCCAGTCGCGGTTGACGAAGAACTCGTCGAACAGGACGCGCCCGATGAGCAGCGCCTCCGGTCCGCCGAGCAGGTAGGGGATGACGTACTCCCCGATCGCGGGTATGAACACGAGCAGGCAGCCTGCGACGACGCCCGGTCGCGCCAGCGGCCACGTAACGTCGAAAAAGGCGACCGACGGCGACGCTCCGAGGTCCATGGCCGCATCGACCAGGTCGAGGTCCATACGCTCGAGCGTCGCGTACAGCGGGAGGATCATGAAAGGCAGGTAGGAGTAAACGAGGCCGACATAGATTGCGAAATCCCGGTACATCAACTGCATCGGCTGATCGATGACGCCGAGCCAGATAAGGAAATTGTTGATGACCCCGTAATTGTTCATCAGTCCCATCCAGGCATAGACCCGCAGCAGGAAAGAGATCCAAAACGGCAGGATTATCAGCAGCAGGAGCAGGTTGCGCACACCCGCAGATGCCCGCGCGATCCCATAGGCCATCGGGAAGCCGATAAGCAGGCACAGCACGGTTGCGGAAGCGGCCATCGTTACGGACTTGAGATAGGTGATGGCGTACAGCTTGTCCGTGAGCAGGAACGTGAAATTGTCCCAGGTGGCCTGGAGCCGACCGGTCTCGTCGAAGGCTGGCGTGAACGGCGGCTGGGCGATGACCGGGTCTGCGACGCTGATCTTCAGGATGATGGCGAAGGGTGCCAGGAAGAAAACGAGGAGCCACAGGTACGGGACGGCAACGATCAGCCGCTGCCAGTTGCGGTTGACGAACTGTTTGACCGCCGACTCGGTCATTCCGTAAGGACCACGGCGCTCTGTCTCTGCCAGGAAATCCAGACCTCGTCGTTCCACTCGAGGAAGCGCTCGGCGGAGCGGCGGCGGTTCTGCGCGCTGACCTGAACGATCTTGCCGGTGCTCAGCCGTATGCGGTACAGAGAAAGATTCCCGAAATAGCCGAGGTCCTCGACGATGCCGTGCAGGCAGGTGTCTTCCGCGGCGTCGGGACGCTCCTGGCTGATGAAGATTTTCTCGGGCCGCAGTGCGATGCTGACGGAGTCGCCGCTCGCGATGGGTTTATCCGTCAACGCATGCAGGTGCGAGCCGGCCTCCGCGGATTCGACCTCGATGACGCCGTCGGTGCAGCCGACGACGCGGCTCTCGAAGGTGTTTATCGTGCCGATGAAGTCCGCCACGAAGCGATTGCAGGGGTACTCGTAGACCTGTTTCGGAGTGCCTACCTGTTCGAAGCGGCCCTGCTCCATGACGGCGATACGGGTCGACAGCGTCATCGCCTCCTCCTGGTCATGGGTCACCACTATGAACGTGATCTTGAGGCGGTCCTGGATAGCCATCAGCTCGAACTGCGTATGTTCACGCAGCTTGCGGTCGAGAGCGGCGAGCGGCTCGTCCAGCAGCAGCACCTTGGGACGCTTGATGAGTGCCCGCGCCAGCGCGACCCGCTGCCTCTGTCCTCCCGACAGCTGATCCGGTTTGCGATGTCGGAAATCGTTCAGCTTCACTAGTTCGAGCATTTGGTCGACCCGCGACCCGATCTCAGACTTCGGCAGCCGGTCCTTCCTCAGCCCGTAGCCGATGTTCGATTCGACGGTCATGTGCGGGAAGATCGCGTAGGACTGGAACATCATGTTGACCGGCCGTTCGTAAGGCGGCAGATCGGTCACATCGATGCCGTCGATAAATATGCGGCCGGTTGTCGGTACTTCGAAACCGGCCAGCATGCGGAGCAGGGTTGTCTTGCCGCAGCCCGAGCCGCCGAGTATCGAAAACAGCTCGCCGCGGGCGATGCTGAGGCTGACGGAGTCGACGGCGACGAAATCGTCGAAATGCTTGCTCAGGTTCTCAATGCGAATGAAGTCCGGAGACGCCGAATCGCCGTTGCTCGCTGCCTGCCCGTTCATCCGGGTCGCATCCTCAGATGCCGCTCTTGACCCGGGCGAACGCGCGCGTGCGCGGACGTTCGCGCTTCGGATCGACGTTAAGAATCGGGTACAGCACCTCCCACGCTTTCTCGTCCGGAAAAATCGCCGGATCGTTCAATACCTCGGGATCGAGGAATTCCCAGGAAGACCGGTTCGAGTTCGCGTAATGGACGAAATTCGCTATGTCTGCGGCGATGTCCGGCCGCAGCAGGAAATTGATGAACCGATAGGCATTTTCCTTGTGTGGCGCGTCGCTCGGTATGTAGACGCCATCCACCCAGAGCCCCGACCCCTCTTTCGGCATCGTGTAACGCAGTTCGATGTCGATACCGGCCTCCCTGGCTCGCTCAGCGGCGACCGCGTAGTCGCCCGACCAGCTCATCGCGACACATACTTCCTTGTTGGGCAGGTCCGACAGCATCTTCTGGTTGCTGAAATACCTTATATAAGGACGCACCTTCCCGAGCATTTCCTCGGCGGCGGCAAGGCTTTCCTCGTCGACCGCGTTCGGATCACGTCCGAGGTAGGACATCGCCATCGGGAACAGGTCGGTCGGGCCGTCCAGCAGGCTGACACCGCAGTCAGCGAGTTTCGATACGACGTCCGGGTCGAACAGGACGTCTCCGCTGTCCATCGGGTGGTCGGGCAGCCGCGCCCGGACCATCTCGACGTTCCAGGCGTAACCGGTCGTGCCCCAATGGTAGGGGACTGCGTAGCCCCGCGTCTGATTGTAGACGTCCGTCCGCTCGATGATGTCGGGGTCTAGATGCCGGATGTTGTCCAGCTTCGAGTAGTCGAGTTTCTCGAAGATGCCGAGCGGGGTCAGCCGTGAAGAGAACTGGCTGCTGTGAATGACGACGTCGTAGCCGCTGCCCCCCGCAAGCATCTTGACGTCAACGACTTCCGACGAATCGTAGGTGTCGTAGTTCACCCGGATGCCGTACTCTGCTTCGAATTTTTCAACCGTATCCGGTGCGATGTAGTCCGCCCAATTGTAGACGTTGACGACATTTTCGTCGGACGTGCTGCCGCCATCCTGGCCGACACAGGCATTCAAAGCCAGCAGGCACGCGGCCGGGAAGGCCAGGTTCGGAGCTCGGATCATCGGCCCGGATTTCATCACTCCGATCCCGGAATGACAATCACATTCCGTCGAGGCCACGCTTCAGCAGGGCGCGTGCGATGATCAGACGTTGTATCTCGCTGGTTCCCTCCCAGATCCGGTCGACCCGAAGTTCGCGGAAGAAACGTTCTGCGACGTTTTCGCGCATGTAACCCCTGCCCCCAAATATCTGCACGGCGCGATCGGCGATCCGGTTGGCCATTTCGGACACGAACAGTTTTACAATAGAGCAGCGGGCGTGTAGCTGCTTGACGTTTTCCCCTTTGTCGTGAGCCGCCGCCGCCTCGTAGGTCAGCAGCCGGGCCGCCCAAAGTTCGGCGACGCTGTCGGCCAGCATGAACTGGATCGCCTGCTTTTCCGACAGCGGCGCGCCGTCCACCATGCGGCCGCTGGCGAAAGCCGTCGCTTCCTCTATGAGGCGAGCCGCAGCCCCGCAGCTGCGGGCGCCGATCATCAGCCGTTCGTGACGGAACCAGGCGTGAGTGTAGGACATCCCGTCGCCGGGCTCGCCGACGCGCTTCGTCAGCGGGACCCGCACGTCCCTGAACCGGTATGTCGGATGATGCGCCGCATAGGTGTGGCTGAACAGCGGCGACGCGATCATCTCTATGCCCGGCGTGCCCTGGTCGACGAGAAAGAGCGCCTCGTCGTCCTCATCGGGCAGCCGCGCCTGAAACCAGAAGAAATCGGCGAGATTCGCGCTGGTCACATACCATTTTTCGCCGTTCAGGACGTAGTGGTCCCCGTCCCGCACCGCGGTGGCCTCGATCGCCGCAACGTCGGAACCCGGGCCCGACTCCGTAATCGCGTAACAATCCTTGCGCTTGCCGCGCATCATCGGCAGCACGTACTCCTCGATCTGTTCCTCGCTGCAGGCTTCGAACATCCATGACTGCGGTTCGGAAAAGCACCAGGACAAGGCGTTGGTTACGCGGCCCATCTGTTCCCAGATGGCGACCTGTTCCGTCATGGAAAGCTCGAGTCCGCCATGGGAGCTGGGCACGTCAATCGCCGAGAAACCCAGCTCGATCGCGCGCTGCTTGTTACGGGCCGTTATTTCCGGCGCCAGCTCGCCGCCATTCAGTTCGGCCTCGACCTCGTGAGGCTGCAGGTATTCGTCCGCGTAGGCTCGAGCCTTTGCCTGCCATTCTCGCGCGCTTTCACCAAGTTCGATTTCCAAGTTCCTCTCCGTGCCTGTTCGTCATTTTTTGTAATGCTCGGGAAACACGCCTCGCAGGTAGGTCATGGCCGCCTCCTTTGCCTTGTGCCGATCCCATGTCTTCGGGCTGATCAGGCAGGAGAGCCACAGGCCATTGGTCATGGCCGAGAGTGCGTCGCAGACGATGACCGGATCGAGGTCCTCGTAGCGTGCTTCCGTGATCAGGCTCTCGCAGAGCCGGACCATCTCCTGGTCGTAGTGTTTATCGAGTTCATCGCAGATCTTGCGGTAGGTCGGCACGGACTGCACCTCTCCCCAGAACGCGAACCAGACGGCCAGCTTGCGGCGGTCACAGATCGACGGCCTGAAGTCGAGTTCGACTAGGGCAAGCAGTTTTTCGGCGGCCCCGGGACCCGATTTCGCAAGCGTGCTTTCGAACTGGGCCTGGTACTCCCCGGCAAGGCACTGCAGCGTTTCGTTGAGCAGGTTTTCCTTGGTCAGGAAGTGCAGGTTGACGATGCCCTGGGATAGGCCGGCCTCTTTCGCGACGTCAGCCAGCGTGGTGCTGCCGATGCCCTTGCGCGCGATGCACTTCATCGTCGCATCGATGAGCTGCTGCCGGCGGGCGGCGCGGGCGGCCGTACGGCGCGACATCTCTAGCTTGCTTCTGGCCATGCTGGCGGCCCCTCGCTCGCCCGGTTTTTTCAGGAATGATGCCACGCAGCGCGCCCGCCGACATCGGGAATCTTCGCCCCGGCCTGCGCGCCCGGCGCGGCTCCTTTGCCTGCCGCCGCCGCGGCCACGTGTGCAAGCCCATGATGCCACACCCTGAATGAATACTCATTCATTTATCTCTGGACCCGACGGCTGGGATCGTGCCAAGCTACGCAACCAGGATTCCCCAGGGGGGGTATATGCGGTGTCTGAAGAAATCGAATCGCCATTTCGCCAAGGCTAAGGCTCGGCTCCCGCTCGGCGTGTCGTCCAACTTCCGCTACTGGGGCGACGAACAGACCATCTATATCAAGAAGGCGCGCGGCGCACGGCTCGAGGACATCGACGGGAACCGGTACATCGATTACCGGCTGGCTTACGGCCCGGTGATCCTCGGCTACGCGGACCCCCGCGTCGACGAGGCGGCGCGCCGGGGCATGGAGGTCGGCGGCGTGTTTGCGCTGTCGACCGAGCTGGAGTACGAAGTCGCCAGCCGGATTTGCAAGATGGTCCCCGCCGCTGAACTCGTCAGGTTCTCCAATTCCGGTACCGAGGCGGTAATGGCCGCTCTGCGTATAGCCCGGTCCTACTCCGGCAGGGACGGCCACGTGGTACTCGAGGGCGGTTACCACGGCGTCTTCAGCGAAGTCATGTGGTACTCCGAGGTCGAAGACTGGGACCCGGACGATGGCGATCCGGAAGTCCTGCCTTTCGGCCAGGGCATCCCGAAGGTGACCAGGAAGCTCTTCCACACCGCGCCATTGAACGACGCCGATGCGATCGAAGACCTGTTCAAGCGGCACGGCCACCGCATAGGCTCCATGCTGATCGAGCCGATCATGGGCAACTGCTGCGGCATCGCGGCCGATCCGCAGTACGTCCGGGACATCCGCGCGCTGTGCGACCGCTACGAGATCGTGCTGATCGTCGACGAGGTGAAGACCGGTTTCCGGGTCGCCAAGGGCGGTGCACAGGAACTCTATGGAATCCAGGCCGACCTTTGCACCTTCGCGAAAGCCATGGGCAACGGTTACCCGATCGCCGTCGTGGCCGGCCGCGAGCACATCATGAATCACGTCGGGGACAAGGTCGTGCACGGCGGAACATTCACCGGGCACTCGGTCTCGCTCGCCGCTGCGAACACGACCCTGCAGATCCTGGACGAGACCGATGCGCTGCAGACCATCGAGAATTACGGGCTGGCCCTGCAGCAGGGAATCGGCAAGATCCTGTCAGACCGAGGCATCGCCCATAGCTTTGCCGGCCATCCCTCCATGCTGGGACTGTTTTTTTCCGAGGACACGCCCACCGACTACAGGGCCTGGGTGGACTCCGACTACGAGTTCTATGACGCGCTCGCGCCGGAGCTTCACGACCTGGGCATTCTGGTCGAGCCGGACTCGCGCGAACCATGGTTCATCTGCGAGGCTCACGATATGGAATGTCTCGGCGAAACGCTGGACAAATTCGAGCTTGCGGTGGACATTACAATCGATAAGCTCCCGGCCATGCAGCGCCGCGCCAGCCGCGCATGATATGCAACGATGCCGCGACAATCAGAACAATCCTGAAGCAGACCAGACCAGCCCAAGAGCGAAGAATCAGCGATGAAAACATATGACGCGATAGTCGTGGGCGCGGGCCATAACGGCTTGGCGAACGCGGCCTTCCTGGCGAAAGCGGGTCTCAACGTCGTGTGCGTAGAGAAGAACGATTACATCGGCGGCGCGACCGTGAGCCGCAACCTGTACGAAGACTGGACTTACTCTAACTGTTCATACGTCTGCAGCCTGCTCCGGCCGGAAATCTATCGCTCCCTGGAACTGCACAGGCACGGGCTGCAGGTCACGCCCTATGGCGGCGGAGTAACCTTTCTGCAGGATGGCGGTTATTACGGCAACTACCATGATTCCGAGGTCGCCTACCGGGAAAAGGCGCGTTTTTCCAGGCACGACGCCGATGCTTACGAGCGCTACTCCAGCGACACCATGCGGCAGTGCCGCTTCATACGCGACTTCCTGCTGAGAACCCCGCCGGATCCGACCTCGTTCAAGCCGAAGGACATCATCGAACTCGTCCACCTCGGCGCCAAGTTCATGGAGATGGGCGAGGACCGGATGTACGAGACGATCAGGTTCTGGACCATGAGCGTCGCCGAGTACCTTGACGAATACTTCGAATCGGACGTCATCAAGACGGCGCTCTCGGGCAGCGGCATCATCGGGACGGCACTGGGCATACATTCGCCAGGCACGGCCTACGTACTTCTCCATCATTACATGGGCGAGGTCGACGGCAACGCCGGTGCCTGGGGATTTGCGCGCGGTGGCATGGGCGCCGTGGCGAAAGCGCTGGCGGGCGCTTACCAGTCCTACGGCGGCGAACTGCGGACCGAGTCGGGTGTTGCGCAGATCGTCGTGAAGAACGGCCGCGTCAAGGGTGTCGCGCTCGAAAACGGCGAAGAAATCGATGCGCCTGTCGTCGTCTCCGCTATGGACGTCAAGCGCACGTTCCTCAAATGCATGGACAAGAACGACCTTCCGGAGGCTTTCCACAATCGCGTGAAGAATTTCAAGATCCGCGGCTCGTCGGGCAAGCTGAATATTGCGCTGGACGGTCTGCCGGAGTTCCCGGCGATTCCCAAGGGCAGCACGCTCTATCACTCCGACATGCACACCGTCGACTCGATGGAGCGGATGGAGCGGGCATACGACGACTGGAAGGCGGGCACCTGGTCGAAGGATCCTTACGTCGACATGCTCATCCCGACGCTGGTCGACCCGACGATGGCGCCGCCCGGCAAACACTTCATGAGCGTCTTCGTCCAGTACTGCCCGTACGAGATCGAAGGCCGCCGCTGGACTCCGGAGGAGCGCGATGCCTTCGGCAAGACGGTGATCGACCAGATCGGCAACCACAGCCCGAACTTCAAGGACCTGATCCGCCACGTCGAGGTCCGCACGCCTCAGGACATAGAGGACGACATCGGGATCACGGAGGGAAACATCTTCCACGGCGAGCTGACGATGGACCAGCTGTTGTTCAATCGACCGGTGCCCGGCTATGCGCAATACCGCGGCCCGGTCGGCGGTCTGTACATGTGCGCATCCAGCGCACACCCGGGCGGTGGCGTGATGGCAGCACCCGGCGCCAACGCCGCCCGCGAAATACTTTCCGACCTGAAACGCAGAAACACCGTACCCGAGAACTTTGGCGATGACTGAGAAATACGACGCGATAGTAATCGGCGCCGGGCACAACGGCCTGGTCTGTGCCGCGCTGCTCGGCAAGGCCGGCAAGCGAGTGCTCGTCCTCGAGGCGAACGAGGGGGTCGGCGGCGCCGCGGTAACGCGTCCCTTCGCCGACGGCTACTCGGTGTCCGCCTGCGCGCACCTCCTTTATCAGCTGCAGCCCGAAGTCACGAAGGAGCTGGGGCTGAGACCCAGGCTCGCAGCGGACAACATCGACACGATCGTGCTGGGCGACGGTGGGGCGCATGTCCGTTACTCGGCCGACGGCATCAAGGGCGTCGGCCAGGAGGATGCGGACCGTTACCGCGCGTTCCAGAAGCGCATGCAGCGTTTCGCGGGGCTATTGCAGACCTACCTGAACAAGGCGCCGCCCCGCCTCGGAACGCGTGACCGCCAGAGCCTGTTCACGCTCGCGCGCCTCGGTCTCGATCTGCGAATGCTCGGCCGGGAGCACATGCAAGAGTTCCTGCGCGTGATCGGAATGAACATCTATGACGAACTCGTCGAGAACTTCGACAGCCCGTTGCTGAAGGGTGGCCTGAGCGTCGACGCCGTACTCGGCACGCACCTGGGCCCGCGCTCCCCGAACACTATCCTGACCTACCTGTATCGCCTTGCGGGCAACAATGGCCGTGTCGCGGTGCCTGCCGGCGGGCTCGGATCGGTCAGCGAGGCGATCGCGAACTGCGCGCGTGACAGCGGCGTTACGATCCGCACCGGCATGCCGGTCAGTCGGATCCTGGTCGACAACGGCCGGGTGGCGGGCGTCGAGACGGAAAGCGGCGAGCAGTTCCCCAGCCTTACGGTCGTCTCGAATGCGGACCCGAAGCGCACGATCATGGAGCTCGTGGGCGCGCGCCATTTCGAAACCCGGTTTACGCATCGCGCCCATCACATACGGATGCGAGGGAACGCTGCGAAGCTGCACCTGGCTCTCGATGGCCTGCCGACGTTCGAAGGTCTCGACAAGAAGGACTATGCCGAACGCATGCTGGTCGCGCCCGACGAAAACTACGTCGAGCGCTCCTTCAATCCGGCGAAGTACGGCGAGACGTCGCCTGAACCCGTCATGGAAATCGTGTTCCCGAGTTTCCGGGACGAGTCGCTCGCACCGACGGGCAAGCACGTCCTGTCGGCTGTGGTGCAGTACGCGCCGTACCGGCTGAAGGGCGGCTGGACCGACGCGGCACGCGAGGCATTCCGGCAGACGGCGATACGCACGATTGCACGTTATGCGCCGGACATCGAGCAGCGGATCGTCGCGTCCGAGATGCTGACGCCGGCGGATATCGAGCGCGAGTTCCACATGACCGGCGGGCACTGGCACCATGGCGAACTCACGCTGGATCAGTTCATGTTCGTCAGGCCGGTGGCTGGTGCCGCCCAGTACCAGCTGCCCCTGGATGGTCTGTTCCTGTGCGGCGCCGGGGCCCATCCGGGCGGCGGCGTCAGCGGGGCGCCGGGTCGTAACGCGGCCAAAGCCATCCTTGCCAGGGAGAAAGCATCATGAGCAACGCGGAAGTCGAACAGAGGATGCTGCGATCGCCGTTCTATCCGCGCCAGGCGGAGCTCGACATGCTGAGCGCGTGGCACGGCTGGAAGGGTTACCAGGCGGCCGACGCATTCTATTGCGAGGACATGGAGTATTTCGCGATACGAAATTCGACCGGCGTCTTCGATCTGACTCCGATGACGAAGTACAGGATCACCGGTACCGACGCTCTGGAATACATGGACCGGCTGGTGACGCGCGACATGCGCAAAGTACAGCCGGGACGCGTCGCCTACGCCGTCTGGTGTGACGACCAGGGCCAGGTCATCGACGATGGCACGATCTTTCACCTGCGCGACAACGAGTACCGGCTCTGCTCGCAGGAACGTCACCTCGATTGGCTGACAGCGGCGGCCATCGGTTTCGACGTGGCTGTCACGGAAGAGACCGCAGACGTCGCGGGACTTGCCGTGCAGGGCCCGACGTCGTTCAGCGTGCTGTCGAACATGGGTATCAAGGGCATCGGTGAGCTGAAACCCTTCGGCCTGATGCACGCCGATTTCCGGGGCTCCGAGCTGATGATCTCGCGCACAGGCTTCACCGGCGATCTCGGTTATGAATTATGGATTGAGCCAGGCAAGGCGATCGATCTCTGGGACGCGCTGTTCGAAGCCGGCAAGCTGCACGGCATCCGGGCCATCGGTACCCATGCGCTGAACCTCGCGCGCATCGAGGCCGGCTACCTGCAGGCAGGCAATGAGTTCCTGCCGGCCGACCTGACCGTGCGGCCCGGCCGCACGCGCTCACCCCTGGAGCTCGGGCTCGAGTGGCTGGTCGACTTCAAGAAGCCGAACTTCAACGGCCGCCGTGCGCTGGCCGAGGAAAAGCGCCGCGGCTCCAGGTGGCGGCTCGTCAAGCTCGACATAGAGGGCAACAAGGCCGCACACAATTCCTACATATTCGCGAAGGCGAAGCGCAACAGGGCCGCGATCGGCTTTGTCACGTCGGCCGCGTGGTCGCCGGTCTGCAAGCAGAATATCGCGATCGGCACGGTGCGTGCGCCGCACGGCGCGGTCGGCGACAGCGTCTGGGTCGAGGTCTATTACCAGCGCGAGATGCACTGGTCGCGCGTGATGGCCAGGGCGACCGTAGTCGACAAACCGTTCTGGTTCCCGCCGCGGCGTGGGGCGACGCCCCCGGGGCCGTACTGATCGCGCGGGACCCGGGACGCTGCCGCCGTTGAAGCACCGTCTCGACCCACTGCTTCGGCCGCGTTCGGTCGCCGTCGTCGGTGCGTCCGAACGCGCCGGGTCGATGGGCGACTGGTCGCTCGTCAACCTCAAGAAGGGCGGCTACACGGGGCCCATCCACCCGATCAACCCCCGTTACGAGTCGATCGCGGGACTGCGCTGTTACGGCAGCATCGGCTCGCTGCCCGAGGTGCCGGACCTCGTAATTTTCGCCGTCGGCGACCCGCGCATAGAGGGCGCACTCGACGAAGCGATCTCGGCCGGCGTGCCGGCGGCCGTCATCATGTCGTCACTGGTGCTCGATGACGACGAGTCCCCGCCCCTGAAGTCGCGCGTGCTGCAGAGGATCCGGTCCTCCCGGATGCTTGTCTGCGGGGCGAACGGGATGGGTTTCTACAACATCCGCGATCGTGTCTGGGGTTGCGGCTTCGACAGTCGCCACCACGAGCCGCCCGGCAACGTCACGTTGCTGAGTCATTCGGGCTCCGGCATGTGCGGGATCGCGGACTGCGAGGAACGGCTGCGCTTCAATCTGGTCGTATCCTGCGGCAACGAGCTCGCCGTGACGATGGATCAGTACCTCGACTTTGCGCTCGACCTGCCGGAGACAAAGGCGGTCGGGCTGTTCATCGAGACGGCGCGTAACCCGGAGGGATTCAGGGCGGCGCTCGAGAAGGCCGCGGCAAGGAAGATCCCTGTCGTCGCCCTGAAGGTAGGCCGCACCGAAGAAGCAGCCCGTCTGACCGTGTCGCACTCCGGCGCAATGGCCGGCGACGACGCGACCTACCAGGCACTATTTGACCGGTACGGCGTCCAGCGAGTCCACGACATGGACGAGCTCGCGACCGCACTGATCCTGTTTGCGGAACTGCATCCCGTCGGACCCGGCGGGCTGGTCAGCCTGCACGATTCGGGCGGAGAGCGACAACTGATGGTCGACCTCGCAGACGCGGCGGGCGTGCCATTGACACGCCTGGCGGCGGAAACGGTCGCCGCGCTGGAGCAGTTAATCGATCCCGAGCTGCCGGCGGTCAACCCGCTCGATGGCTGGAGTCGCGGCGGCGAGGGTGCCGCGCAGCAGATGACCGACGCACTCGCGACGCTGATGGGGGATCCCGGCGCCGCGCTGGGAGCGCTGATCCATGACCGGGCACCCGGCGGGGGCGTGTATACGAGCTACGTCGACTACATGCGCGAGGCGCGGCGGCGGTCGGACAAACCGGTCGCGCTGGTCGCCTCGCGGCAGGGCACTGGCAGCGACCCGCAGGTCGTCGCGCTGACGCATGCAGGCTACCCGGTACTGGACGGCGTACAGACCTTTCTTACCGGTGTGCGCGCGCTGTTCCGCTACCGGGATTTCCTGGCGACGCCGACGGCAGAGCCGGTGCCTGTAAACCAGGCTGCCGTCCGGCGCTGGAGCAGCGCGCTCGATGGCAGGGGCGCGCTGGGCGAAGCCGAGTCGCTGGCGATGCTGGCAGACTTCGGGCTCGCCGTGGTTCCGCACTCGAGGGCGTCGAGCCGCGAGGAACTCGTAGCTGCGGCCGCGGGCCTCGATGCGCCATATGCGCTCAAGACGGCGGCCGGCGGCATATTGCACAAGTCGGATCGTGGCGGCGTCGCGCTGGGCCTCGCGGGGATCAGCGACGTGGACCGGGCATACGGCGAAATGGCGGGCAGGCTGGGGCCCGAGGTCCTGATCGCACAAATGGCGGAGCCCGGCGTAGAGATGATTCTCGGGGTGAAGCACGACCCGCAGTTCGGGCCGGTCGTCCTGCTGGGTTTCGGCGGCATACTCGCGGAGGTCCTGCAGGACGTGTGCTTCGCCTTGCCGCCGTTCGACGCCCGCCACGTGCAAAGACTCGTAGACGGCCTCAGGCTGCGGCGGCTGCTCGACGGCGTGCGTGGCGGCCGTGCCGCCGACATCGACGCGTTCTGTGATTACGCGGCCCGTTTCTCGGGTATGGTAGACGCCTTGCGCGACGTGATCCGGGAGGTGGACGTCAATCCGGTCATCGTCGGCGGCAGCGGCTGCATGGCTGTCGACGCACTCGTCGTAGGAACCAATACACGGAGCACCGACCCGTGAGTATCGAAACACTGGCGAACCTGAACCGTGCGGACTGGCAGAGAATTGCGAGTCGCGTGCCGGCCCGACCGGAAACCCGGCGGTTCGTCGACGGTGCATATGCCGACGCCGTGGGCGGTGCCCGTTTCGAGGGCGTGAATCCCGTGACGCGCGAAACGGTCGCGGCCGGCGTCCGGACGCGCGAGATCCGCCGGGCACACCGGCTGATCCGCGATAGCCAGGCCGGCGTCAACGGGTTCAATAAGTTAGACGAGGGCGACATGACGCAGGCTTGCCGGGGCTGCAGGCAATTCGGCAACGCCCGCGACAAGTGCGTCGGCAGCCTGTTGAGCTACGCGCAGACCAGGTCGGCGTGGATCCGGCTGGGCTGAACGGAAAGGCCGTGTCCGGACTGGTCGGCATCGAACTGCGCGGCGCGATCGCCGAGATCCGGCTCAACCGGCCTGACAAGCTCAACGCTATCAACGCAGGCATGCTGGAGGAGCTCACGCTTCGCCTGGCCGAGGCCGAGCAGGATCCGGAGGTCCGCGTGGTGCTGCTGTGCGGCGCCGGGCGCGCATTCTCGGCAGGCTTCGACCTGGAGTCGGGTCCGCGGCCCGAGGGAATGAGCGAAGCAGAGCACACGCGCCGGGAGCTGCAGCGGGCCTTCGACCTGATCATGCGCGTCTGGGATTTCCCGAAGCCGGTGATCGCCGCCGTCCATGGCTACTGCCTCGGCAGCTCCTGCGAGATCGCCGCGGTCTGCGACCTGACCATTGCCGCCGACGACTGCCGCTTCGGCGTCCCCGAGGTTCGTTTCGGCAGCGGCATCGTCTGCCTCGTACTGCCATGGCTCATCGGCCTGAAGCACGCGAACGAGTTGCTGCTTGTCGGAGGACAAATAGACGCCACCCGGGCGGCCGGCATGGGACTCGTGAATGTCGTCGTGCCGGCAGGCGCGCTGCTGGATCGGGCGCGCGAACTGGCAGCGGAGATCGCTGCAAACGATGCGCTTGCCGTCGCACTGACCAGGCGTGCGATCCGGCGCAGTTTCGACATGGCGGGACTCCGGGATGCACTCGTCGCGGCGCTCGAGACCGACGTAGAGATAGAGACGACCGAGACGCCGGAGTCGCGTGAATTCAACCGCATCCTCGCCGAGCGGGGCCCGAAGGCAGCGATTGCATGGCGGGCGTCGCGGATTGCAGGCAAGACGTGCTGACGGTTTTCGCCGAGGCGCACGCGCTCCGGGGCGTGGCGGTGCTTTGAGGTCCTGGTCGCGAGCTGCGGACTGCGTCATGGTTCCGGTCCGGCGCGGCGGGCTAGAATTGCCCCGAGCATCGGGTAAGGGGAGGCTGATGCGGGGACGGCGGCGAATTCCGGCACTGCTCGTCTTGCTGCTTGCGGCAAAGGCGCCGGCCGACAGCGTTTACGAGCCACCGGCCAGGGCCGTCGGGCGGCTGCCGTCCTACCTGCTCGAGATCCCCGCTTCGGTCAGGGACGTACTGGTCGCCGATGCCGGCTCCGCGACCATGTACCGCTTCTCGCGCCTCGGCGATGGATTCGTCGAAATGGACAGGCGCTACATGTCGATCGGCCAGAAGGGCGTCGGCAAGGAACGCGCCAGGGATCGCAAGACGCCTCTAGGCGTTTACTTCATCAGCGAGGAACTCGACGCCAGCAGGCTGGCCGAGAAGTACGGCGCCGCCGCATTCCCGCTGGATTACCCGAACGCCTGGGACCGCTACAACGGCCGCACGGGATACGGTATCTGGCTGCACGGCGTCGACGCGCGTGCGCCGGATCGGCCGCCGCTGGATACCGACGGCTGTCTCGCATTGCCGAACGACGACCTGTTGCAGCTCGCCCTGAGCCTGCGGCCACAGGTCACCCCGGTCATCGTCACCCGGGACGTCGGCTGGTCGACTCCGTCCGAGCTCGCGGATCGTCGCGACTCGCTGCGTCGCGCGCTGGAAGACTGGCGCTCGAGCCAGGAGCGCGGCGACCTGCACACATACCTGTCGCTCTACCATCCCGAGTTCCGGGCACAAGGCATGAACCGCGCGCAGTGGGCAAGTTACAGGCTGGCCAGTTTCGCCGCCCGGCCCGCGTCTCCGGTCGGCCTCGCCGAGCTGCTGTTGCTCGCGGACCCGGAGGAGGAGGGGCTCTACATCAGCCGCTTCGAGCAGACGCTGGCCCTCGAAACCGGGCCGGTGCGGTTCGTGAAACGCCTCTACTGGAGGCTGGGAGAGCGGGGCGACTGGCAGATCGTCGCCGAGGATACCGGCTGACCGGGCAACGCAATCCGTCGCCGGGTCAGCCTGGCGAACGGATCAGCGGATCGATTCCCGCTCGACCAGTTCGTCGATCAGCTCCAGCAGTTTCGGGTAACTGCCGGCTTCGCCAGCGCCCGTCCGGTACTTGCCGTTGACGACGATGGCCGGGACGCTGGCGATCTCGTAACGCCGCGCCAGGTCTTCCGCCACTCGCAGCTTCTGGGCTACCTCGAACGACTCCCAGGTGCTCTTGAAGTCGTCCGCGCTCACACCGAAGCGTTCGAACAGCGCCTGGATCGCCGCCTCCGACGCCAGTCGATTGCCGCGACGGTGTATCTCGAGAAAGGCCGCGCTGTGGAATCCCTGGACGTCGGCCAGCTTACCGTTCCTGGCGAGCACTTCCTCGGTGTAATACAGGCGCCCGTGCAGCCGGACGAGAGGATTCCACAACGCCGGAACACGCACGAAGCGCACGTTCGGATCGAGACTTTCGGCCCATCGGTTCACGTAGGGCTCGAAGTCGAAACAGTGATTGCACCCGTACCAGAAGAACTCCGCGACCTCTATCTTGTCCGGGCCGCCGACCGTGGGCTGCGTCGGCACCATCCGGGCATAGTGCGTGCCCTCCTGGTACTTCCACTCGCGTGCCGGCTGGGCAGCGGCAGTGGCCGCCGCCGGGGCCTCTTCGGGTGCCAGCATGATCGGCTTGTCTTCTTCCTCGACGACTTCTTCGACAGCGGCCGACTCCTCGACGACTTCGAGCGGCGTCTCGTCGGCCGCGGCCTCGGCTTCGGCGGCGGGCGCCTCGGCTTCGTCGAGGACCTCAGCGCCGGTATCCGTCTCCACCGGTTCCGTGGCCGGCGCCGGCTCTTCCCGAGAGCCGCAACCTGTAACCAGGAACGCCAGGACAACACCAAGGATTGCTAGCTGTTTCATCAAGTTCACCTGCAGAATTTCAGATCTTCGACCGCCGTCGCCGGCCGAGGTTTAGTCTCCGGCGCCGGCCGTGCGGGGAACGCTGCCGTACAGGCCCTGCACGTAGGAGGCGACCGCCTTGATATCGTCTTCGCTGAGCCGTGCTGCGATGTCGCGCATCACTCGGGTCGGCGCATCCGACTTGCGGGCGCCGCTCGCGTAGTCCCGGAGCTGCTTGGCCGTGTAAACAGCATACTGCCCGGCGATCGACGGGTACTTCGCGGCCGGGTTGCCGCGCCCGCTCGGGCCGTGACAGGCAATACAGGCCGCGACCGAGTTCTCGCGGTCGCCGCCGCGATACAGTGCTTCGCCCTTGTCGACCAGGGCGGGTTCCGCGACGGATTTCGGTGCTGCCGGCAGTCCCTCGTAATACACCGCGAGGTCGGCTATATCCTGCTCCGACAGTATCATCGCCTGGGCTGTCATCAGCGGGTTGGCGCGCGCGCCGCTCTTGAAGGCCTGCAGTTGCTGGACGATGTACGCAGCGTGCTGTCCGGCGATGCTGGGCCACTCGGGATTGACGCTGTTGCCGTCGGCGCCGTGGCAGGCTCCACAGGTTATGGACCTGGCCTTGCCGGCTTCGGCTGACCCCTGCACCAGGCTTTCCGCCTGGGCGAGGTTGATCGCGAAGAATGAGACCAGACTGATTGCAGCAAACTTCGATTTCATAGTTTCCAACCGTTACGTCAGCCCGGCGCGTTTCACGCCGTCACAGCATTGAATGGAGTCTTACCAGAGTTCTTGGATGTTGTTCCGGATCTCTCGGTACGCGCTCAGGCCATCGGCGGCCTTGCCCCAGGCCGGGCCAGCCGTCAATATGGCCGGGCTCTCCACCGGGATCGTAAAGGCCCGAATTATACACATATCGGCGCCGTAGCCCATGTCCCAGTACCCGCACGCACACTTCATTCTTAGCGCCAATTCGCCCCGCCAATTCCCGCCGGACGAGGGCGGCGAAGTCGCGTTTGCGGGCCGCTCGAACGCCGGCAAGTCGAGCGCGATCAACGCGCTGGTCAATCGGCGCCAGTTCGCGCGGACCAGCAAGACACCCGGCCGGACGCAGCTCCTGAATTTCTTTGCGCTGGGCGAGGGCACCCGGATAGTCGACCTGCCGGGCTACGGTTTTGCCCGGGTGACGGCCGCCATACGGGATCACTGGGGCCAGCTGCTCGGCAGCTACTTCGAGCTTCGCCGGAGCCTCCTGGGCCTGTTCCTGATCGTCGATATCCGGCGCGGGCTTACCGACTTCGACCGCCAGCTGCTGGCGCTGGCCGACAGCCGGGACTTGCCGGTGCACGTACTGCTGACCAAGGCCGACAAGCTGAAGCGCGGCCAGGCCTCGGCCGCCCTGTTGGCAGCCCGGCGCGAGCTGGGTGCGCGCGCGACGGTGCAGCTGTTCTCGGCGACCCGCCGGGAGGGGGTCGACGAGGCCCGCGCTGCGCTGGATGCCTGCCTGGCCGGGCCGGAGGCGGGCGGGGCAGTCGAGTAAGGGGGGCACCCGTCACGATCGTGCCCGGGCGGTCGGCCCGGAGCAGTAATCTGCAGGGGCCGGAAATAAAACGCCCCGGGGCGTTGGGGGACGCCCCGGGGCAATCGTGCAATCGGCTTGGGGTAACCGAATTGCCCTGCCGCTCAGGGAGGTGAGCGACTGAGCGAGGGGTTCGCTCGGTTGTTTAGATTTGGCTCCGGGGCCCGAGTTCCCGCTGCCAGCAAAATATTTTTACCCGATTGGGTTATTTTAACGGGGCCGCGGGTCCCGGGAGGCGCCAGCATGTACAGCGCGGCATTCATTTTCAGGCCGGGCACCTACGACGACGAATTCCACCGGCTGAACGGCCTCATCGACGAGGCGGCTCGGGCCACGCCCGGTTACCTGGGGGCCGAGTCCTGGGTCTCGCCGGACGGGCGGGTCCGGAACGCGATCTATTACTGGGAGAGCCTCGACGCGCTGCAGGACTTTTCGCGCAATCCGCATCACCTCGAGGCCAAGCGGCAATACGCGCGCTGGTACGACGGCTACCACATCGTCGTGTCCGAGGTCGTCCGGTCGTACGGCGACGGGACGATCCCCCATTTCACGCCGGACGAGCGCCGCAACTGATCGCTGCGTGCAGCGCTCAGTTCCTTCCGCCGATGTGCCGGATCTCGTCGTCGAGGCCGGTCATCTCCCAGCGAGCGAGCGAGATCGGGATGCTGTCGATCGCGTTGAGCCGGTCGAAGAAGTCGCGCATCCGGAAGCTTTCGCCACGCTCTTCGCGCTGCTTCGCATAATCGGCGAGCGTACGCTCGAGCAGATACTTGCCGGTGATGTAGCTCGTACCGTAGCCGGGCTGCCGCAGGTATAGCTGCTGTTCGAAGACGACGAGGTCCGCTTCGGTCTTCATCCAGCCACGAGGCGTCCAGTCCTGGTGCACCCGCCCGGCTTCTTCCATCGTCATCTCGTTGGCGTGGGCGTACAGGGAGCCGAGCCCGCGCGCAGCACGCTGCGCCAGCATGATCCAGACGAGCTCGCGGCTCCGCGGGCTGTCGTCGTACAGGCCGGCATGCATGAACATCTCCTCGACGCCCGTCGCTGTGCCTTCGTTGCGGCTGTCGAAGATGTTGTAGAGCAGCGCCCCCTGTCGGACCGGGCTTGGATGCGGCTCGGTGTCCATCCGGGCAAGCTCCATCCAGTGATAGAAGTGAGTGAACAGCGGCGCGGGATCGTAATGCGATGCGATCGTGAAGAAATTCCGCTGCTCCTCGGGGATGAAGGAGCCCACGTGCGCCGTGATAGCCGGCCTCATGTAGTCCTCGATCGTCAGCATGTCCTTCGACTCGAGGAAATCCATGATCCGGTCGACGGCCGCCGTCGCCATCTGCTGATAATCCACGGCATCGTGTGCCGCGACGAGCGGCGGCAACCCGCGATTGCGCTGCTCCTCCAGTTTTAGCGACGACCATGCGCGATCGAGCTCGCGCCTGAGCAGCGCTACCTCTTCGTCCCAGCTGAGCGGCACGAGATGCACGTTTTGCTGGTACCAGGTGTAGTTTTCCCGGCCGATGCCGGACGGGCCATCCTTGTTCGGTGCCTCCGCTTCCAGCCAGTCCGCCAGCTCGGCCGTCGCCGCTTTCGCCTCGCTTACGACGGCGCGCAGTCCGGCACCGGTGTTGTCGCCGGCCATTTCGAGTATACGGTCCAGCTTGTCCTCTTGGGCGCGAATGTCGCGGATCCCGGTTATCCAGAGGTCCCGGGCATTGCCGGTCAGGTTCCGGCGGGCCTGGCGCATCAGCGGCACGATCGCCGAGAGTTCTGCCGTCAGGCGGGCCTCGTCAACGGCGGACAGCGGAAAAGCATAGGTCCAGACTTCGACGACGGCGTGGTTCGTTGGCCCTTCGTGCGCGGGCACATCGCTACGCGCCATCCAGACGGTATCGTAGAAAGCAGGATCCCGTGCCCAGGGCTGCAACACCCGGTAGTTGAAATCGAAGCCGTTCATCTCGGCGCGGACGAGGTGCCAGTCGACCTGCCG
>JAOUIH010000058.1 GCA_029884165.1 Gammaproteobacteria bacterium | reverse complement strand
TGCCGGAGATCAGCTCGGCCGAAGACTCGCTGTCGCAACCCGAGTATGGAGTCGTTTTCGAGGAAGACGTAGCGATTGCCGTTCGCGATGGCACGGTATTACGCGCGGACGTGTACCGTCCATCGGGCGCTGCCGAAAATTCCGGCGCCGCAAGGTTTCCGGTTCTTCTGAGCCTGAGTGCGTACCAGAAGGACCTGGACCGGATTTTGCCGCACGTTGCTCCGTTCACGCACGTCGAGCGACCGGAACCGGACTGGTGGGTTCCGCGGGGTTATGTGCTCGTCTTCGTGGACACACGGGGTACAGGCAAATCCCCGGGCAAAGCCGACATATGGTCCATGCAGGAAGCCCGGGATCTTTACGATGCGATCGAGTGGGCGGCCGGGCAGGAATGGAGTACTGGCAAAGTCGGCTTGTCCGGCGTCTCGTACTACGCCATCACCCAATGGAATGTCGCAAGCCTGCAGCCACCTTCGCTAACCACGATCGTGCCATGGGAGGGCTGGGCGGACCTTTACCGCGACTCCGTCTTTCATGGCGGCATCCTGAACCAGGCATTCTACGGTCGCTGGTGGAACGACGTCGTGGGAAAGCAATTGCTGGAAAATACCCGGGCCAACAATTCCGCGGCATTCGATGAAAACCTGATGTGGAACTTCATGACCCACCATACGGACAGTCCGTGGTGGGACGAAGTGAAGTCACGGGCCCAGTTCGACCGAATTACCGTGCCGTTATACAGTTCGGGCAACTGGGGAGGCTGGAACCATCACCTCCGCGGAAACATCGAAGCTTTCGTCCGGTCTGCGTCCGAGCACAAGAAACTACAGGTTCACATTGGCGGACACACGGATGCCTTCTACTCAGACGAGGGCAAAACGGAGATGCTTCGCTGGTATGACTATTGGCTGAAGGGAAGGGACACCGGCATCATGGACGAGCCGCCGGTAAAGCTCTGTGTCCGGGAAAGTCTCGACAAGTGTTCCTGGCGATTCGAAAACGAATGGCCACTGGAGCGCACGCAATACACCAAGTACTATCTTACGTCCGAATCTGCGAATGCGGTTGGAGATGCGTTGCACGACCTGCGTCTTGCGCAGGATCCTCCCGCGAAAGATGGCGCGATTACCTATTCCGCCGGGCCCGAGGCATATAGCCGCGCCCTGCGGCGGCAGCCGACGGTGACGTTCGTCACCGAAGCGCTCGCAGAGGATACCGAGATAACCGGTCATATAAACCTGAAGCTCTGGGTCTCGTCGGAAACCGACGATATGGATGTATTTGCCTATCTCCGCGACATGGCGCCCGATGGATCGGTCGATACCGCCACCCGCGGCATTCTCAAGGTGTCACACCGGAAACTCGACCCCGCGCTGTCCACTCCATATCGACCGTACCATGCGCACGACGAAGAGCAGAAGCTGTCTCCCGGCGAAATCGTACCAATCGAAGTCGAAATCTGGGCGACCAGCATGGTCTTCCGGAAGGGCCATCGTATCCGCCTCGATGTGCAGTCGCACGACGGTGAGCACTACTTCGCTGCCTACAATCTGAGGAACAACAGCATCTATACTGGCGGCGATCGAGCCTCGTACGTTCTGCTTCCCGTCGTACCCGCGAAACCATAGCGGACGTCGCACCAAAACCCTGCATCAGCAAAGGAGCCTACATGAGTGACAAGCCGGATAATGAGGCGGACCGCAGCTCCCGCCGCGATTTTGTCAAGGCTGCAGTCGGTGCCGGTCTGGGCATCACGTTTGTCGGCTGCGAATCCATCGAGTCGGATGCGACCGTCACGGAAGCACTGGCGGCAAGGGATCCGGACACCACGCGCGCCGATTTCCAACGGCCCGTCGTAGTCAACGGCAAACGAATGCGTGTGGTCGACATCCACGCACACTCCGAGGTTACCGATGTATGGCCGCTCATCGAGGGTCACCCGGCACTCGGGGGCGACAATCCTTACAGCCCGAATCCCCTTACAAAGGCGAGTGACATCAATACCCGACTGGCTGCGATGGATGAAACCGGAATCGACATCCAGGCGCTAAGCATTGCTGTCGGGCAGTATTTTCACTGGGCTGAGCGGGACCTGGCAGACAAGATCATCCGCCTGCAGAACGAGAAACTCGCCGAGGTGTGCGCGCTCTATCCCGATCGATTCGTTCCGATCGGTGCCGTGTCGCTGCAGCACCCCGATCTCGCTGCGGCCCAACTCCAGTATGCCGTTCGGCAACTGGGACACCGCGGAGTCATGATTACAGGCAGCCTGGACGGCGAGGAAGTCGCCAACCCGAGGTTCGACCCATTCTGGGCAAAGGCCGAGGAACTGGATGTCGTCGTATTCATGCACCCGAGAAATTTCGACGAAGGCGCGAGCCGTTTCCAGGGCAAAGGCCGCCTGGACAACATCATCGGCAATCCGCTGGAAACAACCGTAGCGCTGGCGCACCTGATTTTTGAGGGCACGCTGGACAGGTACCCGGGGCTGAAGCTGGTTGCGGCTCACGGTGGCGGCTATCTGCCGTCGTATATCGGTCGATTCGATCACTGTCACAACAGCGACGACCGCGGATGCCGGGGTGCCGAATTGAAACGCCCGAGCGACTATCTGCGGCAGATATTCTTCGATTCGCTGGTCTACAAGACCCGAAACCTCGAAAATCTGATATTCGAGGCAGGGGTCGAGCAGGTCGTGCTCGGCACGGACTACCCGTATGGTATGGAAAATCGCAACGCGGTGGCGCACGTGCTCAGCGTCCCGGGATTGAGCGACGCGGAGCGCGAAGCCATCCTGGGCGGAACGCTGGAGAAGTTGCTGAAGCTCGACAAGGCGTAGTTGCGGGTACCGCTAGTAGCCGCATTCCTTGCCCATACGGGCCACCGTACATACGAGATTGCTGCCGGCCCCGTCCGGCACGGGTTCCGCCCGGCCGTGATGATACTCCCATTGGTATAGTGCCCGTTCGAGCAGTTCGGGCAGGTCCTCCGGGAGCAGGTAGCCGTCGTTGATCAGGCGAATCGCCGCTTCGGCATACAAGCCGAGGTATTCGGCCTCGCTGTCATAGCGCTCTTCGATGGACGGCCGTGGATCGCCATTAGCCTCGCGCTCGACTTTCGTCTTGGCTAACGGAATATACGATCCCGACATGTGAGCAATTTCGGTTTCGGGACCATATTCCGTCGTATACAGGTTCCAGCCCGTATAGGTGGCTAGTGGAACCTCGATGTCCGGCATCCTTAATCCACCTGTCTCGTTGCCGTCGCGGTCGACCTGCGGTACCAGTATCGGGTAAGCGGGGCCGACCTCCGGCGGTTCCTTGCTTATGATGCCCGCCGACTCGAACTCGGGACCGTAGTCCACCCGGTAGGCCTTGTGCGGGTGCGTCGGAAAGGCGACACCCGGAATTTCCGGAAAGGTCACCTTGTCCGGGTCGGCAAGATTTCCGTCCCGAATGGTCGGGTACCTGCTGTCCGGCGGCGGTGTCCCGTACGTGATCCACCTATTCATGGCGAGGAGCAGGGCCCGCATGGCATAGGAATAGTCATTGGGATTATTGAGCTGTTGCCCGTTTTCGATAGCTGGCGGAAACTTCGCCGGCAGGTGCTGGCCACCGGTGAAATGGTAGATGCGGGTATTTTCCAGCATCGGGGCGTCGTCCCGCCCGTCCACCGTCGTGTGCAGCAACGAGGCAGCGCGACCCCAGTATTCGTAAGACGAGAAGGTCTGGAAAAACCTGGGCATATGCTGATCCGGCACATCGCGAAGGAGTCCCCCTCTCTGGCCCGTCAGGGGATCGGTCTGCTCGACATCGGTGAATGGGAAGATGTCTGTCGGATAGAAGAAATTCAGGAAAGCGTGAGCGTCTCTCGATGCCTGGCCGAAACGAATGTTGAAGCTACCTCTACCGGCGCCGGCTATGTGCGCGATCACACCATCGAATACGCGGTGACCCGCCTCATCGCCGTTGAATCCGTCGTAGACGAAATTTCGCAGCAAGCGGCCGGGCTGTGAGAGTCCGAAGCCGATGGCCCTTTTCAGCGTACCGGCAGGAATAGACAGAGGCTCTGCCGGCAGGTGCTTCAGATGAGACACCAGATCACGAATCCCGGCCAGTCCTAGGCCAATCACCGTAGGATCGCTGGAGGTATATACGACTTCATAAATTCGGTGCGGTTCGAACCCGGTTTCGAGATAGACCCTCGTCGTATCAGGCACGACTCGGCCACCCTCGGCCCGGCCGAACGACCACTGCTTCCGGTCGATGACCCGCCGGACTCCTTCTACCGTATCCCTGACCGTAAGCACGTTGTCGGGACTGAGCGGATCTGACACCGGGTAGGCGATGTGGTTGCGATCTCCAAGCGTGAAATCGAGCACCTTTTCCGTGACTACAAAGTCGCTTCGAACCAGGCCGCTTATCGACAGCTCACCATCCTGCGCCGACGGCAGGTATGCGCGCATATTCTCGCCATTCTCCGGCGTGTCGAACTGCCAGCCTATCCACAATAAGGTGAATCCATTCCGCATCAGGAACCCGTCACCAAGGTTCGAGACGTTCTGTGGATCCGGGGCATCCCATTTCCGGCCCTCGGCCGACGCATGATTGAAAAACGTCAACAATCGCTTGCTGCCACGATTCGGGACACCGACCAGCAGCGTGCCGTTGCCGCGCTCGATTTGTTTTGGCTTCAGCAGAAAGAAATCGGCCGCGAATTCAATCTTGCCCCGAGAGTTACGCGGAGCGTAATCGAGATCGACAATGATTCGGTTCGCCGGGGTTTCGGGATCGACTTCGAAAAACACCTTGCCTGCAATCTTTTCGTATTCCCCTGCCAGCCCAAAATCGATGCCCCCCGGCAGGTCCCCGCGTGACTTGACGTCAAACGACACTACTTCGGCAATTGCCCATCGAGCCGGGAGGCACAGGATCAACAGGATCGTCAGAGTTTTTCCCTGCATGTACAAGCCTTTAGCCATGGAAGCGCACTTCTGTAATTTCAGCCACGGAGTACCGATGTCAGCTGTCCGGTCACGCAACGCTCAACGCTGCCGGATTCCGAAAGCGCCGGAGTTATCGGGTTCGTTCGCACCGGAAACCCGGCCGTGACTTCAGGCACCGGATGACAAGACTATGGCGGCCAGGGCTTCCCGTGTTGAAGACCAACTGCGATTACTCTATCTTATGCCCTGGGTTGCAGCGATACACCCATAGCCGCTTTTCCCTCCAATAACAAGCCTTATACAGCCACCGGAAAGAGAATGGCCATACCCCACTTACTGGTTCACGACAAGCGTGACAATGTTGGCGTCGTCGTCGTCGAAGGTCTAAAGACTGGCGATGAAATGTTATGTGTCGTCACAGAGGACAACACGGAATTCAAACTCGTTGCGAAGCACGATGTGCCAATAGGGCACAAGGTCGCGCTCACGGATCTGAGAGTCGATGACTCGATCATCAAATACGGCGAAGACATCGGACGCGTCGTAGCTCCTGTAGGCAAGGGTGAACATGTGCATGTGCACAACCTGAAAACAAAGCGCTGGTGAGTGCCAACGATGAAAAATAGAGAAACGTTTCTTGGATATCGACGGGAAAACGGACGAGTGGGCGTTCGAAATTTCGTGGCGATCCTGCCTGTTGACGACATCTCCAATGCCGCGTGTGAGGCAGTCGCCAATAACATCCAGGGTACGCTCGCATTGCCCCACGCATACGGCCGGCTGCAATTCGGCGCTGACCTCGATCTTCATTTCCGCACAATGATCGGCACCGGCTCGAACCCAAACGTGGCGGCATGCATCGTAATTGGCATCGAGCCCGGGTGGACCCGTAAGATCGTCGACGGAATAGCCGCAACGGGGAAGCCGGTCGCGGGCTTCGCCATAGAGCAATCCGGCGACATCGATACGATTGCACGGGCTTCAAGAAAGGCAAAAGAATTCGTTCACTGGGCAACCGAGCTGCAGCGCGAGGAATGCGATATTTCCGACCTGTGGATATCGACCAAATGCGGGGAATCGGATACGACCTCTGGTATCGGGGCCAATCCGACAGTCGGCAACATGTACGACAAGCTGATCCCGCAGGGGATTCACGGCGTTTTCGGCGAAACATCCGAACTGACTGGCGCCGAGCATGTCTGTGTAACACGGGCAGCCAGCCCGGAAGCTGCCGAGAAATTCATGAGGACCTTCAAGGCATACCAGGACGAGGTAATCGAGGCGCACAAGACGTCTGACCTTTCCGACAGCCAGCCTACGAAGGGTAATATCGAGGGAGGTCTTTCCACGATCGAAGAAAAGGCATTCGGCAACCTCGAGAAGATCGGCAAGAAAGTATCGTTTATCGACGTGCTGGGCCCGGCCGAGGAGCCGGCACAGGGCCCGGGGCTTTACTTCATGGACTCTTCTTCTGCGGCCGCCGAATGCGTCACCTTGATGGCGGCCGGGGGATTCGTGGTGCACACGTTCCCCACGGGACAGGGCAACATCATCGGGAACCCGATATTGCCGGTCATCAAGATCACGGCCAATCCGCGCACGATGCGAACGATGTCGGAACACATCGACGTCGACGTGACCGGCATACTGAGCCGCGAACTGACACTTGATCAGGCCGGCGACAAGCTGATAGACATGGTCATCAAGACATCTAATGGCCGGATGACTGCCGCGGAGGCACTCGGCCACCGCGAATTCGTCATGACCAAGCTGTACCGCAGCGCCTGAACACGTCCGTGCGGTTGGGGTGAAACAGATCCGCCCGACAATGTAGCCCCTGCCAAACTTGCGGTCGGGCACCGCGAATACTGCGCATAGATCCGAAACTACTTCTTGCGGCTCTTAGGGGCGCTGCTGGACTTTCGGACAATCAATTTTGGCAGCAGGTTTACGGTCCTGACGGGCGATTCCGGATTCCGGATTCTCTCGATCAACAGCTCCGCAGCGTGAACGCCGATTTCGTCGCAAGGAATGTGGACTGACGTCAGCGGCGGCGCCAGTCTGTCCACGAACGGCATGTCGTTGAATCCTGTTACCGACATATCGTCCGGACATTTCAGTCCCAGTTCGGTCATGGCGTCGTAGCAACCAAGCGCGAGTAGATCATTCGCGGCGACCACGGCCGTAAACTGCGGACCGTTCTGGTAGATGGCCTTGAATCCGCGCCGGCCTTCCTCTTCCGTGAACGCTTTGCGATTGACGATCAGCTTCGGGTGGGATTTAAACTTTCCTGCCCTTAGCAACTTTTTGAAAGCGAGGTAGCGGTCGTGCCCGGTCGACGTATCCTGCGGCCCCCCGAGAAATGCGATGTCCAAGTGGCCCAGTTCCACCAGGTGATCGATTGCGAGTTCGATCCCGTACGCATCATCGTTGATGACGGCCGTAACGGTGTGAGCGTCAATCGTGCGATTGATCAGTACGAGCGGGATGTGTTCATCAACCACCCCGCTGACTATCGTATCGATTCTGTGCGCCGTGGCCAGAATCAGACCATCTACGTTGCGTGATTTCAGCGACTCGACAATCGTCTTCTCGCTTTTCTGATTGTTGTCCGAGTCAGCAAGTATCGCTATGTAGCCGTGCTCGACAAGAGTTCGCTCTATCTGGCGAATTATGGGCGGAAACATCGGGTTGGTCAGGTCCGGGATCAGGACCCCAATCGTGTGGGTTTTGCCCGTTCGGAGGCTGTAGGCGAGCTTGCTCCGGGAATAACCCATTTCCTCCGCAATTTTCTCGATGCGCAGGGCGACGGCGTCGGACACCATTGACCGGGTCTCAGGATTCAGGACCCTCGACACGGTCGACGGGTGCACTTTCGCCCGCCGGGCGACATCCTTTATGTTGACGTTACGTTTCGCCATCGATGACAGGTGTTGTTCCGCTTGCGCCGATGAATTGACTGACTGGAACCGGCATCGGCTTGTTCCTGCCAGGCGGACGATCAGAAGGTATCGTGCCAGACCTTCGTGATCATATTATATCCACAATCAACTTGAGCTCCATCGCAATGAATAGCGCAAGAATGACGCCGTTGAAAGCGCGGTCGCTTATGCGGTGGGAAAACCGGATGCCGATGTGAGTAAACACCAGGGTAGGTATGACGACTATCAGCCCGGTAACCAGGCGTTGCTCAGTCCACAAGTGCATGCCATTCATCCCGGCTATCTGCGCGCCGCTGAACAGCAGAAAGGCGGAGGCCGTTGCGAAGGCGTAGTTGTCTCGAACCAGGCCGCTGGCATGAAAATAAGGGGCTACGATCGGGGCCGAGATGCCACTCGCCCCCTGGATGGTCCCGGCGGCAAGGCCGAGGCCCGTGCCGACCCAGCCGCGCCTGCCGAAGACTGAAGGGGACAAGCCCGCGGAGAAATGCCTGACCAGGTATACGCCCAGCCACGCTGCCAGAATCATCTTGAGTATGCGGTCATCCAGAGTCGCCAGCAGCCAGGTCCCGAGCAGGCCGCCAGTTATCCCCCCGAGAATGAACTGGTAATGATCGCGGAGAATGGGCCACTTGCGGTGCGTCAACACGAGCCATCCGTTCGACGCGAGTCCCGGCAGCACCATGAGCACCACCGCTTCCTCGACGCTGGTGAATGAAGCCAGCAGGGGCACGGCGAGAATGGGCAGGCCTACGCCGGTCATTCCCTTGAGCAGGGAGCCCGCGCAAATGACGATCAGGGCGCCCGCCAGGAAACCCCAGTTGACGAATTCGACATCCACGGTGACGGCAGCGCCCTTTGAAGAATGATCGGAACCAGGATTCGAATCCGCGTGCAACACGCGCGGCGCTGGATTTGTCCGGCCTGGCCGACTTGCGTACTCAATCGGAAGCACTATAATGCATATGCAATCGTTTGCATAGCGCGGACTCATTCTGACGAGCAGAAGGCATCAGCAGATGGACAAGGGGCAAGAACTCGCATCTCGGAAGATAGGCTGGATTGGGGCAGGCCGCATGGGATATGCCATGGCCCAGCGCTTGCTGAAAGCAGGCTGCGACGTCAGCATCTACAACCGGACGCGTGCCAAGGCGGAGCCGCTGATCGGGCAGGGTGGCAAGGTCGTCGATACGCCGCGGCAGCTCGCCGATATGGACATCGTGTTCACGATGGTTTCGGGCCCGGACGACCTCCATGCTGTCATCTGCGGCGATAATGGCTTACTGAGCGCCAGCAATGCACCCAAGCTCGTAATCGACTGTTCCAGCGTGTCCGAGGAAGGATCGCTGCGTGTTCGAGAAGCGCTGAGCCTGCGAGGCTCGAACCTTCTGTCCGCGCCGGTCAGCGGCAATGCCAAGGTCATCAAGGCTGGTAAACTGACCATCGTCGCTTCAGGCCCAGTGCCGGCATTCGAGACGGCGCGCCCATACCTGGAAGCCCTGGGCAAGGGCGTAACCTACGTCGGGGAAGGCGAGCTGGCCCGCATGGTCAAGATTTGCCACAACGTGCTGCTCGGTGTCGTAACGCAAAGCCTGGCTGAGATCACCGTGCTCGCCGAAAAAGGAGGCGTTCGTCGCAGCGCGCTTCTCAACTTTATCAACGACAGCGTCATGGGCTCGATGTTCACGCGCTACAAGTCCCCGGCGCTGGTCAACCTGGACTGGGTGCCCACGTTTACCGCGCCATTGCTCCGGAAGGACATGGACCTGGGACTATCGGCTGGAAAACGGCTCGGCGTGCCGATGCCGGTCGCCGAGACCACAAGACGCCTGGTGCAGGAGGCGATCGATGCCGGGCACACCGAGTGCGACTTCGGCATCCTGCTTGAAATGGAAGCGAAAGCCTCGCACCTCGAACTCGTGCCGGAAAACATCGCCGTCGACGACGGTCTTTCCTGACGATTGTTCTTGCGCGTCCGCGAATGCGGGAACGCGCGCTACCCGCTTGGACATTACGAGAACCACTGACGCACGAGATGCCCGAAAGAGCTATTAGTCGCGCAAGAGCGACCCGATCAATTCGAACTGCTTCGCGCAGGCATTTTGAAGTCGCCTGCATGACGATTCTCTGCGCCGTCGTCGCTCTGCTGGCTGCGCGCACCGCGGCTACGCAGGACTGGGGGCCGCGGTCCCTCGAAGAACTCAAAGTCGAGGTTATCGAACGCGCGAGATCCGGCCGGGGTCCGGTCGGCAGGATCAAGCTGAACGATGCCGAACGTGCAGTGGCGATGCTGGATGACCTCGAGCGCGACACCTGGGCGTCGGCCTGGTCCGCAGTCGGACAGGAGTACCTGGAGCAAGCGAGGGCGGCCACCACTCCGGAAGACGCTCGCGAGGCGTATTTTTACGCATGGCGCTACTTCGATGTGGGACGGTGGCCGACAGAGAAGCACTCTGCCGGCAAGCGACGGTCTTACGAGAACGGCCTGGCCGCATTCCGGCAGTATGGCCTGCTGCTCGATCCCCCGGCCGAAACGGTCCGAATCCCGTTCGAGGGCAGCGAGATCGTCGCGTACCTGCGCCTGCCGCAGGAACCGGGGCCCGCCCCGCTCGTATTCGGAATGAACGGCCTGGATTCCCGGAAGGAAGAGGTGATGGTACAGAGCGACGCCTATGTCCGAAATGGCATAGCAGCGTTCGCCATCGACATGCCCGGAACCGGTGAGGCACCGCTGTTGATAGACGTCGGATCCGAACGGATGTTGTCCGCGGCGCTTGATTACCTGGCCGGGCGCCCGGAGATCGACGCCTCGCGAATCGTCGTGCAGGGTCGTAGCTGGAGCGGCTACTGGGCCGCCGTGCTTGCCTATACGGAACGGGACAGAATCGTCGGAGCCGCGGTCCACGGGGTAGGCATTCATCACTATTTCCAGCCGCAGTGGCAGCAAAAAGCCATCATGAGCGCCGAGTACCTTTTCGACCTGTTTCCTGCCCGGTCGGTTGTTTATGGCGTCGACAACATGGATGACTTTCTGGCATACGGTCCGCGCCTTTCGCTGGTAGCTCGTGGCCTGATTGACCAGCCATCGGCTCCGATGCTGCTCGTCAACGGCGAGCGCGACAGCCAGCAACCGATCGAGGACTTGTATCTGCTGATGCGGCACGGCGACCCGAAGCTTGCCTGGGTCAATCCTGACGGTGGGCACATGGGGCGCTCGGCCGTGTGGCCCGACGAGCGAATACTGGCTGAAGTGGTCCAGCCCTGGCTGATGCAGCAGCTAGGTGTAGAACCCGGCATGTAAGGATGGCTGGCGATGCAGGCCCTGTCGGTCCAGGCGCGAGAACGCCGTCCCCTGTGTCCCTGCCGTTATCAAACCAACCCGTGTGGATCGCACGCTTCCTGATTCGGAGTAGCGCTCATGCGTTTACTGACATTCGTTCATGAGAACGAGCAATGCTGGGGGGCGATGACTGAAAAAGGCATCGTCAGGCTCGGATCGGCAAGCGAAGGCAAGTACCACAGTCTGCGCGCCGCCATCGAGGGGGGCGGCTTGCAGGCAGTGGCTGAGAGGACCGACGCAGCACGATACCGGCTCGATCCCGCGGAAATCAGTTATCTGCCCGTCGTACCGGACCCGGGAAAGATCCTTTGCATTGGCCTGAATTATGACACTCACAGGGTTGAGACCGGCCGGGAGAAATCCGGTTATCCGACGGTATTCACGCGGTTTGCCGACACCCAGGCGGGACACATGCAAAATCTCGTGGTGCCGCGGGTTTCAAGGGAGCTGGATTACGAAGGCGAGCTGGCCGTCGTCATTGGAAAGCGGGGACGATACCTGGCGCGAGAAGCGGCGATGGAGCACGTGGCAGGCTACAGTTGTTACAACGATGCAAGCGTCCGGGACTTCCAGCGGCATACCAGCCAGTTCACGCCCGGGAAGAACTTCCCCGCGACTGCCGGATTCGGTCCTTACCTCGTCACGCCAGAGGAAGTTGGCGACGTTCACGACTTGAGAATTCGAACGATACTGAACGACGAAGTCATGCAGGACTCCAATACCGGGTTCATGATTTTCGATATCCCGACCTTGATCAGCTATCTGTCGACATTCACAGAGCTCATGCCCGGCGACATTATCGCCACGGGTACGCCGGGGGGAGTAGGGTTCAAACGCGATCCGCAGGTATTCCTCAAACCTGGCGATGAAGTCGTCGTTGACATCGAATCGATTGGCAAGCTGGTCAATCCGGTTACGATTGAGCATTGAACCACCGGGGCGAGGCACACTGGCTGGGTCGTCGCCGGCCTGCTCGAGCGTGACGAACTCCGTAATTGCACCATCCCGCTGCGGTCATCTTGGTTCTCCGGAGGGTACCACCATGGCAAAACATCCAGTCCTCACGTTGCTCGCCGCCTTCGCCGTAACCCGAGCCCTCGCCGTCGAGGTCGAACCCATACCTGCGCCGGCGCCGCCGGCCGGACCGGTCGTATTGCTGACGACACACGCGCTCGACGGCCACGGCGGCACGCTGGAGGGCGCGAATATCGAGATCGCCAACGGCCGGATCACGTCGATCGAGGCGCGGCCGGCCGGCGCGGCCATCGACCTGCGTGGCTACACCGTGCTGCCGGGCTGGATCGACACGCACGTGCACCTCGATTCGCACTGGGACCGGAATGGTCGCATCGCCACCGAGGACGAGCCGCGCATGGAGGCCGCCATGGGGATCGCGCTGGCCGGGTGGGATACCCTGATGGCGGGCTTCACGACCGTGCAGACGGTCGGCGACCCGACCGAGCAGCCGCTCCGGGATGCGATTCGCGATCACGGCTTCCCGGGCCCGCGCGTTCTGACCTCGCTCGCCTGGATCGCCGGCACGCCGGAAACCACGCCGGACGAACTCAGGGCCATGGTGCGCGAGCGCAAGGCCCAGGGTGCCGATCTCATCAAGATCACCGCGTCGTCCAGCCAGCGGGTCGGTGCCACGCCCACCTTCACCGAGGCGCAGCTGAAGATACTGTGCGACGAGGCAAAAGCCGTCGGACTGCGGCCGATGGTGCACGCCTATCGCTCGCAGGTCGCCGCAGCCGCGCGTGCGGGTTGCCACCAGGTCGAGCACGCGACCTACGCGACGCCGGAGGAACTCGAGGTCGCCGTGGCCGCCGGCATGTTCATCAGCCCGCAGGTGGGGATCGTCGTACAGAACTATATCGAGAACCAGGACCGTTACCTCGGGGTCGGCAACTACACCGAGGAGGGCATGGCCATCATGGAGCGGGACATGCCGCTCGATTTCGAGCTCTGCCGGCTGGTCGCACAGATGCCGGATGCGAAACTCGTATTTTCGACGGATGCGACGGCCGGCGCGCACGGCCGCAACGCGGAGGAATTCATCGGGCGTGTCGAATACTGTGGTCTAGCGCCGATGCAGGCGCTGGTATCCGCCAACAAGATCGCCGCCGAGGCGCTGGGCATGGCCGATGAACTCGGCCGGCTCGCACCGGGCTACCAGGCCGACATCATCGCGCTCGACGGCAACCCGCTGGAGGACCTGACCGCGGTGCGGCGCGTCGTGTTCGTCATGCGCGGCGGCGTCGTCTACAAGTGGACGGGCGGCAATGCACGCTGACGTCCGCCAGCCAGACCGGAGCGACCGGCGCCCGGGCAAGCGCCGATCGTGATGCCCGGGCCGCGACGGCGCGCCGGCAGTGCGACGTGCCGCTTACTCGGGCAGCGCGAACGCATTGAGTTTCGCGTTCGACCCGTCCTTCTCGGAGCTGGCGATGACGACGAATTGCCGGCCTGACTTCGTTCGGTAGGTCACCGGGTTGCCGTAGCCGTAGCCGTCGAGCGGGAACGTCGCCAGCACGCTGCCGTCGTCCTTGTCGATCGCGTACAGGTTGCGCGTCGCGCTGCTCAGGAACAGGACGCCGCCGGCGGTCAGCAGCGGGCCCGACTGGCCGTGCTGTGGCGGGCCCGCACCGAGCATGGCCGGCAGTTCGATACCCTGCAGCAGCGGATGCGCGCGCATCTCCGGGTAGTCGCCGAAGGGCACCTGCCAGGCGTGCTCGCCCCGGTTCAGGTCTATCGCGGTCAGCGTCGAGTAGGGCGGCTTGTGCACGGGCAGGCCTTCGATGTTCAGGGGGCGGAAGTCGCCGAGAAAATAGTCTGCGTCTTCGGTGCCCGGCGGCGGCTTCTCGACATGGAACACGCTCGGCCAGTTCAGCGCCTTGACATACAGCGTACCAGTCTCCGGGTCGACCGCCGCACCGCCCCAGTTCGCGGCACCCCAGATCCCCGGCATGATGGCCGTGCCGTGCAGCGTTGGCGGGCTGAACATATCGCCCAGGCTGTAGTTCCTGGTCGCCTCGAGCGCGCGGGCGCGCAGCTCCGGCGTGAAGTCGAGCAGGTCGTCCTCGCTGAAGCTCTGGCGGCCGAAGGGCGGCGGCTTGGTCGGGTAGGGCTGGGTTGGCGAGGTCTGTTCGCCCGGGATATCGCTCTGCGGCACCGGCCGTTCCTCGATCGGCCAGACCGGCTCGCCGGTGACCCGGTCGAAGACATAGGTGAAGCCGGTCTTGCCGACGGCGGCGACCGCGTCGATGCGCCGGCCGTCGACGTTGATGGTCAGCAGGTTCGGCGGCGCGGGCAGGTCGTAGTCCCAGACGCCGTGGTGCACTGTCTGGAAATGCCACACGCGCTTGCCCGTACGCGCATCGAGGCACAGCAGGGTTTCGGCGAACAGGTTGTCGCCGACACGGTGCCCGCCGTAGAAGTCGTTATTCGGCGTCGAAACCGGGAAGTAGGCGAGCCCGCGTTCCGCGTCGATCGTGAAGGGCGCCCAGACGTTGTTCGCCCCGGTGTACGTCCAGGAATCGCCCCCCCAGGTGTCGGTGCCGAATTCACCTTCCTGCGGAGTCGTGTGAAACACCCAGGCTCGCTTGCCTGTGATGACGTCGAAAGCCTGGATGTCGCCCGGTGGGGCTTGCCGGTATATCCGGTCGTCCGGCACGCCGCTGCCGACGATGACGAGATTGCCGAAGATCATAGGCGGCGAGGTGTTGGAATAGTGCAGGCGATTGACCTCCCAGGCCAGGTCCTCGGTCAGGTCCACCTCGCCGCGATACCCGAAGGAGGCGATCGGCTGGCCGCTATGCCCGTCGAGCGCGATCAGGCGCCAGCGGCTGTTGATGAATACGCGGATCTCGTCGCCGTTCGTCCACACGGCGACACCGCGATGGCAGAAACCGCAGCCGCGTAGCGGCCGACCCCACTCCCAGGCCTTCGGGTCGTAACGCCAGATCTCCTCGCCGCTGTCCGGGTCCAGCGCGACGACCTGGTTGTAGGAGGTCGCGATAAAGAGCAGGCCCCGGACCATCAGCGCCGTGCCCTGGAACTTGCCGGGCGCGATCGGCTGTCCGGCGATCGGCAGGCGCGCCGTCGGGATCGGCTGCTCGCCGGTCGCCCAGGTCCATGCGAGTTCGAGCTCGGCCACGTTCCGCCGGTTGATCCCATCGAGGGACGAGTACTTCGAGCCGCCCGGGTCGTTGCCGTGGCTCGGCCACCCGACTTCCTGGGCGAGGGCATTCCCGAGTGCCAGCAGGCCGAAAAGTATTCCGATCGTCGTCTTGTTCATGGCGTTCTCTTGGCAGGTGCAGCAGGTGCGAACGGTCAGGCGGGGGCGGGCAGCTCCCGGGCCAGCGCCGCGGCAGAGCGCAGCGCGAGCGCGGAAAAGGTGAGCGTGCCGTTGTTGCAGCCGGAGGAAACCAGGGTCGGCGTGCCGACGACCCAGAGGTTTTCGTGATCGTGCGTTCGGCCCCAGGGATCGACGACGCTCGTGGCCGGGTCCTCGCCCATCCGGCAGCCGCCGCAGGGATGGTCGTGCAGCGGGTTCTCGCGGATTGCGAGGCTCTTGCCTCCGCCCGCGGCGACGATCTCGTCGAAGCGGCGCAGGATCGTGGCTTCGGTCTCTGCCCGGAGTTCGCTTGTCCAGTGGCTGTCGAGGAAACGGATGACCGGCAGCGGGTCGCCCCAGGGATTCCGCGCCGTCGGCGAGAGTGTCAGCGAACTCTCCCGGGCCGGGATAACGTCGTAGTAGGCGCGCAGTTGCGCCGTGCCCGTCGCCGACCGGGCGCGCCACTCGTCGAGGATCGCATCGCCCAGCATCAGCTTGCCGTCGGCGTCCTTCAAGCGAGCGCGGCGCGCGAAATCCGACTCCCAGATGCGCAAGTCGTGGCGTATGTAAGTCTCGTTCTCCTTCGCCTGGAAGCGCTTGGACAGCAGGCTGTCCTCGATATAGACGCCGGGATAGAGTTTCTCCGGAATCTCGACGAAGTTGTTGATCGCACGGTGACCGGTCATGTATTTGCCGACGTGACCGGAACGATTGGCAAGCCCGTCGGGGTAACGGGGGTTCGCCGATAAGAGGAGCAGGTGGGGACTCCAGCAGTAGCCCGCCGCCACGACGAAAGTCTTCGCGCGATAGCGCACCGGCTCGTCAGGGCGGTCCCGGTCCAGCGCCTCGGCGTACTCGATGCGGTCGCTGTCCTCGCGCAGCACCAGCTTGCGAACCAGCCGCCGGCTGTGCAACTCGATGCGCTTGTCGTCGACGAGCCGCCGGAACGAGAAGTCCGGCGAGTACTTCGCGCCGGTCGGGCAGATGTTGCAGGTGTCGCAGCGCATGCAGACGTTGCGGCCGCGGTAGGGCTCCGAGAGCTTCGCGACCGGCGTGCGCCAGAACGGAATGCCGGACTTCTCGCCCCACGTGCGCAGGCGCGCGATATTGTAGGACATTGGCAGCGGCGGCAGCGGGTAGTCGCGCGCGCGCCGGTCGTATTGCGGCGGACCCTGCTCGCCGGCGACGCCCATCCGCTCTTCGGCTTCCTGGTAAAAAGGGTCGAGTTCGTCGTAAGTGAGCGGCCAGTCGTAGCCGACGCCGTACAGCGAGTTGACGCGAAAATCCTCGGGCGTGAAGCGCGGTGTAACGCCGCCCCAGTGCATCGCCTGGCCGCCGACCGACATCGAGCGCGACATCATGCCCTCGGCGCTGTGGCCCTCGATGTGGTCGCCCGGCCAGGGGTTTTCCTGGTAGTGCAGGTAGCGCTCGCGCCGCGCGTGCCGCTCCGCCAGGTTGAAGATACTGTTGCCGGCCTCGATCACCGTGATCGCGGCAGCGGTCGTCTCTGCCAGCCGTTCGGCGAACATCGCCGCCGTAATCCCGGCGCCGATGACGACAACGTCCGATTCGATCGTGATGGTCATCGGCCTAGATCTGCAGTGGCTCGGGTTCAGCCGACCCGGATGCGAGTCCGCGGCAGCCCTGCCGGCCGATACGCGCCCGCAGTGCGAGGTCGTTCGCCTCGGGTGTCGCATAGAACCACGCGATGAGGCCGATCGCGACGTGGGTCGCGGCGCCCGCGTAGGGCAGCTCCTCGGGCAGGTGCTCGGGCAGCTGGCGCTCCAGGATCTCCCGTTGCCGCGCTATATCGATGCCAGCATACGTAGAGCCAAATCGCTTGTGCGCCTCGAGGCTCAGCGCCTCGAGCTGTGCGCCCCACAGTGGCCCGGGATGCGGCGGACCGTAGCGGACCTCCGCGGTGCCATAGCCGTGGTCGCGCTCCGATACCGGCTCGAAGGCAGCCAGCCAGGCCAGGAACTCGCCGACGACTCGGCCGACGCCGGCCTCCCCGAGCACGCCGGTGGGTAACGCGATACGGCCGACGGCCTCGAGCGTCGGCCGGTCGAGGCCGCCTGCGGACGTCTCGGCCGCCCGTTCATCGGCGCAGGACGAGAGCGACAGGCCGGTGACAACCCCGGCCGAGACCTGCAGGAAACGGCGCCGCGGTACGTCGGTCATCGGAAGACTCCAGGCGGGAGCTTGTGATTCTAGGACGGGAAAGTCGGCCGGTCCACGCCGATTGCGGGGTGTCCGCGCCGGCTGATCGGCCTGCCGCAACAGCCTTCGCGCCAGGTCCGGCAGGCCTGCGTGTCACAATAGTGAAATATTTCTGTCACGGAACAGAAACGCTCGATTTGTAATGTGCCGCTAACATTTTCATAGTGCTTCTGTAACAAACGGACACGACCCCAGGGGATTGAATCCAATGAACAAAAACCTGCTGCCCGGCAACGGGCCCTGTGCACTCCTCGTGCTGCTGCTGGGCGTTTCGGTGCCCGGGTTCGCGGCCGACAAGGAACTGCTCGACATCCTGCTCGCAAACGGCGCCATCGACCAGGCCCAGTACGACCGCCTGATCCAGAAGGAGGAGCTCGAGAAGGCCGACGTCGATGAGGTGATCACGACGCTCGACAGCAGCGGGTTCCGCGTCAAGAGCAGTGACGGGAACTTCTCGATCAAGATCGGCACTCGCCTGCACGCCGAGATGTCGACGCATCGCGGCGACCTGCCGGTCGGTATCGAGCCCGTGAACGGCAGCGAGCTGCGTCGCGCCCGCATCGAAACCAGCGGCACCTTTCACGACAACTGGAGCTGGGCGGCTGAGGTCGACATCGCAGACAACCTGACGGCCGTCAAGGATTTCTGGCTCGGTTACACGACCGCGGGCGGCACCAAGCTGTCCATCGGCAGCCAGAAGCAGCCGTACAGTCTCAATGTCGAGATGAGTTCGAACGACCTGCCGTTCATCGAACGCTCGATCGACAACTTCATACTGGTGCCCTTCGCCGATCGCGCGGTCGGGATCCGGGCCGACAAGTCCGGCAGCAACTGGTTTGCCTCCGCGGGTCTGTTCGGCGAGACGGTCAATCCGAACATCATCAACGACGCCGAGGGCTGGGGTGTCTCCGGCCGGTTCGTGTATGCGCCGATCATCGAGGACGACCAGGTGCTGCACCTCGGCGTGCGGGCCATGCAGCGCACCCCGTCAACATCCGACCCGTCCTTCCGGATCCGCGACGAAACGACACATATGTCGAGCCTGCGTATTGTCGACACCGGCGTCATCGACGCAGTGGACAAGAACACGCTGACCGGGTTCGAGGCGGCGTACGCACGCGGCCCGTTCTCGATTACCGGCGAGTACACCGCGCTCGAGACGGACCGGATCGGCCTCCCGTCGCTGAGCTTCGACGGCTGGACCGTCTGGGGCACCTGGTCGATCACCGGCGAATCCCGGGCCAGCAGCTACCGCATCGATGCCGGTGAGTTCAAGCGCCTGAAGCAAGGCAATGATTTCTCGACGGCCAACGGAACCTGGGGCGCCTGGGAGCTCGCCTTGCGCTACGCCTCGATCAACCTGAATGACGGTACGATCGTAGGCGGCGAGGAAGATGTGCTTACGACCGGGCTCAACTGGTACCTGAATACGAACGTACGCCTGATGATCGAGTGGTCGCGGATCGTGGGCACGGACGGCTCGACGGAGCTGCGCGACGCGGCGGAGGGCCTGAACATCTATCAGTTCCGCGCGCAGTACACGTTCTGAGGCCGGCCTGACAACCAATCGACGCGAACGGCCGGTCGTGGACTGCCGCGACCGGGCGTTGCCGCTTTCCGGCCTTGAGTCCCTGGCCCGCGGCAGGCTCAGCGTGGGACCGTCTGCTCCGCGTCATGCTTTAGTCGCATCACGCGCGCTCGATTAACGTGCAGCAGGTCGCTTATCTTCAGGATCAGCGAGTCTTCATAGCGATGCAGTCGTCCGTCTGCATAAGCAACTTTCCACAGCATCGACACGATATCGGACTTCTCGTCCTCGCTGAGGTTGTCATGCAACAGCTGGGTGAAGTCGTGCAGCGAGACGGCTTCCTCGGCGGTGTCGTTCGCCTGGTTGGCGAGCGCGGTCGCCTCCTCGGCGGAAAATCTGAAATGGCGCTGCAGCAAGCGAAGCAATCGATCGAACTCGTCCTCGCCGAAGTCGTGGTCGGCCCTCGCGACCTCGATCAGCAGCACGGCTGTTGACACGCGAATTGCGCTGACACGCTCTGGCGCGGCACCGTTATCGTCCGGCTTCGCAAGGGCGATCGTTACCTGGTCGAGAAATCGCTTGAACATGTGCTTCGGTTCTCGCTCTTACATTGAATTCGTTTATAGGACCGACTGGTCGCCGAAAAGATTCACGCTCACGCGCTCTCAGTCCGCCAGCGGAATCGTTGCCGTGCCGATGCGCGTCTTGCCATACTCGCCGGCGGTCCATGCGACGAGCAGGCGACCCGCCTGGGTCGCAACCTGGGGCACGCTGAAGGCCGCAACCTCGACTGCCTCGTCGAAAACGCGCGCCGCACCCAGCGTGTCGTCCGCGCCAACGGTCCGCATGACCAGCGCCGCGTGGCCTTCGCCGGCTTTTTGCTGCCAGACGACCCAGGCGGTACCCGATGCGTCGACCGTCATGCCGACGTGCCCGAGCAGTTCGCCCGCGGCGAGGTCCAGCGGCTTCGAGAAGCTTCTCCCGCCGTCCGTCGAGCGTGCGAAACGCACCCGCGGCTGATCATTTGCGGCCGTGAACCAGGCAACGACGACGTCCAGGCCGCGCGCATGGATCTCGGGGCCGTTGACCGGGCAACCGGGGATCTCCCAATGATCGTCGTTGAGCGGCACGCCCTCGGTCCAGCGACCCTCGACACGGCGCGTGACATAGATGTCGCGGATCTGGGCCTCGCTGCGATTACGGTACACGGCAACCGGGCCTTCGCTGCTCAATGCCACGTCGGTCTGGCAGCAGTCGCAGGTCAGCGAATCGACCATTTGCTCATCGGCGAGCGCCATGCCCGGCAGGTAGGAGGCCGAGCGCAGGGTCATGCCGGTGTCGTTCGGGTCGTCCGTGTACTCGTTCGCCATCTTGCGGCCGTCGAGGTAGACGAAGCCGACGCCGCCCCCGTCCGGATACAGGCTCACGAACCCGTGCTCGGTATCGGTGCCGTCGGTGTGGGCGATCTCGCCATCGGACCAGCTCGCACCGCCGTCGCCCGACGTCGACAGGTAGACGTCGTACGCATAACCGCCCGCGGGTCGGCGGGCCAGCCAGTGCGCAGCCCACAACTCGCCTTCGAGCGGCACGACAGACGGAAAGTCGGCCCAATTCACGAACCAGTTCGTGCCGGAGGCAACGGTTCGCGGCTCGGCCCAGCCCTCGACACCGAACTCGGCATAGCGCAGTGCGTGGCCCTCGCCGTCGGGCTCGAGCCAGCTCATCACCACGCGTCCGTCCGTGGCGCTGGCGAGGTAGGGGGCTAATGCGCCGTTGGCCGCCGGGTTCTCCAGTGG
>JAOUIH010000010.1 GCA_029884165.1 Gammaproteobacteria bacterium | reverse complement strand
AACGGTACAGCGTCGGCAGCGCCTCGTTCACCTCGTCGACCAGCGTGTGGTAGACCTCGGGGGGCAGGTTGTCCTGGAACAGTTCGCGATGCAGCACGCCGTCGTAGTTGCGGGCCCTCGCCAGCGCTACCTGTGTCTGGACGTGCCCGTTCAGCATGGCTCCGACGCTGTTCCGGTACTCGAGCCACTTGCCCCAGAAGGTGTCGAATACGAGCTTGCGATCATCGCGATTCTCGCTGGCGCGCCAGCGGCCGTAGCCTTGTGAATCGATCCGGACCTTCTCGCCGGTCGACAGCTCTATCTCGGGCCAGGGGATGTCGGAGTTGGCCGCGATTCCGTAGACGTCGCTGGCGATGCTCGTGGCCCGGGACATGTAGGCAAGTGTCTGTTCCGCCTCATTGCCCAGCGTGTGCGGCGAATTGCGCAATGCGTCCTCGAGCTGGAACCGGAACGGCTCGAGGCGGTTATCCTCGTTCAGGTATGCGTGGATGACTTCGGCACCGACCTCCAGGATCTCGGGTTGCAGCCAGGCCGTGGCCTCCGAGAACCGGGTGAACATCAGGTCGCTCAACTGGTCGCGCTCCTGGGTCTCGGAAACCCGCAGGTCTTCGTCCTTCGCAAGGCCGCTATAGACGGCGACCCGGAAGGACTCCCGGGTCGCATCCGAGATGGCCGCGAGCGCCTGGTACAGGGAGTCGGCGCTTTCGCCCAGCGTGCCGCGCCGCTGTTCGATCCGCTCCAGGTCTGCCAGCACTTTCTGGCGCGCAGCATCCCATGCCTCGACGTCCGCATACAGGTCGGTCAGGTCCCAGGTATAGCGAGGATCGACGGCTACCGGTTCCTCCTGGGCGGCGGCCGAAAATCCCAGCAGCAACAGGGCGATTGCGGCAAAAACTCGAGTCAGGTTCAGCATGACGACTACTCCGGCTTTCGATTTGACGATTTGACCGAAACGGTTACCGAGGTTCCCGGACGTATGCCTGCCGGGACGCGAATCCGGCATTGTACCTGCCGGCGGACCTCACCGCTTTTGCGGCGGCGACTGGCTATACGGATCGACGCGTGCGGCCATCCGGCGCGCGGGACCGTCGTGCTAGACTCCGGCCCTGAATCGGATCGGGGCCGGCATGTCGAAGCTCATCAGGGAATTGCGGCGGCGAGAAGTGTTCCGCACGGCGGGGCTCTACGTCGGCGTCAGCTGGATCGTCATCGAGGTGGCGAGCGTGCTGTTGCCCGCGTTCGAGGCGCCGGACTGGATCCTGCGTGCCCTGATCGTCGCCGCGCTCGTCGGCTTCCCGGTCATGCTCGTGCTGGCATGGGTTTACGATGTCACCGACAAGGGCGTCGTGGTGCAGGACGAGGCGACCGACACGGTCGTCGTCCCCGCCTTCGGCCGCAAGGGCGATTTCGTCGTCATCGGTGTGCTGAGCGTCGCGCTGGTCCTGTCCCTTTACATGAATTTTCGCGGCGGACCCACCGTGACGGTCGAGCCGGACCCGGTTTCGGTCCTGATCGCCGATTTCGACAACCGGACCGGCAACCCCCTGTTCGACGGTTCGCTCGAGCAGGCGCTGTCGCTGGGCATCGAGGGTGCGTCTTTCATCACGGCCTATCCGCGCAATACCGCCCTGTCGGAAGCTGAAACGCTGACGATCGGCAGCAAGCTCGACGAGGAAACGGCACGATTGCTGGCCGTGCGCCAGGACGTGCGCATGGTGCTGGCGGGTTCCATCGTGCCCGACGGTGCGGGATTCGAACTTGAACTGCGCGCCGTCGACCCGACGAGCGGGGAGCTGATCGCCGACTCGTCGGCCGGCGCAAAGAATGCCGCGGAGGTCCTGCTGGCGATCAACGATCTCGCCGCCGACATCCGCAAGGCCCTGGGCGACGACGCGCTGGATCTCGACCAGGCGCTGCCGCGCGAGACCGTGACGGCGGCGACGCTGGAGGCCATCAAGCACTACACGTCGGCGCAGGATCTCGCGCGGGCCGGCCGCGACGAGGAGGCGATCGGCTACTACGAGCAGGCGATCGCCGACGACCCGAACATGGCAAGAGCCTACTCGGGCTGGGGGCTGTCGGCACACAAGCTAGGCCGCGCATCGGAGGCGGACGAGAAGTGGCAACAGGCGCTCGCCCTGCTCGACCGGATGACGGAGCGGGAACGCTATCGCACGCTCGGCCTTTACTACACGGTCGTTTCGCTGAATTACGACAAGGCGATCGAGAATTACCAGCAGCTCGTCGGGAAATTCCCGGCCGACGGCGCGGGCAACAACAATCTCGCGATTCTCTATACATTTACGGCGCAGTACGATCGCGCGCTGGCGCAGAGCGAGCAGCTCCTGAAGATCTTTCCGAACCGCACGCTGTACCGTGCCAATCACGCGCAGTACGCGATCTACGCTGGCGACATTGCAACCGCGAAGGCCGAGGCGGAAAAGACGCTTGCCCAGGACCCGGAGTTCTTCAAGTCCTACATGATCCTGGCGCTGGTCGCCCTGCAGCAGGAGGACGTGGCTGCTGCGCGGACGGCGTATGCCCGGATGGCAGAGACCGGCGAGCGCGGCCAGTCGCTGGCGAGCGTCGGACTGGCCGACATCGACCTGTTCGAGGGCAAGGCCGATCAGGCGATCGCACTGCTGGAAAAGGGAATTGCCGAGGATGCGGCGGCGGCGAACGAACGTGGCGTCGCTACCAAGACGGTCGCCCTGGCCCAGGCCTATGTTGCCAGGGGCGAACCGGACCGCGCACTGCAGATCATCGAAGCCCTGGCTGCCTCCCGCGGCGACGGCCAGCTGGTGCCCTCGGCCGAGATCTACGCTGCAGCGGGGCGCCATGACCGGGCGTTCGAAGTTGCCGAGCAGTACCGGAGCCAGCTGCGGCCGACGGCCCGCGCGTACGCCGCGCTGATCGACGCCCTGAACGCCTACCACCAGGGCGAGTACGTGCTGGCGGTCGACTCGTTACGGCAGGCCATCGGCTTTGCCGACCTGTGGATCGTCCGTTACTACCTGGCGCAGGCTTACCTCGCCGCCGGCTACCCCGCCGAAGCGCTGGCGGAGATCGATGCCTGCATCGAGCGCAGGACCGAGGCGGGTGGCCTGTTCTTCGACGACGTGCCGACCTGGCGCTACACGGCCGCGTTGCCGGAGTGGCGGGCAAAGGCGAGCGCCGCGCTGGTCGCCGGCCTCCACCCTGCAGGGCAGAAACGGCAGTAAGGCTTCATTGTGCAGGGGGCGCGGCCTCAGGCCGTGCGCAAGACCGAATCCCTGCCGGTCACCACAAAAAAACCGGCCCCGTTGCCGGGGCCGGTTATCTTCCTGCCCTGGGCTGGTCGCCCGCCTACTTGAGCGTTACGCAGGTCGTCGACCGGGCCGATCCCGGCGGCGAGATCCGCAGCTCGTAGGATCCTGCCATCGGCGGCGTCTGCCAGCTGAACTGCCAGGTCGCCTGGGAGGCCGAGTAACGGAAGTCACTCGATCCCGCGTCGATCGCCGCGCTGCCGTTGCCGACGCCGGTGTTGACGCCCGAACAGTTCCTGCCGCTGAACGGCCCGAACCAGTCCGCGCGAACCATGAACGCGGAGCTGTCGACCCGGGACGTCGTGCCAGGCAGCGTGTAGTACCAGTCAATCGGCAGCACGCTGCCACGCTGGATGTTCCCCTTCGGCTGGACCAGCGTGAACGTATAAGCGAAATTCACATTGACCACGAAGCTGCCGGTCGCCGTATTCCCCTGGTTGTCCGTCGCCGTGCAATTCACGGTCGACGTGCTGTCGGCCGGGAACGCGTAGGGGTTCGGCACCGTGCTTCCGTCAACCGTGCAGCTCGCGCTCAGCGTGCCATCCAGGATATCGGTCGCGGAGACGTTGGCCAGGTAGTCGATCGTCTCGTGGGTACCGAGCGTCGTGCGGACCAGCGGGTTCTCGGCGAACGTGATAGTCGGCGGCCGCGTGTCCACGACATTAACGGTCCGGGTTACCCGGCTCGCCGCGTTGCCCGCAGCATCCGTGACGTCGTAAGTGATGGCGTAGCTGCCGACCGCTAACGTGTCGACCGATCCAGCAATCAAGATGGCCGCCGTCAGGTTGCCGTCGACGAGATCGACTGCCGTCGCGCCCTGCTCCACGTAGGAGTCGACGCCCGCCTGCAGCGTCAGCGTTGCGGCACCGTTCAACGTGATGACCGGCGCGGTCGTGTCGGTGATCGTCACGACCTGGATCGCCGCTGCGAGGTTGCCCGCCGCATCGGCCGCGCTCCACGTGACCGCCGTCACGCCGACCGGGAATGCCGGCGGTGCGGTGTTGCCGATGCTGACCACACCGACCGCGTCGCTGGCCGTCGGCGCGCCGAGCGCGACCGGCGTCGTGAAGCCTGTCGCCTCGGCCATGATGTCGGCCGGCGGAATGAGCGTCGGCGGCGTCGTATCCTGCACGATGACGGTTCGCGTCACGGTGCTCGTGTTGCCGGAGCCGTCGGTGGCCGTGTAGGTGACCGCGTAGCTGCCCGGGATGGCCGTATTGACGGCGCTGGCGTCTATGACCAGCGAGCCGGACACGTCGCCGCTGACGACGTCCGTCGCGGCCGCCCCGAGTTCGACGTAGGGGTCCACGCCGGCTTCGAGCAGCTGCGGGTCCGCGCCCGCCAGCGTGACGATCGGGCCGGTCTGGTCGAGCACGGTTACCGAGAACGTGCCGCTCGACGTGTTGCCGGCCGAGTCCGTCGCCGTGCAGGTCACCGTTGTCGTTCCCACCGGGAAGTCGTGCACGAAGGTGTACAAGGGTTGTGCGGGATCGAGCGCGCCGACGCTGCAGCTGATGTCGAGGTTCGGGTCGACATCGGTCGCCGTTACCGGGCCCCAGCGCAGCGTGAACGTATTCTCGTCGAAGGCCACCACGAAGGGTTCAGCCCTGTCGAAGGTCGGCGGTTCGAGTCCGTCGATCGTCGGGCCGGTGTTGTCCTGCACGTCGACGACGAAGCCGGCTGCGGCGCTCACGTTGCCCGCCGCGTCCGTGGCCGTGCAGCTCACGCTGCTCGGGCCGAACGGGAAGCTGTCGGTTGCGTCGGGCACGCAGGTAGCCGCGATCACTCCGTCGACGAGGTCGGTGGCAGTGATCATGTCCCACAGCGGGCTGAGCGGCACCGAGTAGACCCAGCCGCCGGCATCGTTGGCTTCGACGACGATCGTCGCGGGCGGCAGCGTCGCCGCATTTATCTCGGGCGCGGTCGTGTCCGTTACCGTGACCGTCTGCGTCGCCGACGATGTGTTCGGCGGCACCTGCCCGTCGCTGGCGGTCCAGGTGACGACCGTGTCGCCCACCGGGAAGCTCGCCGGCGCGTCGTTGGTGGTGGTTACCGGGCCGACGAAGTCCGTCGCCGTTGCAATACCGATAGCGACGGTCGTCTGCGCGCCGGTGGCCTCGACGGTGACGCCCGCGGGCGCGGTGAGCGCCGGCGGGGTCGTATCGACAACGACGACCGATCGGGCTGCCGTGCTGACGTTACCCGCGGCGTCCCTCACCTCGTAATCCACCGAGTAAAGACCTGGCGTGCTCGCGTCGACCGTGCTCGTGACGAGGATCGATGCCGTGATGTCGCCGTCCTTGTCGTCCTGGGCGGTCGCGCCGGCGTCGCTGTAGCCCAGCGGGCTCGCCTCGACGATTGCCGGGTTGTCGCCGCCGATCGTCAGGACCGGTGCCGTCGAATCCGGCGCGATGTAGTCGATCTCGCAGAGATCGTGGACTTCAGCGCCGCCGAGTTCCGCGTCGCAGTTGAACGTGCCGCCCGGCTGGGCGTAGATCGCCATGCCGGTGTTCGCGCTCAGCTCGACGATATCCATGCCCGCCGGCGGGTTGATGAAACGCAGCGTTATGATCTTCGATGCGTCCGGCTCGATAACGAAAGACGGCGTGCCGGGCACGGTCGGGTCGGGATCCGCGATCAGGTTGTTGATCTCGTCCGGGCCGAGTACCGCCGCGTAGATCAGCTGGTTTTCGACCACGACCTGCGGCGTGCAGTAGAGGCCTGGTGCCGCGAACGCCTCGTTGTTCTGCACGGTGCTGGTCATGTAGCCCTGCCGCACCGTCAGCACCACGGTCGTGCCCGCCTCGGCGAGGCTCGTCTGCAGCGTCGGGCTGAAAATCGGCTTGACGTCGACGCCGGTCGTCGTGTTCGTGGCCGAGTCGGCGGTCCAGCTTATCTCGGTGTAGTCCGCGCCGACGGCCGTGTTTTCGAGATCGAGGTTCTCCAGGTCGAGGTTCTCGATGTCGGAGGCGTAGACCGTGAAGTTCTCGAGGTCGAGGTTCTCGAGATCGAGGTTATCGAGGTCGAGATTCTCCAGGTCGAGGTTCTCGAGGTCGAGATTCTCCAGGTCGAGGTTTTCGAGGTCGAGGTTCTCCAGGTCCAGGAAGAACAGGTTGCGATTTTCCAGGTCGAGGTTTTCCAGGTCGAGGTTTTCGAGGTCGAGATTTTCGAGGTCGAGGTTCTCGAGATCGAGCTGCTCATAGAGCGCATTCTCGAGGTCGAGATTTTCGAGGTCGAGGTTTTCGAGGTCGAGGAACAGGACCACGTTCTCGAGGTCGAGGTTCTCGAGGTCGAGGTTCTCGAGATCCAGGTTTTCGAGGTCGAGGTTCTCGAGATCGAGCATGTAAACAGTGTTCTCGAGGTCGAGATTCTCGAGATCGAGCGACTGGGTCGTGCCGATTTCCCGCTTCAGGATCAGCTGGTAGAACTCGAAGTCGCCGACCAGGTTGACCAGGTTGTCCGGGTCGTTGTTCTGCACGTTTTCGAGCGGCGGCGTCTCCAGCGTGGAGCGCTTCAGCGGTACCTGCGCGAGCACCTGGCCGGTGTTTGCGTCGGATACCGTCACGACGACCTGGTCGGGCAGGCCGGGGTCGGACGCCGAATTGCCGAAATCGAACACGGTGCGCGCGTTGCCCGAGCCCTTCGGGACGAGGACGTCGACGCTGAGCAGGGTGTCCGGGCCGTCGGTGTCGAAGCTCGTCACGGCGCCCGCCGGCAGCGACAGCCGCACCAGGCGGTCCGCCTGCGAGCCGTTCTGCAGGCCCAGCACGAACGTATTGATGCCGCCGACCGAGGGCTTGATCGCGGACAGCACGTTGGCGCTGATGCCGGGCTTCATGGCCGCGACATAGATGTTCTGGTTGCGCGTCAGCGGACCGGTGCGGCCGCCGGGCGCCACGGCCGAGCAGCTGAGCGGGGGCCCGTCGAGCGCCCCGTCCTCGCCCTGCAGCGGCAGCATCAGTGCCGGGTTCGGGTCGGTGTAGGTGCTCTCGCAGCCCGGCGAGGAGACCCACATCTGCAGCGTCTCGTCCCAGGTATCGCAGCCGGTATAGAAGACACGGCCGCGGACGTTGCGGTTACTGGTCCAGCCGACGTGGAATACCGGCTCCTGCGAGCCGAACAGGTCGATGCCGGGTACCGGCGCGGTCTGGTTCGGGACCCACGCCCCGTCCTGCCGCTGCCGTGCCTGCACGGCGAAGACCGAGTTGTAATCGCCGATGAACGGCGCCTTGCCCTTGCGGAACAGCCGGCCGTTCGGATAATCCCATTCGACCTGCTCACGGACGCCGGGCGCCGCGTTCGGCTTTTGCCGCGTCGCGTAACGCGATACGCGCGTGGATGGCGAGCTGGTCGCATTCGGGTCGGACGCGATCGTCGGGTACCAGTCGGCCGGGTCGACGACGTAGGGTCGCACGCCGCCGCCGACGACCTGCGCCGCGAAGACGTCGATCGTCCGCCTGAGCGGTATGTTGTTGCCGGCGGGCGGCAGCTGGGGCGGCGGGGGGGTCTGTTCGTAGATGCCGCTAGGCAGCAGCGCCACGGACTCGACGCCCGGTCCTACGCCGCCTTCCGGCTCGAGGTGCAGCACCAGGTCTTCGACGAATCCGCCGGCCAGCGGCGTCGGCAGGTTGTTCAGCTTGTCGAGCCGGGTGTCGTACCAGGACACGGTCTCGATGCCGCCCGCGGATTCGGCGGCCGGCATGAACTGGTGACCGCGCCGGCGGACGCCGGTCGCGCTTTCCTGCGGATCCAGCATCACGGGCTGGCCCCAGTTCAGCCGTCCGCCCGAGTTCGAGCGGACCATCATGATGCGCGAGAAGTTGAGCGAGGTCCGTACCCGGCCGTCCCGGATACGGCTGCCGTCGGCTGCGGTCGTCTCGCCGAACGAGTCGAAGTCGTCCTCGAGCGCGACCGGGCTCATGCGCGGCGTCGCGGGTGTGTTGCCCTTGGCCGGCACGACGCAGGTTTCCCGCGCGTTGTTGCGCGAGGCGAAGTACACGCCGAAGCCGTCGCCGTCGCTTACCGCGACCGGCAGGGCGTTCGTCCGGAACCGGGCAGGGCCGGTGCCCTGGTCGAACGCGCAGAACTCCGTGAGCACCTCCGCTTTGCCCCAGGTCGAGCCGGCGTCGGTCGAGTAGGAATACATGATGGCGCTGGTCTCGTTGTTGTCCGAGAAGCGGCGCCAGACAGCCAGCACTTCCTGGCCATAGTTGCGCGACGCAATGCTTACGCCCTGGTTGATGTCGATGCTCTCGGTCAGCTTGGTCTTGACCGGCCAGGTTGCGCCGCCGTCGTCCGAGGCCAGGCAGTTGATCTTCGTGCCGTCGTTGTTGTCGTTGCCGACGAACACCGAGTAGCAGATGAAGGCGCGGGCGGCGGGCACTTTCAGTGTGTAGGCCGCGTGCGAATTCGCGACGTTGCGCGGGTCGGTGTAGGCGGGGATCGCGATGGAGATGTCCGGCCGGCCGTCGTCGGGATTGCGGAGCGCCGCGTGGAACGCGGGCTTGTCGAGGAAGCGGCCGGCGGTGCCGATGTCGATTTGGACAGTATCGAGGAATTCCCACGGCGGTCCGACTTCGCGGTTGTGCTCGTACCAGCGCGAGATATAGACGCCGCCGGGCTGGCTGTCGTCGCGCCAACCGGCGATGAAGTTGTACATCAGGAAGCCGGGCAGGGCTTCGAGGTTGGCGTCGGCGCCGAATTTCTTGCCGAGCGACGGCAGGTCGCCGAGGTGCCAGGGATGCAGGCCGCTGATCCAGGTCTGGCCCAGGTCGCGCGACATCGAGATACCGGGGAACGCGTCGCCGATTGCCGGATCGTTGACGCCACGGTAGTCGTTGTAACCGCAGGCAAGCCACTCCGGGTTCGTCGGCGAAACGGCGCATTCCGGCTCGTTCTGCTGCATGCGGGGGTTACCCGTGTACAGCCAGAAGAGTGGCGTCGGCCCGATCGCGTTAACGTTCTTCTGCGGAACGGCCTGTCCCCAGGCGCTGCCGGAAACAATGGCGGAGAAAATGGCACATGCGAAAATACCGGCCGCAAGCCGGCTACGAAAGACTTCCCTGGACATTTTGCTCGCTCACCCTGAACCGTCGCCCTTTGTCCGAGTAATATTTTGCCGGCGACTGAAACCTGCGCTCTGTAGTAATAATTCTCGGTGCGCAAATGTGCAGCGAGTATAACGCGAAATCCGCATTCGGCGTGCCGGTTTGCCCGGCCGCTCAAAACGGGCTCGCGAGACCTGATAACGAGCTGTTATATCTACTGAAAAACGGGCCGGGACGGCGCTGTAAAAAAAACCGAAACGACGTTATGTAAAGTAATTGCCCGGCTGCGGAACCAGAGTTGCCGCCGCCGTTCGAAGAATCGGGAACCGGATGACACGCAGGTGCAGCAAATGAACCGTCAGACCGCCGTATTGCTGCTGGCCGGCGGGCTCGCAGCGGGAGCCCTCGTCGCCGCCCTGTCGGCTGGTCGCGTTGCCGCGCCCGCCGGGGACGAGGCGGCGCACTCGATCCTGCCCGGGCCGGGCGCTCGCAGTGAGCCGGCGGAGGATCTCGAGGCACGGATCGCGTCGCTCGAGGAGGCGATCGCCGCCGAACGGCAGGCACGGCAGTGGCTCGAGGAAGAGATCCTGTACCTGGGCTCCGAACTCGAGCGCCTGGGCGGCGGCAGCGCCGGCGCCTCGGCGGCCGCGCAGCCGGAACCGGTCGATGCGCAGGCGTCCCCGCAGTCTGCGCGCACCCGCGGCGCCGGCCGGGAGCTCTCGCGGCTGGTCGGCGCCGGCTTTACGCCGGCCGAAGCGGAATGGATCGTCCGCCGCGAGTCGGAGCTCACGATGCAGGCGCTCAGGGAGCGCTACGAGGCGGACCGCCGCGGCGAGCCGCCGGATTACTTTGCGGGGCGCGATTCCGCTTCCGACGAATTGCGCGCGGAGCTCGGCGACGCGGCTTACGAACGTTACCTCGAGGCAAACCGCCGCTCCACCAGCATCGCGGTCGGCAGCGTGCTGGAGAGTTCGCCGGCGCAGTCCGCGGGGCTCCTCGCGGGCGACGAGATAGTGAGCTACGACGGGCGGCGCGTTTTCGACCTGTCCGACCTGACGGAGCTTACGAAGGCGGGCGAGCCGGGCCAGGCCGTCGTCGTCGACATCCTCCGTGGCGGGCAGCCGATGCAGGTCGTCATCCCGCGCGGGCCGCTCGGCATCACCGGCGGGCGGCGCTACGCCCGCTGAGCAGGCGAGTGGCCGCTACTTGCGACGCTTGTCCCGAATGTAGATCGACTTGGCGTGCCCGGGCCCCGCGGATTCTTCGCGCATTTCGAACAGCTGCAGCGCCTTCACGAGGTCCTTCAGCTTCCGGTAACCGTAATTGCGCGGGTCGAAATCCGGCGACTGCTTGGCGATATTGCTGCCGACCGGACCGAGCTGAGCCCAGCCGTCGTCGTCCGAGTAGGCGTCGATCGCGTTGCGGAACAGGTTGGCGAGATGCCCCTTGTCGCGCTTCAGGTCTTCGCTCTGCTTGGCCTTCGGCCGGTCGCCTTCCTCTTCCTTCGCGCGCAGCACTTCCGTGTAGATGAACTTGTCGCAGGCGGCGACGAAGGGTTTCGGTGTCTTCTTCTCGCCGAAGCCGTACACGACCAGGCCGCTCTCACGCAGTCTGGACGCGAGCCGGGTAAAGTCGCTGTCGCTCGACACAATGCAGAAACCATCGAAGTTGCCGGTATATAGCAGGTCCATCGCGTCGATGATCATCGCGCTGTCGGTCGCGTTCTTGCCCGTCGTATAGGCGAACTGCTGCATCGGCTGGATCGAATGCTCGAGCAGCGTTGCCTTCCAGCCCTTCAGCTTCTCGTCCGTCCAGTTGCCATAGATCCGCTTGACGTTTGCGGTCCCGTACTTGGCGACTTCTGCGAGCAGTCCCTCGACGATGGCGGGCTGCGCGTTGTCGGCATCGATCAGGACGGCGAGTTTGTCGGTTTCCTTGACTGAGTCCATGCAAATCATTCCCGTTGACTGGCTCGACACTATAGAACAGATGGCTCCGCCGGTGGCTGCGGCTTTCCCGGACTGGCCATCAGGCTTGCGCCGATGCAGAATGTCGCGGTCTGCATGAGGCCACCGGAACTTCCCTGTCCGTGAAAATCCTGCTTCGCTACACGGTCCCGAACAGCTTTACCGCGGCGAGCCTGCTGCTCGGTCTCGGGTCCGTCGTCACGATGCAGCTCGGTGACCTCGAGCTGGCCGGCTGGATGATCGTCTGGTGCGGCCTGCTCGACGTGCTGGACGGGCTCGCAGCCCGGCTGCTGAAAGCGACCTCCAGTTTCGGCGCCGAATTCGACTCGATGGCCGACCTCGTGTCTTTCGGTGTCGCCCCCGCACTGCTGGTGTTCCATGCCGGGCTCGAGATCGGCGGCATTGCAGCCTTCAGCGGCGCTTTCTGGGTACTGCTGACTGCCTCCGGCATGTTCGTACTGGCCGGGGCGATGCGCCTGGCGCGCTTCAACCTGTCGACTGCGAAGCCGCGTACCGGGTGGTTCGCAGGCATACCGATCACGGCGGCCGGCGGCGGGCTGATGTCGACGGCGGTGATCCTGCTCGTGCGCTACCCGGACATCGCGGCATCGCTGCCACTGCACCTGTACCTGCCGGTCTTCCTGTTCGTGCTCGCGCTCGGGATGGTTTCGACGCTGCGCTTCCCGAAGATGGTGAAACGCGATAGCAGGTTCATCAATGCCTTCCAGCTGATCAATGCGCTGGCCACGTACTATTGCGGCATCACGCGCAGTTTCCCGGAGTTCCTGTTCTTCATGGGGCTGTTCCTGCTCGTGTCCGGCCTGGTCGCCGGCCGGCTTACGCGTTTCGACTGAGGCCCATTCCGCCCCGGCGGACGACGAGCGCGTGTGACCCAGAGCAAACGACCCGGATCCTCCAGTGCTGAAACGGCTCGCCTGCTGGCCCGGCGCAAGCGCCTGCTCGGCCCGGCATACCGGCTGTTCTACCGCGAACCGCTGCACATAGTTCGCGGTGAGGGTGTCTGGCTGATAGACGCCGACGGGCGGCGTTACCTCGACATGTACAACAACGTGCCGCACGTCGGGCACTGCAACCCGCATGTGGTCGACGCCCTGACGCGACAGATGTCGACGCTGAATACGCACACGCGCTACCTGCACGGGAACGTCATCGATTACGCGGACAGGCTGCTCGCCCGGATGCCGGCCGCACTCGACGTCGCGATGTTCAGCTGCACGGGCTCCGAAGCCAACGAGCTGGCCCTGCGCATCGCGCGTGCCGCTACCGGCAACATCGGCGTCATCGCGACGGAGTTTTCCTATCACGGCAATACGCAGGCGACCGCCGCAATCTCCACCGAGGATACGCCGGAGTCGGAGCGCCCGCCGTGGGTGGTCGCGGTGCCGGCTCCCGACCTGTACCGCGGGCAGCACCGTGGCGAGGACGCTGCGGCTCGTTACGCGGACTGCCTGCAGGACGCCATCGCAACGCTCGGCAGCCGGGGCATCGCGCCGGCCGCTTTCATCGTCGATACGATCATTTCGTCGAGCGGCGTTGTCGCGCCGCCGCCGGGCTACCTTGCGCGGGCCGCGGCAATCGTCCGCGAGGCCGGCGGCCTGTTCATCGCCGACGAAGTTCAGCCGGGCCTGGGTCGCACCGGGCGCCATTTCTGGGGTTTCGAGGCCGAGGGCCTGGTGCCGGATATCGTCACGATGGGCAAGCCGATGGGCAACGGGCATCCGCTGGCCGCCACGGTCGTCCAGCGCGCCCTGGCCGAGCGTTTCGCCTCGAAGACGAGCTACTTCAACACTTTCGGCGGCAACCCGGTATCGGCGGCGGCGGGCCTGGCGGTACTCGACGTGCTGGAGCGCGACGACCTGCAGCAAAATGCGCTCGATGTCGGCGAGCACCTGAAGGCCGGGCTCGGGCGGCTGGCCGGGCGCTATCCCTCGATCGGCGACATACGCGGGCACGGCCTGTTCCTCGCCGTCGAGCTGGTGGAGGACAGCGATGCGCGCACGCCGGCGACGCGGCTCGCGGCTGACGTCGTCGAGAACCTGCGGGATCGCGGTATCCTGACGAATACGATCGGCCCGGACGCGAACATCCTGAAGCTCAGGCCGCCGATGGTATTTCGTCGGGAACATGCCGACCTGTTCCTGGAACAGCTGGACGAAGTCCTCGCCGCGCGCTGATCGCGGACGCGGAACGAAAACTGGGGGGGAATCATGCGCAAGATGCCTGCGGCGATCGTGTCGCTGATGCTGCTCGGCGCCTGCGGCGCCGGCAACGAATCAGGTTCGGGCGGCTCCGCCGCCGGTCTCGGATCGGTCGAACCGATGGCGGGGTTCGTGGACCTGTACTGGGACGAGACCGGCGGGCGGATGATTCTCGGCATCCACGAGACCGACACACCCTTCATCTACCAGACCTCGCTGGCTCGTGGCGTCGGGTCGAACGACCTGGGTCTCGATCGCGGCCAGCTCGGGCAAACGGCAATCGCCGAGTTCCGCCGCGTCGGGCCGAAAGTGCTGCTGGTGCAGCAGAACCTCGACTACCGCGCGCGCAGCGATAGTCCCGCCGAGGCCCGGGCGGTCGAGGAGTCGTTTGCGGCATCGGTCCTGTGGGGCTTCGATCTGCTCGAGGAGCGGGACAACGCGCTGCTCGTCGATGCCACGGATTTCCTGCTGCGCGATTCGCATGGTATCGGCGCGAGGCTCAGGGAGGCGGACGAGGGGGACTACTCCGTCGAGGTCTCGCGATCGGCGGTCTACCTGCCGCGAAGCCGGGCATTCCCCGACAATACCGAGGTCGAGGCGATCGTTACCTTGAAGGGCCAGCCGGCCGGAAAGATACTCCGGACCGTCGTGCCGGATCCGACAACGCTGAGCGTCCATTTGCATCACTCGTTCATCCGCGCGCCCGACGACAATTACGAGCCGCTGCCCTACGATCCCCGCGCCGGCATCATCGGGCTGGCTTACGGCAGCGACGGTTTCTTCGACTATGCGACGCCTGTCGGCGACGCGCTCACCGTCGCCTACGGGCGGCGCCACCGGCTGGAAAAGAAAGACCCGTCTGCGGAGCAGAGCGAGGCGGTCGAGCCGATCGTCTACTACGTGGACCGCGGGGCGCCGGAGCCGATCCGGAGCGCGCTCATCGAGGGTGCGTCCTGGTGGAACGCCGCGTTCGAGGCGGCCGGATATGTCGATGCGTTTCGCGTCGAACTGCTACCCGAAGACGCGGACCCGATGGACGTGCGTTACAACGTGATCCAGTGGGTGCACCGGTCCACTCGCGGCTGGTCCTACGGCTCGTCGATCGTCGACCCGCGGACCGGAGAGATTCTCAAGGGTCACGTGACGCTGGGCTCGCTGCGCGTCCGCCAGGATTTCCTGATCGCCGAAGGGCTGCTGGCGCCGTACGGCGGCGAGACCACGTCCGAGGCGATGCTCGGCATGTCGCTCGCGCGGCTGCGGCAGCTGTCGGCGCACGAGGTAGGTCACACGATCGGCATGGAGCACAACTTTGCCGCGAGTACGCAGGGGCGGAGCTCGGTCATGGACTACCCGGCACCGTTCGCGCGCCTCGATGACGAGGGCAGCATCGACCTGTCGGACGCGTACGGCGTCGACATCGGCGCCTGGGACCATCGCACTGTGCTGTATGCCTACCAGGACTTTCCGGACGACGTAGATGCCGACGCGGAGCGCGCGAACATCATGGCGGAAACGATGGCGCAGGGATTGAAGTATGTCTCGGACGACGACTCGCGCGCGGTGGGCACCGCGCATCCGGATGGCAACCTGTGGGACAACGGCGCCGATGCGCTGGCCGAACTCGAGCGACTGCTCGCGGTACGCGAAAAAGCGCTCGCCAACTTCTCGGCGGCCAACATCCGCCCCGGCCGGCCGCTCGCGACGCTCGAGGAGGTGCTGGTGCCGATCTACCTGCTGCATCGCTACCAGGTCGAGGCAGTGGGCAAACTGATCGGCGGTTACCGCTTCAGCTATGCCTTGCGCGGCGACGGGCAGGACCCGCCGGAGGCGGTCGAGGGGTTCCGGCAGCGCTCGGCCATGCGCGCACTGGTCCGGACGCTGGACCCGGAGCTGCTGCGGCTGCCGGATGCGCTGCTGGACGCGATTCCGCCGCGCCCGCCAGGCCATGCGCTGGGGCGGGAGACCTTTCCGCGCAACACCGGCAAGACCTTCGACCCGCTCGGACCGGCGAAGAGCGCCGCGGCGCTGACGCTCGATGTGCTGCTCGACCCGGAACGCGCCGCCCGCATGTCGGCCGGACATGGCCTGGATCCCGAGTTGCCCGGCTTCGGCGAGCTGACCGCGGCGCTGCTGGCCGGAACCTGGTACGCGGAGCGGGCAGACGGCGGATCGGGCGAGTTGCAACGGGCCGCAGGCCACGAGGTGCTGGTGCGGATGCTGCTGCTCGCGGCCGACACGGATGCGGATACGCAGGTACGCGCCCAGGCGCTCGACGCGATCAACGGGCTCGATAACTGGCTCGCGCGGCGCGACGAGCGCGATGCCGCGTGGCGTGCGCACGACGCGCTGGCGCGGCTGACGATAGCGCGTTTCCGCGACGATCCGGCGAGCGTCGAACAGTTGCAACCGGCTACGGCGCCGCCGGGTTCGCCGATCTGAGCGGGCCTCGTCAATGACCGGTTTGAGGGGAGACTGAGCATGTTTGGATTACCGCCCGAGACCGCGTTTCTGGTGTTCGGATTCCCGGCCCTGTGGGTTATCTATACGCTGGTGTTCCTGCGCCGCAGCCGCGACTGGGAAAACGAAGACGTGACGCCGGAGGATCGGCCGTGAGCGGGACCGTCATCTTTTTCCTGGTGCTGTACTACGTCGTCGTACTCGCGATCGGCTACTGGGCCATGAAGAAGGGCGCCGGCGACGACCTCGAGGGCTACCTCCTCGGCGGACGCAAGGTCGGCCCGATGGCGACCGCGTTGACCCTGCAGAGCACGTCGATGAGCGGCTACATGTTTCTCGGCGCCGGCGGGCTGGGTTATATGCAGGGTTACTGGGCACTGTGGTACGCCGCCGGCGACGTTGGCGGCGGCGTGCTGAACATGTCGGTGATCGGCCGGCGCATGCGCAAGCTCTCGCAGATCATGGGCGCACTGACGGCGATCGAGTATCTCGAGAAGCGCTACCCGTCGCCCGCGATCCGTTTGTTCGCCGGTACCCTGACGGTATTCCTGCTCGGCTTCTACGCGCTCGCGCAGTTCATTGCCGGCGGCAAGGGGATGGCACTCGTAACCGGGATGCCGTACCCGGCGGCGCTGGCCATCGCGGTCGCGGTCATACTCGTCTATACCTTCATGGGCGGTTACCTCGCCGTCGCCTACACCGATTTCTTCCAGAGCCTCGTGATGCTGACCGGCGTGCTGTGGATCGTCATCGCCTGCCTGCACGAACTCGGCGGACTGACCGCGGCGAACGAGGCGCTGGGCGCACTCGACCCGACGCTCCTGTCGGTCTGGGGGCGGGGCCTCGGCTTCCAGGGCCAGTGGGGCATCGTAGCGGGCGCGCTGTTGATCTTTTCGGTCGGCTACATGGGCTGGCCGCACGTGGTGACCCGCCACATGGCCATGACGCGGCCCGGCACGGCGCGCAAGGCCGGCATGTGGGCGACGCTGTGGAACCTCCTGTTCGTACCGACGCCCTACCTGGTCGGTATCCTGGCAATCCTGATCCTGCCGGAATTGGACGACCCGGAGATGGCCATCTTCGAGGTGGCCGGCGCGCTGCTGCCGGCGGCCGTCACCGGCCTGGTGATGGCCGCCATCATGGCGGCCATCATGTCGACCGCCGATTCGCTCCTGCTGCAAACCGGCTCGATTGCTGCGCGGGATCTGTACGAGCGCTTCATCAATCCGCACGCAACCGAAAAGCAGATGGTCTGGGTGTCGCGCAGCCTGGTGACGCTGATCGCCGTCGTCGGCTACGCAGTCGCGCTGGTCGAGCCGCCGACGGTTTTCAGTATCGTGATCTTCGCGACCTCGGTTCTCGGCAGCGCGTTCCTGCCCGCGTACCTGTGCGCGGTGTGGTGGAAGAAGGCGAATACGCCGGGCGCACTTACGTCGATGGTGATCGGCGCGCTGGTCGCGTTTACCTGGGAATATGGCGGTCATGTCGAGGCGACCCGGATCCACCCGATGCTTGCCGGCCTGGTCTGCTCGTCGATCACGATGTTTGTCGTGAGCCTGCTGACCCAGAAGATCGCACCGGTTCCGCCGCAGGTCCTGGAGGCGATGGACGAGACGGCCGAAGTCGGCCCGATCCCTCCGGCCATGCTGGCAGCCGCGGACTTTTCGCTGGCCCCGACGGCGGGCGCGATAGGTCGCATGCTGAATGCGGAGAGGCGCGATGACTGACCGGATCGAACTCGAGGTCATCGAGCCCGGCATCGATCAGGTCGCGGTCGGCGACATTGCAGCGAGGCTGGCACCGGGCAGCGATGCGAGCGTGCAGCGCGGGCTCTGGTACCCGTATTTCCGTTTCGATGCAGACTGCTCCGCGCGGGCACTGTTCGGCAGGCGCGGCATGCAGCTGAATTGCCTGGTCGACGGCCTGACCGGGCTCGCCGCGACGGCGCCGAGCTTCTGTTCGACACGGGACGCTGTGCCGCGCGCTGACGTGCTGCCAGCGTCGCTTATGCCGGATGCCGCCCTGCTCGCGGCGCGGCGCTATCTTGCTACGAGTCTCGGGCGCGGTTTCCGGACGATAGCGGATTTCGATATCCGCCTGGCTGATCGTGGCACGATCCACAAGCTTTACTGGCTGGTCGCAATCGACGACGGACAGGTACTCGTCGACTCGCTGACCGGCGGCTGGATACCCATGACTGCCCGCGCCGCCTGACGGCTGACGGGACAGGGAGACGCGCATGCGACACCTGACGAGAATCTGCTGGCTGCTTGGCCTGGTACTGCTGGGCTCCTGCGGCCGCCAAGGGCTGGAGCCGGCTGACGTGGTATTCACGAACGGCAGCGTGCTGACGCTGGATGCGGCCTACACGAACGCGCGGACGGCTGTCGTTCGCGACGGCGTCGTCATCGCGGTCGGCGGGCCGGAGCTGGCCGACGAGTATGCCGCCGCCGTAACGGTCGACCTGGCCGGGCGCACGCTGCTGCCCGGCTTCAACGATTCGCATACGCACATCCGCGGCTACCCGCCGCGGCACATCGACCTGACTGTCACGCGCTCGATCGAGCAACTCGTCGAGCAGGTCCGCGACAAGGCGGCCGAGCTCGGGGCGGGCGAGTGGATTACCGGCTACGGCTGGTCCGAGGACGTCATGGCCGAGCAGCGGCGCCCGTTCAGGAGCGACCTCGACCGGGCGGCGCCGGACAACCCGGTACTCCTGACGCGCGCCGGGGGGCACAGCGCCGTCGCGAACTCGCTGGCGCTGGACATGGCCGGCGTCTACCGCAACACGCCCGATCCCGAGGGCGGCGTCATCGAGCGGGACGAGGAGGGAGAGCTCAACGGCATCATCCGCGAGCGCCAGAACATCGTCGGGGACCTGGTCCCGGAGGCGACCTGGGACGAAGTACGGCCGAGCTTCGTAGCCGAGCTCAGGCGCCAGCTGTCGCTGGGCATCACGAGCCTGACCCACGCCACCGGCAGCATCGAGACCTTCGCCGAGTGGCAGGAGGTCTACGCGTCGCATAGCGGCGAGCTGCCGCGCGCCGCCGTGCAGGTCTTCTGGGAAAGCCCGGAGGCGATGGCGGCCTTCGGGAAAAGGAGCGGCGACGGGGACGAATTCCTGCGTGTCGGCCCCATCAAGATCTTCGTCGACGGCGGTTTCACCGGGCCGGCGGCATACACCCGCGAGCCCTACAAGGGCGAGGACAGCTATCGCGGCAAGCTCAGCCTCGAGCCGGAGGAGCTGCGGCGCATCATTCGTGGCGCCAACGCAGCCGGTTGGCAGCTCGGCATACACGCCATCGGCGACGCCGCGATAGAACTGGCGGTCGATGAACTGGCCCTCGCCCTCGACGCGTCGCCGCGCGCGGACCACCGCCATTACCTGAATCACTTCACGGTCATGCCGCCGCCGGCCACGATGGAGACGATGGCGGGCTACGGCATCGCGATCTCCCAGCAGCCGAATTTCACGTACACCGTCGAGGGGCGCTACGTGGATTACCTCGACGGCAACCGGCTCGAGCACAACAACCCGCTGCGCACGCCGATCAGTCACGGCATACACGTCGCGATCTCCAGCGACATCCTGCCGATCGGTCCCATGGTCGGCGTCTACGCCGCGGTGACGCGCAAGGGCATGAGCGGGCGCGTGTATGCGGCAGACGAGGCGCTGACGCTCCAGGAAGCGCTCCGGGCCTACACCTGGGGCGGCGCGTGGCTCAACTTCGACGAGGATCGCAAGGGAACGATCCAGCCGGGCCGGGTCGCGGATCTCGTCGTGCTCGACCGCGACATCATGCAGGCCCCGGCGGAGGGACTCCTCGACGTGCGGGTCGACCAGACCTGGCTCGGCGGCCGCAAGGTGTTCGAGCGCGGGGAGTGATCCGGCCACGATGTGAAACTCCGGCGGCGCGGCGCCAGGGCTGCTGCGGTAGCATAGGTCGCTTCCGAGAACGGCCCGGACAGAGGCCGGAGGACAGGAGGGGGGATGGCCCTGTCGAAAATCAACCGTCGTGATTTCCTCAATGGCGTGGCGCTGGGTGTCGCGGCCGGCGGTTCGCTGAGCCCGCTCGAACTGCTCGCTCTCGAGGCGGCAAGCGGCAGGTATCCGCCCTTGTTGACCGGGCTCAGGGGCAGCCACCCGGGCTCCTTCGAAGTCGCCCACGCTCTCGCCTGGAACGGCGCGACGTGGCCGCGGCCCGACGCGCAGACGGACGCTACCTACGACCTCGTCGTCGTCGGCGCCGGCCTCTCCGGTCTCGCCGCCGCGTGGTTGTATCGGCAGAAGGCCGGCGACGATGCGCGGATCCTCGTGCTCGACAATCACGACGACTTCGGCGGTCACGCGAAACGCAACGAGTTCGTCGTCGATGGCAGGACGCTGATCTGTTACGGCGGTAGCCAGTCGATCGACACGCCGGGGCACTACTCCAGGGCGTCGGCGCAATTATTGAAAGACGTCGGCATCGAAACCGAGCGCTTCTACGACTATTTCGACCAGGACTATTTCCGGCAGCGCGGGCTGGAAGGGGGCATCTATTTCAGCGGCGACAGGTACGGCGAAGACAGCGTGCATCGCAACGTTCTGCGCATGTTCGGTTCCGAGGGGTCCGGCGACATCGCCGGGACGATCGAGCACTATCCGCTCTCGCCAGAGGCGCGGGCCGATCTCTACCGGTTGCTGACTGCCGGGACGGACTACCTGCCCGGACTGGGCCGCTCAGAAAAGATAGCGGCCATGAAGCGGGTGAGCTACAGCGACTTCCTGCGCCGCCACGCCCGGGTCAATGAAGCCGTCGTGGCGCTGTTGAGAGATACCGTCAAGGGGCTCTGGGGCGTCGGTTACGACGTCCTGTCGGCGCTAGAGGGATACCGGCTCGGCATGCCCGGCACCGCTGAGCTCGGGATCGGCGAACTGGAGGGCGAGCCGCCCGGTCGCGACGAGCCTTACATCTTTCATTTCCCCGATGGCAACGCCGGCATCGCCCGTTCGCTGGTCCGCATGCTGGTACCGGCGGCCGCACCCGGGTCGACCATGGAGGACCTGGTGCTGGCGCCGTTCGATTACGGGGTGCTCGACGAACCCGGCAATCCGACCCGCATCCGCCTCGACAGCACCGCGGTAGATGTCCGGCATGCCGATGGCGATTCGGCGGTCGACGTTACCTACGTCCGCGGCGGCGTGCCGTTCCGGGTCCGTGGCCGGCACACGATCCTCGCCTGCTACAACGCGATCGTGCCGAAGATCTGCCCGGAGGTCCCGGCCGGGCAGGCGGAAGCCATTGCCAAGGCGGTCAAAGTTCCGCTGGTCTACATCAGCATCGCGGTCCGGAACTGGAAGGCGTTCGACAGGCTGGGCTTCAATAATTTCTACGTCCCGCAGCCGACGCTGATGCACTCCTTCGGGATGGACTTCCCGGTCAGCATGGGTGGCTACGAATTCACGCAGGATCCCTCGGAACCGGCCGTGATTCACGGCACCTACGTCCCAACGGCGCCCGACCAGGGCCTGACGGAGCGGGAGCAGCACCTGGCGGGCCGGCGAGCCCTCTACGAGATGAGCTTCTCGGACATCGAGCGCAATATCGTCAGGCAGCTGAGCGGCGCACTGGGGCCGGGTGGCTTCGACGCCGAGCGGGATATCGCCGCCATCACGGTCAATCGCTGGCCGCACGGCTATGCGTACGAATACAACGAGCTGTTCGACCCGCCCGAGTGGACCCGCGAGCACGGACCGCATGTGCAGGGCGCGGCGAGGATCGGCCGCATCTCGATCGCAAACTCGGATGCCTCGGCGTATGCGTACGTCAATGGCGCTATTGACGCCGCCGACCGCGCTGTCAACGAACAACTCGACACCTGACGAGAATCGCATGGAAGGCTACGGTTACCTGTCCCTGGTTCCCACGCTGCTGGTTTTCACGCTGGCAATCGTGACGCGCCGGCCGATCGAGTCGCTGGTTGCCGGCGCGCTGCTCGGGCTCCTGATGCTGCACGGCACGGGCTTCGTCGGTGGCTTCGCCGACACGACACTGGCCGTGCTGACCAACGACGACGTAGCCTGGGTCATCCTGGTCTGCGGTTTCATGGGCAGCCTGATCGGGCTGATGATCCGGACCGGCGCCGCGCGCGCGTTCACCGATAGCATGACCCGCTACGTCAAGTCCGAGAAGAGCGCGCTCATGGTCACCTGGCTGCTCGGGATATGCGTGTTCGTCGACGATTACCTGAACTCGCTGGCGGTCGGCTCGGCGATGCGCGACCTGACCGACAAGTACCGGGTCTCGCGCGAAAAGCTGTCATACGTCGTGGATTCGACGGCGGCGCCGATCAGCGTGATCATCCCGTTTTCCACCTGGGGCGCGTTCTTCGGCGGGCTGCTGGTCGCGAACGGTCTCGCCGCCGAGGGCGAGGGTCTCAAAGTCTATATCTCCGCGATACCTTACATGCTGTACGCCTGGGTGGCCGTGGCGCTGGTGCCGCTCGTGATCGCCGGCGTCGTACCGATGCTGGGCGGGATGCGCAAGGCGGAGGAGCGCGCCAAGTCCGGCGGCCCGACGGTGCCGCCGGGGGCGGAACACATCGAGAAGGCGAACAAGGCGGTGTCCCGCAAGGAGGGTACGCGGCCGAGCGTCCTGCTGTTCGTGATACCGATGACGGTGCTCGTGCTCGCGACGCTCTGGTTCAATGATTTCCTGCCGGGCATCTACGTAACGCTCGGCGGCACGACGCTGGTAATACTCGCCGCGCGCATGCTCGACATGCACGATACCTTCGACACGATCATTGACGGCTTCAAGATGATGATCGAGCCGCTCGGCGTCCTGTTTGCCGCCTTCATCCTGAACGAGGTGAATACGGCGCTGGGCCTCGCGGAATACGTCGTGACCACGATGCAGCCGCTGCTGTCGGCCGACCTGCTGCCCTTGATCATCTTCACGACGATGGGCCTGGTATCTTTCACGACTGGCTCGAACTGGGGTGTCTTCGTCATCATCCTGCCGATCGTGACGACGCTCGGGCAAAACCTCGGTGCAGACATGACGCTGGTGATCGGCGCCACGCTGTCGGCCAGCACCTTTGGCAGCCATGCCTGCTTCTATTCAGATGCGACTGTATTGACGGCGCAGGCCAGCGGCTGCACGCCGATGCAGCATGCGCTGACACAGCTGCCGTATGCGCTGATCGCGGCCGGCATCACGGCAGTAGGCTACCTGATCATCGCCTTTGTATGAATTTCGACCGGGAGTAAACGACATGAACAGATTAACGACCATCATTGCAGCATCGGCCCTGGCGGGTGCGGCCGTGTTCGCCGTGGCAGACGAGTCCGTGCGTCCGGCCAAGATCAGCAAGGCCGAGATAGCCGGCACGATCTTCGAGCGGCCGGACATGATCGAGACGACGCACGACAACGGTAACACGACGCTCGATGTGACTACTCTCCTGTCCAGCGACGGCAAGTTCGCGTCCGGCATGTACCGCTCCGGCAAGGTCCGCTCCGAAATTACCGAGCCCTATGGCGTGGATGAGTTCATGTATTTCATCGAGGGCGGTGTGACGCTGACATCCTCGGATGGTACGGTACAGGTCATCGAAGCGGGTGAGGCCGTGACCATCCCGAAGGAATGGACCGGAGTCTGGGACACCGACGGCTACATGAAGATCTGGGTCATCTACTCCGAGGACGGTTCCGGGCTCTGACCGGGTAACGCGAGCCAGCATTCGAATTCCGGAGACAGCGATGGGCGGATTCTCACGCAGGAAATTCATCGGGGCCTCGGCGGTCGCGCCGCTGGGGCTGGGTTTTGGTGCGTCCCGGCCCGCGAGTGCCGACGATCCGTTCGACAACATCGACATGATCGTCACCGGCGCGCGCATCCTGACTATGGACACGGGTCGGCCGGTCGAGCAGGCGCTGGCCGTGCGCGGCGACCGGATCTTCGCGGTAGGGCGCGACGAGGATATCCTGCCGCTCGCCGGCTCCAGCACTATCCGCATCGACGGTCGCGGGCTGACGGTCACGCCCGGTTTCATCGATTCCCACAGCCACCCGCTGTTCGCCGAGGAGGCCGTCGGCGCCAACGTGAACCTGCCGCGTATTTCCGATGTGCAGGAGGCGCTCGCCCGCAAGGCAGCGCGAACACCTCCCGGGCACTGGGTCCGTGGCGTCATGTACGACGACACGATCTTCGAGGAAGAGAGGCCGCTGAATCGGCGCGACATCGACGAGGCCGTCCCGGACCACCCGGTATTCGTCGGTCACCGCGGCGGGCACACCGCAGTCGTCAATTCGAAGGCTTTCGAGATCGCGGGCGTATCGATCGACACGCCGGACCCCGTCGGCGGCAAGTTCTACCGCGAGGACGGCGAGCTGACCGGCAAGGTTGCCGAGCACGCGATGGACGTGTTCCGGGACGTCGGCACCTGGCCTGTCATGGACCGCAAGGTGCGGCAGGAGGCGGTGCAGATTTCGTCACGGAACATGGCTGCCGCCGGCCTGACCTCGACGACGGACGCCTATGGCAACTACGATGATTTTGTCGCCTACCAGGACGCGCGCGATGCAGGCGAGATGCTGTTCAGGCTGAGCTTCATGCCGGGCGGCAACAGCGAGGTCTACGCCGGTTTCAAGCAGGCCGGCCTCCGCTCGGGTTTCGGCGACAGCATGCTGCGCATCGGCGCCGTGAAGTTCGCTGCCGACGGTTCGGCCTCCGAGCGCACGATGAGCATGAGCACCCCCTACGCCGGTCGCCCCAGCGATTTCGGCATCCTGACGATGACCCAGGACCAGGTGTATGAGGCGGTCGAGGACGCGGTCGCCCACGGCTTCCGCGTGGGCATCCATGCGAACGGCGACGTCGCGATCGACATGGTGCTGAACGCCTACGAGCGCGCACTGAAGGGTCACGACGGCCCGAACCCGCGGCATCGCATCGAGCACTGCTCGCTGGTCAACCCGGACCTGCTGCGGCGCATCCGGGCGGCCGGCGTCGTGCCGGCGCCCTTCTATACCTACGCCCATTACCACGGGAACAAGTGGGTGGAGTATGGCGAGGACAAGATGGAGTCGATGTTCGCGCATCGCAGCTTCCTCGACGCGGGCATTCCGGTCGCACCCGCGTCCGATTACACGCCGGGGCCTTACGAGCCGATGATGGCGATCCAGAGCATGGTGACGCGCAAGGACATGCGTGGCCGCGTCTGGGGCCCGAGCCAGCGCGTCACCGTGACCGAGGCGCTGCGTATCTGCACGGTGCACGGCGCCTACGCGTCCTTCGAAGAGAACGTCAAGGGCTCGATCGAGGCGGGCAAGCTGGCCGACTTCGTGGTCCTGGAGAAGGATCCGCACGACGTGGATCCGGACGATATCGTCAATATAAAGGTCTTGCGGACGGTCATGGGCGGGCGGACGACCTACGAAGCGTAAGCGGTACCCCTTGCGGCAATAGCGCAGCGAGGGTACCCCGCCGGCTGCAGGCCCTCCGGCAGCGTGGCTTTCGGCCGAAAAAAAGCCGCCCGCTGCTGTAACCCCGCCGGTCGGACCGGACTATAAGCCCCCAGTATCGCCATTTACCGAGGGAAACCCATGACCCGAAAGATCCTGAGCTTCGCGCTCTGCAGCCTCATGCTGGCGGGAGCCGCGTCCGCGGCCGTATCCGACCAGGACTTACCCGACGGAACGGTCTGGTACCTGCATGCCGACCTGGTCGCGATGCGCTCGACCGACTCCGGTCGTGACCTGTACCGCTGGCTCGAAGGCGAGGTTATTGTCGAAATCCGGGACGAGATCGGGATCGACCTCAACAAGGAAGCCGACCGGATCACGGCCTTTTCGACCGAAACCCTGGGCACAGTGATCATCGTCGAGGGGCCCGTCGAGAAGGCATCGAAGGACAAGCTGCTGGCGCTGGCAGAGCTGGAATCGAAGCTCGATATCCGCGACTACAAGGGGAAGACCTATTATTTCGCGGGTGACCGGGAGCCGGAGGTCACGTCGACGGACTTCGATGATCTCGAGGAATCGGCCTATTTCACCTTCGACATCCAGGACAAGGTGATCGTCGCCTCGAGCGAGGAGCAGCTGAAGGCGCTGATGGACAGCAAGGGCCGCATACCCGGCGCCGGTTCGCACAAGGGTGCGCTGTTCGTTTTGACCGCCGAGAAGGAGTTCGTCCAGGCCGGCATGCGGACCGGCGCAATGGCCGACGACGATGACGACGACTGGGATTCGAACATATTGCGCAATACAGAGCATGCCGCGCTGCTGGTGTCCGATGCGGACGGCAAGATCGCGGTCGAGGCCAAGCTCGTGTCGACAGACCCGAAAATGGCGGCCTCCATCGGCAGCATCGTCAGCGGGCTGATCAGCCTGCAGGCTTTCAACGAAGGGCTCGACACGGAGATCGCCAGGGTCCTGCAGGCTACCAAGGTCACGGTCCTGGACAACGTGCTGTCGATCAGCGCAGTCCTCGAACCGGGCATGATCGTATCGGTGCTCGAGAACTGACGGTTGCCGGCCGGGCCAGCGAGGAGTGAAAAGCGACGAACAGCTGGTCGAGGAGGCGAAGCACGGGTCCGAAGCAGCCTTCACAGAGCTCGTGACTCGCTACCAGCAAAAGCTGCTGCGCTTCCTTGTGGCGCGCAGTGCCAGCCGGGCCGATGCGGAGGATGCCGTGCAGGACACGTTCGTCAACGCGTATCGCTACCTCGACAGCTACCGGCCGGCCTGGCGGTTCAGCACCTGGCTGTACCGGATCGCCATCCGGAACGCTGCCAGGCAGGCTATGCCGGCGACAGAAGAGATCGGTGAGCAGGCCGATCCCGAGGCCGATCCGCTGGCGGACTGCGTCGAGCAGTCGGAGCGGCGTAACCTGTGGCTGATTGCGAAACGCGACCTGTCCGCGGACGCGTTCACGGCGCTGTGGCTGCGTTACGCGGAAGATATGTCGGTCAAGGAAGTCGCGGTCGCATTGAACCGGCCCGTGTCGTGGACCAAGGTGACATTGTTCCGCTCGCGAAACGTCATGGCGCGGGCGCTGGAGGCCGAGGATCGCATCGGCAGGCAGGGAGACGTGTATGGACAAGCTGGAACATGAGCTGAAACAGGATGCAGCACGCATCCGCGCCGACGTAACGCCGGAGCTTCGGGCGCGTATCGAAGCCTCGTTGCGCGCGGCGCGCCTCGACCGGCGCGAGTCGCGCGACGTCAGGCCCGGCAGTTATTTCTGGTGGTTCAGCGGCCTGACGGGCGTCGCGGCGACCTTGCTCGTGGTCGCGTTGCTGAATCGCGCCGGGGACCCGGATACGGTCGCACCGGATGCGCCGCCTGCGAACGTGGTCGTCGTTCGCGGCGACACCGTGGACGTTCGCCTGGTGCCCCTGGACGTCCGGAATGCGGACTTCACCGAGCCCCTCGAGGACGAACTGGAAAAACTGAAGTCGGATCTCGAAAAGGCGCGCGACGAGGTCGAACGCGACATTCGTTTCAGCTTCTGACAACGGCAGCGGCGGTCTGCGCCGTTGCGCTTGACGTTTCCGCCGGAACTAATACCTTTCATGTCAATAGTTTGCCGCACCGCCGGGGCGGCAAACGCGAGCCGCTGATCCAGTGGAAATCACTGCCTGAATCACTTATTCTCCGGGAAGGCTTGTTCGCGCAGGGGGCGCCGCAGGCCGGTACGAACCGAAAAGTCCAGCCTCGAGGCGGCACGGTCGTATTGCAGGGGGGGCGGCGAGTGCTCGCCGCGGGGGTTCACGCGTTTCGCAAGGGTTCCAGAGTTCGCTGCGTGCTGGACACAATAATTCCGGACGGCTCGTCTGAGACCGTCACCAAAATCCGCGAAGGTCTAGACAAAAGGATGCAATAGGTATGCCTATAGCAGTTGTGTTGATCCTGTTGGTAGTCGGCAGTCTCATTTTCCACTTCATGAGCCCGTGGTTTTTCACGCCGCTCGCCTCCAACTGGTCGCAAGTCGACGACACGATCAATATCACCTTCTGGGTTACGGGTTTCGTGTTCGTGGCGGTCAACCTGTTCATGGCCTACGCGGTCATCAGGTACCGGTACCGGAAGGAAAACCGGGCGGTATATGACCCCGAAAACCCGAAACTCGAGACCTGGCTGACGGTGTTTACGACCGTCGGCGTGGCAGCGATGCTTGCCCCTGGCCTGTTCGTGTGGGCCAAGTTCGTCGACGTGCCGGACAACGCGATGGAAGTCGAAGCCGTTGCGCAGCAGTGGCACTGGTCGTATCGGCTGCCGGGCGAGGACGGGCAGTTCGGCAACGTGAATGCGAAGCTGATTACGGGCGACAACCCGTTCGGCATGGATCCGGATGACCCGATGGGCTCCGACGACGTGCTCGTGCACAGCGCCGAGCTGCATCTGCCGATCGATCAGCCGGTCAAGATCAACATTCGCTCGAAGGACGTGTTGCACAATTTCACGGTGGCCCAGTTCCGGGTCAAGATGGACACGGTGCCCGGAATGGTGACCTACATGTGGCTGACCCCGACCGTCGAGGGCCGCTACGAGGTTCTCTGCGAAGAGCTTTGCGGCGTCGCCCACTACGCCATGCGCGGCGCGGTGGTCGTCGAGGGCAGGGACCAGTTCGATTCCTGGGTAGCGGGCAATCCGACCTATGCCGAGACTCTTGCCAGGCCGAGCGGCAATGCGGCTCTGGGCGCAGCGCAATACGCCGTCTGCGCCGCCTGCCACGGACAGCAGGGCGAGGGCCTGCAGGCCCTGAACGCGCCGAAACTCGCGGGGCAAAGCGCCTGGTACCTGCGCAAACAGCTCGCGAATTACAAGGCCGGCATCCGTGGCACGCACCCGGACGATACCTACGGCAAACAGATGGCGCCGATGGCGATGACGCTGCCCAATGACCAGGCGGTCGAAAATGTCATCGCGCATATCCGCTCGCTGCCCGATAACCGTCCGCCGGCAACGGTGCAGGGCGACCCGGGCCGCGGCGCGAAGTCCTACCAGGTGTGCGCCTACTGTCACGGCGCTGGCGCTCAGGGCGTCCAGGCGCTCAATGCGCCGCGCATGGCAGGCATGACCGACTGGTACCTGCAAAGGCAGCTGGAAAATTTCAAATCCGGTATCCGCGGAGAACATCCGCAGGATTACTACGGGCTGCAGATGGGTTTCATGGCGCAGACCCTGCAGGACGAGCAGGAGCTGAATGACCTGATCGCCTACATCAACACGCTGCAGGGCGACTCCGCAGCAGCCGACTGAACAGTATTTAAGAGATAACGAAGTTCCAAGGGGAGCCTTATGGCCTATGTTGCAATAGCCGATCGTGATCATGAGCAACATCTCCACGATCCGCAGACCTTCATCGAAAAGTACATCTGGAGCCAGGACCACAAGGTCATCGCGATCCAGTACGGTGTGACGGCCATCTTCGTCGGTGTGATCGCAATGATCCTGTCCGTGATGATGCGGCTACAGCTCGGCTTCCCGGATTCTTTTTCGCTGATCAACCCCGAGAACTATTACCAGTTCGTGACCATGCACGGCATGATCATGGTCATCTACCTGCTGACAGCGTTGTTCCTGGGCGGTTTCGGTAACTACCTGATCCCGCTGATGTGCGGCTCGCGGGACATGGTGTTCCCGTTCATGAACATGCTGAGCTACTGGGTCTACCTGCTCTCCGTTATCATCCTGCTGGTCAGCCTGTTCGTGCCTGGCGGCGCGACCGGAGCCGGCTGGACGCTGTATCCGCCGCAGGCAATTTCGGACGGTACGCCCGGCGAAAGCCTGGGCATCGTCCTGATGCTCGCCTCTCTCGGTGTATTCATCATTGCGTTCACGATGGGCGGCCTGAATTACGTCACGACGGTACTGCAGGCGCGTTGCCGGGGCATGACCCTGATGCGCATGCCGCTGTCGGTGTGGGGCATATTCGTCGCGACGATCCTCGGCCTGCTGGCGTTCCCCGCGTTGCTCGTCAGCGCGATCATGATGCTGCTGGACAAGCTGGCGCACACGAGCTTTTTCATGCCCGCGATGATTTCGGCCGGCGAGCAGCTCGAGCACACCGGCGGCAGCCCGATCCTGTTCCAGCACCTGTTCTGGTTCTTCGGGCATCCGGAGGTCTACATCGTCGCCCTGCCGGCTTTCGGCATCGTCTCGGACGTGCTGGCGACGCACGCCCGCAAGAACATCTTCGGCTACCGCATGATGGTATGGGCGATCCTCGCGATCGGCGGCCTGTCATTCATCGTGTGGGCGCACCACATGTATGTCAGTGGCATGAACCCGTACTTCGGTTTCTTCTTCGCGACGACCACGCTGATCATCGCGGTGCCGACGGCGCTCAAGGTTTACAACTGGGTCCTGACGCTGTGGCAGGGGAACATCCACCTCCGGGTGCCGATGCTATTCGCCATCGGCTTCATCTTCACGTTCATCCACGGGGGACTGACCGGCATTTTCCTCGGCAACGTCGTCATCGACCTGCCCTTGTCCGACACCTATTTCGTGGTCGCGCATTTCCACATGGTCATGGGCGTGTCGCCGGTGCTGGTCGTATTCGCCGCGATTTACCACTGGTACCCGAAGATGACGGGCAGGATGTTCAACGAGACGCTGGGTAAGTGGCATTTCTGGATGACGCTCCTCGGCACCTACTCGATCTATCTGCCGATGCATTACCTCGGCTTCCAGGGCGTCCCGCGGCGCTACTTCGCGATGGGCAACACCGATTTCCTGCCGGAGTCGGCCCAGGCGCTGAACGCCAGCATAACGATCTCGGCGATCTTCGTCGCGCTGACCCAGCTGATCTTCTTCTACAACATGATCACGAGCCTGCGGAACGGCAAGAAGGCGGACAGCAATCCCTGGGGTGCGACGACCCTCGAGTGGCAGACGCCGGACACGCCGCCGAAGCACGGCAACTGGGGTCACGACCTGCCCGAGGTTCATCGCTGGGCTTACGACTACAGCGTCCCGGGGCAGGAGCAGGATTTCGTGCCGCAGAACGTACCGGCCAGCGAGGTCCCGGTCGGGCGCGACCACGGAGTGCATCACTAGATGACGATCACGCTCGTATTCCTGGCCGTCATCATGGCCACGGTGATCGGCTGGCTGCTTCGCCAGTCGCTGAACACGCAGCCATGGGTGTCGGACTCCGTCGCCGACTCGTTCAGCGGTGCCTCGCTCGATACGAATTCGAAAACGGTCGGGCTGACGACCTTTCTCGCGGTCGCTACGTCCCTGTTCGCGTTGTTCGTCAGCGCCTACACGATCCGCATGCGAGTGGCCGACTGGAGCCCGCTGGCCGAGCCGGACCTGCTCTGGGTCAACAGCGCGTTCCTGGTTCTCGCCAGCGTCGTGTACCACTGGACCCGGAACCGGGCCGTGGCCGGCAGGACGGCCAGCCTGAAACCGGGACTCATGGTTGCGGGCGCTCTGTCCATCATGTTCCTCGTCGGTCAGCTTGTTGCCTGGCAGCAGCTCCTGGCGGCGGGCCAATACGCGTCGTCCAATGCAGCCAACGCGTTCTTCTACCTGCTGACCGGTGTCCACGGCCTGCACATGCTCGGCGGCCTGTATGTCTGGGCACGGTCGGCCGTGCGCGCCTGGACCGGCGCGGATGCCGATGCCGTGCGGCTCAGCATCGAGCTCTGTACCGTTTACTGGCACTTCCTGCTGCTCGTCTGGGTCGTGCTGTTCGGATTGCTCCTGGCAACCTGAGCAATCACCAATTGAGTAAATAAGGATCCCGAAATATGTCGGAAGCAGCGATGACTAACACGGGTGGAGTCCTGCCGGGCGGCCTCGGTGGGGTGACATCCGATTTCTCGGCGGACAAGCAGTCATTCCACGTGCCGTGGGGGAAGGCCATGATGTGGATCTTCCTGCTGAGTGACACGTTCATCTTCAGCTGCTTCCTGATCTCCTACATGACGGTCAGGATGTCGACCGCGGACCCATGGCCCTTGCCGAGCGAAGTCTTCGCCCTGTCCTTCGGCGGTGACCCGATCCCGCTGATCCTGATCGCGATCATGACCTTCGTGCTGATCACGTCCAGCGGCACGATGGCGCTTGCGGTGAACATGGGCTACCGAAAGGATCGCAACAAGACCTTTTGGCTGATGGTCGCGACCGCTGCGCTCGGCGCGACGTTCGTCGGCATGCAGGCCTTCGAGTGGACCAAGCTGATAGTCGACGAGGGCGTGCGGCCCTGGGGCAACCCGATGGGTGCTGCCCAGTTCGGCTCGAGCTTCTTCATGATCACCGGCTTCCACGGCATGCACGTCAGTGCGGGCGTCATTTACCTGCTGTGGGTTGCGTTTCGCGTCAAGAACGGCTTTTACGAAAAACGCGGCGGCAATTACGAGATCGTGGAGATCGCCGGCCTGTACTGGCACTTCGTCGACCTCGTCTGGGTGTTTATATTCGCATTCTTCTATCTCTGGTAATCACGGGCAGGAGCACTGGTTATGGCAAGTTCTGAAGGACAACAGCATCCACTCGGAATTTACTTCTGGATCTGGGGACTGCTGTTCCTCATCAGCTTCTTCTCTTACATGGTGGATTATCTCCAGTTCCACGGCATGTTGCGCTGGTCGCTGATCCTTATTTTCATGTTCGTGAAGGCGGGGTTCATCATCGCGATTTTCATGCACATGAAATGGGAGCGCATGGCGCTGCAGCTCGCGATCCTGCTGCCACCGATCTTCATTGCGGTGTTCATAGGGATCATGTCGCTGGAAGGCGATTACACGTTCCTGACCCGAATCGAGTTCTTCGGCGAAAGCAGCTTCGTGCCGCAGTCGCCCCATCATTGAAGGACGTTCCAAATGCAGACGAAAAGCCCGGCCAAGTGCCGGGTTTTTTGTGGCGGCACGCCGGAGCCAGGTGGCTGCGAAAGACTTACTTCTTGCCCGCCGGGCCGGATGGGTTAGACTTCCGCCCCTCGGCAGGGCCTGGGCGGCAAACTCGTGACTCGAGCCATCATACTGATCATGGATTCTTTCGGCATCGGCGCGACCGAGGATGCCGGCCGCTTCGGCGATACGGGGGCTAACACGCTGGGTAGCATCGCCAGGGTCCGGGCCTCGCAGGGCCGGCCGCTGGCGCTGCCGAATCTCGCCCGGCTCGGTCTGTTACGGGCGGCCGCCGCGAGCGCCGGGACATTCCCTGCAGGGTGTCGCGACGCAGCCGATGCGATCGGTACCTACGGATACGCCAGGGAGCTGTCGAGCGGCAAGGATACGCCAAGCGGCCATTGGGAGATCGCCGGCGTTCCGGTGCTGTTCGACTGGGGCTATTTTACGAAGCGCGAGGATACCTTCCCGCCCGAGCTGCTCCGGAGCCTTATCGAGAGGGCGGGACTTCCGGGCGTACTGGGGAATTGCCACGCGTCGGGCACGACGATCATCGCCGAACTCGGCGAGGAGCACATGCACAGCGGCAAGCCGATCGTGTACACGTCGGCCGACAGCGTATTCCAGGTCGCGGCACACGAGGAGACTTTCGGCTTGCAGCGGCTGTACGAGGTCTGTGACATTGCCAGGGAGCTCGTGGACGAGTACCGCATCGGTCGGGTGATCGCGCGGCCGTTCACTGGCAGGTCGAGCGCCGATTTCCAGCGAACCGGCAATCGTCGTGACCTGACGACCCCACCACCGTCGCCGACCGTGCTCGACAAGCTGGCCGCCAGCGGCGGCGAAGTCTTCAGCATCGGCAAGATCGCCGATATCTATGCGCACCAGGGCATCACGCGGAAGGTGAAGGCAACCGGCAACGCGGCGCTGTTCGATGCGACGCTCGTCGCGCTGGAGAGTGCCCCCGATCGCTCGATCGTGTTCACCAATTTCGTGGATTTCGACATGTTGTACGGACACCGCCGCGACGTCGAGGGTTATGCGGCGGCGCTCGAGTCATTCGACGCGCGCCTGCCGGAACTGATGGAAGATATGGAGCCGGGCGACCTGCTGCTGATCAGTGCCGACCACGGCTGCGACCCGACCTGGCCCGGCAGCGATCACACGCGCGAGAATATTCCCGTGCTGGCATATGGCGCCCGGGTTTCGCCGGGCCCAATCGGCCGGCGGGAGACCTTCGCCGATATCGGGCAGAGTCTCGCCGAGTTCTTCGGGCTCGCACCGATGGACTACGGCACCAGCTTCCTGGACTGAGCAGGCCGAACCCGGGGGTCAGCGCGCGGAGCTGTCACCGTCTGTGAAGATGTACTTTTCGCGGCTACCGCCCTGTTGCGCATCCAGCCAGGCGGCGGCTTTCTCGACCGATTCGAAAATCGCAACCGGCATGCCGCGATTGATCGCCACCGTCTCGGCGAATTCCCGCAGATCGTGCATATGCGGGTCGACGTAGGCGACGGCCTCGAACCAGCCCAGCGCCTCCAGGCTGCCTTCGGACGCGATATCGAAGACCTCCATCGTATCGAGGCGCTCGCCCCGCAGGTTCTCTTCGATCAAGACCTTCTCGCAGCCGCGACGCATGCACTCTTCGCGGATCTCTTTCAGATAGGCCTTGACGACCTGACGCGCATTCGTGCCGCTGACCCTTGCATGCAGGTAGCCTGGCTTCATCTCGTACTCGATCTGGAAGGTCATACCCGATCCTTGCCGGCATCGTCATTGCCGAGCTGCTCGCGGGCGGATTCATAGCCAAGCTCGATCATTTCCCTGGCGCGATCGAATTCCAGTATGCCGCAGGCATTGCGGGGAATCGTGACGACCTTGTCCGGCGGGTAAGCGGCCAGCTTCGCACGGGAGATCGTGCCCTGCATGGCGTCGAATGCCTGGTTGGCTATGTCGTAGACACCCAGCACGTCGTCGTCCCCATCGCGACTGATCGTGTTCTGGAGGCGCTCGATGAACCGGTTGATGCTGTCCCTCAGGTCCGAGCGCTCGTTCGCATCCCGCTCCCTGATTGTAACCTTCTTCGGTATGTTGGGCCGGACCCGGCCTCCCAGGTTGACGGCAATCGTAAGATCGGTGTGATCCGAGAACGTGGGGGCGATCGGCACCGGGTTCAGTACCCCGCCGTCGATGAGCATTGCGCCCTTGTATTCGAACGGCGTAAAGAACATCGGCAGGGACATCGAGGCGCGCATGGCGTCGAACAGGCAGCCCTTCTGGATCCAGACCTCCTTTTCCGCCTTGATGTCGGCGGCAACCGCCGTGAACCGGATGGGCAGGTTCTCGATGTTCTGGTCACCGACCAGCTCGCGCAGCAGATCGATGATCTTCTCGCCCTTGACGAGGCCGCCCCGGCGCCAGCTGAAGTCCAGCAGTGACACGATGTCCATCTTGTCGACGGCGCAGACCCAGCGCTCGTATTCATCCAGTTTTCCGGCCGCATAGATGCCGCCGATGACCGCACCCATCGAACAGCCCGAGATAGACTGCACGCAGTAACCGTGCTTTTCGAGCCAGTGGATGATGCCAATGTGCGCCAGCCCGCGGGCGCCGCCGCTGCCGAGCACGAGGGATACGTTCTTGCCGGGGTTATCTGTCATTCTCGACCTATTGGTTACGTTCTTCGAGCGCCGCCTTGATGCGGCCGGCGAGTTCCCGCGCCTCCGCAGCCACACGGTCGGTGTCTAGCGTCAGCAGATTGCCCTCCCGCATCAACAGCCGGCCGTCGACGACCACCGAGGCGACGTCCTGCTCGTCCGTAACGTAGACGAGGTGGGACACGACGTCGTACAACGGTACGTGGTGCACGTCGTCGAACGCGACCTGGATCAGGTCGGCGCGCAGGCCGGGCCGCAATTCTCCTACCTCGCCCTCCAGGCCGATTGCGGCTGCTCCGCCGCGGGTAGCCATCGTCAACACGGTCGACGCTGATAAAACCTCGGGGTTCATCTGCTCGACCTTTTGCAGGAAAGACGCGAGGCGCATCTCTTCCCACATGTCCAGGTCGTTGTTGCTCGCGGCACCGTCGGTGCCGAGCCCGACGCGGACTCCGGCGGCCAGCATCGCGGTGACCGGTGCGATGCCCGACGCGATCTTCATGTTCGACGTGGGGTTGTGGATCACGCCGACCTTGCGTTCCGCGAGGATGGGGATCTCCCTGTCCGTGGGCCAGACGACGTGCGCGCCGATGGTCGGGCCGTCCAGGAAACCGATGGACTCCAGCAGCTCGATCGACGTCATGCCGTAGGTGTCCTTCGAGTACTGGACTTCGAACGGTGACTCGGACATGTGGATGCTGATCGGTGCGCCGTACCGGTTCGCGGCGGCACGCGTGGCTGCCAGCTGCTCGGCATTCAGCGTGTAATTCGCATGCGGGCCGTAAATGGGCGTAATCCGGCTGCTGCGACCCTGCCAGCGCTCGACGAATCCCGCTCCCTTGACGAGCGAGTCGCTCGCGTTCTCGGCGTCCGGGCTGCGCTGGTCGATGACGGTCGCCGAAACGTAGGCGCGCAGGCCGCAATCCTCGACGACCTCTGCAATGACGTCCGGGTAGTAGTACATGTCGACGAACGTCGTCGTGCCACCGCGGATCATCTCCCAGCAGGCGAGTTCCGTACCGATGCGGACGAATTCCGCGTCGACGAACTCGACTTCGGCAGGGAAAATGTAGTTGTTCAGCCAGTCCATCAGCGCGAGGTCGTCCGCGACACCCCGCAGCAACGTCATTGCCGCGTGCGAGTGGCCGTTGACGAGCCCGGGCATCACGATCCTGCCGCTGTCGCGCAGCCGCTCGGCCGCCGGTAGGCAGCGTCGATCTCGGCCGCGCCGCCGACCGCGACAACGACGCCGTCGGAGACCGCCACGGCGCCGTCCTCGATCACCGTGCCCGCCGCGTCCATCGTGACGACGAAGTCGCCGGGGACGATCAGGTCCACGGCGGTGCGCCCGTCCTCGATATCCGGGGCCGGCGCCTCGGGCGCGGGCGGCGCCCCGGGCCCGCAGGCGGCCAGCGCGAGGGCTGTTGCCAGGGTTACGAAACCCGCGCGAAAAAAGCGTGTTGTGGTCATCGTCGAGGCATCCGTTGGTCGCGCGGCCGGGCGCGGAAATGAAGCATTCTACCCCGTCCGGGAGTCGTCCACGGGGCCGTCCGGTGCCGGGCTTTGCCGAGCGGGAAAAACTGTCCCGGTCCAGGGGGGAAAGGGCGGTCAGCGCCTTGAGGAGGGCCAAAAAAGAACGGGGCGGCCAGGGCCGCCCCGTGATTTTGCCGAAGAACGATGGCGTTCAGTTGCCGGTGAACTCCTTGACGAAGCGCACGCCGAACTCGCGAATGTCGTTGCTCAGGATCCGCAGGATGTAGTCACCCGTGTTCAGGCGGCCGTTGTCGTAGCGCTCGTCGGTCACGTTGCGGCCGTACAGGGCAACCGTCCAGTCCTGGTCGGGCGAGTGATACGCGAAGTCGAAGTTCAGGATGTCGCGGCTGTCGATCTGCGTGAACCGTCCCGGATCCGCGGACGGCTCGCCGTACATCTCGTCACGATACGACCAGTCGGCGCGCAGCACGATCTCGGCCCCGTTCACCATCGGGATCGAGTACTCCGGGCTGATCGAGATCGTCAGTTCCGGGGTCAGCGGCGCGACCGCCTCCGGGTCGTCTACGTCCACGTCGATGTAGCCCAGTGACGTGTGCAGCAGGAAGTCGTTCGTGATGGCCCAGATGCTTTCCCACTCCAGGCCGACCGAGGTCTGGTCGACGATGATGTTGCGCGTGTCGAAGCCGGCGCCCTGCGTCGTGCTGACCTGGTAGGGCAGGTCCGAGTAGTCGGTGTAGAAGATCGCGACACTCATCTGCAGCGTATCCAGCGGCGTGCCCTTGATGCCGGCCTCGTAGTTGATCGCTGTGATGTTGTCGTTCGCCACGAAGCAGTTCGGCTGGCTGACGTTGCCCGGCTGGGAGAAGTCGAGGAAATTGAACAGGCAGAACGGACGCGGCGGGAACTGGCCGGACTGGTAGCCGTTCTGGACGGTGCCATAGACGTTCAGATCGTCACTGAGCTCAAAGGTGGCCGCGAGTTCCCAGCTCGTCTCCGACCAGTCGTCGCTGGCGCCGGTGTCGATCAGGCCGCTGTTGATGTTGATCGTTGCGTCCTTCTCGTCGTCCGTGAAGCGCAGGCCGCCCGAGACCCGCAGCGCGTCGGATACCTGGAAGCCGACGTTGCCGTAGATTGCGGTGCTGGAAACGTCCTGGCCCAGCAGGAAGTCGCCAGCGCCGCCCAGGAACACGTTCGGGTCCTGGCTGTTCTTGCCTTCCTCGTCGAAGCTGTAGATGCCCGCGACGAAGTCCCAGCGCTCGTACTCGCCATTGACCTGCAACTCGATCGAGGTCTGGTCGGCATAACCGATTTCCGGGAAGGTCAGGAAATTGTCGATGAAGCTGTCATCGTCGAGGCCCGCCCGGTAATCGGAATGGCGGTCGCTGGCGATCAGGCGCAGGTTCAGCGCATCGCTCATCGCATAGTCGGCCGTTACCGAGACACCATAGGCCTGGTTACGGACGTTGACCTGGTCCACCTGCCCGGTGTTGTTGTCATACGGATTCGCGGCGACGTCGGAATTGCGATAGCCCGCGCCGAAGACCGCACCATTCGGTACTTCGTCGATCAGCGTCGTATACGGATTCATGCCGTTGTCGCCCTCGTTGCCATCGGCAGCAACGACGATCGAGAAGCGGTCGGTCGGGGTCCACAGGAGCGCCGCGCGCGCCGAGACGTCCTGAAGCTCGCCGACGTCCTTCTCCGCGTTCGGGATGTTCAGGAACTTGCCCGAGCCGCCGCGGCGCTTGAACGCGCCGTTGACGGAGACGGCCAGCGTGTCGGTGAGGCTCGTGTCGCCGTAGAATTCGCCATTCAGGCGGCCCTCCGTGCCGACCGTCAGGCCGACCTTCGCGCCGTCGTAGGTGCCGGGGCGCTTCGTGATGATGTTGATCGAACCGCCGAGCGAGTTGCGGCCGTATAGCGTGCCCTGCGGCCCGCGCAGCACCTCGATGCGCTCGATGTTCGACAGGCTCCAGTTCTGGCCGACCTGGCGGCCGAGATAGACGCCGTCGACGTAGACCGACACGCCGGGGTCGGTCGTGATCAGGTGGTCCTGCAGCCCGATGCCGCGGATGAAGGGGTTGGCCGAGGCGGTGTGGCCGGCCGAGAACGTCGTGACGTTCAGGTTCGGCACGAACTTGCCGATGTCGACCAGGTCCGTGATGCCCTGCTTCGCGATCGTCGCGTCCGAGAACGCGCTCATCGCTACCGGTACTTCGTAAATGCTCTCTTCGCGCTTTTTCGCGGTGACCGTAATCTCCTCGAAAATCGAATCGTCCTGCCCCTGCCCGTTGGCGGCCGGCGCAGCGCCGAGCGCAGTGGCCAGGCTGGCCGCGATGAGCGTCAGCTGTCTGCTAGTCATGGTTGAATGATCCCTTGTTGTGGAGCCGGGAACTTCTGGCTCGCGATCGTTGTCGGCGACATGCCGGAGGCCGGGGTGGCCCTGCCGGCGGTTCGTTTGTTGCGCATTGTACAACAACCGATGGGGCAAAAAGCCCTTCATTCAGGCCGTAAATGCATGACCAGGAAGTCGATTGTTGTTTTTATGACATAGTCGCCAAGGGCGGGATCACCGCCATAGAATCCCAGTCCGTGATCGGCCCCCGGGAGCAGCTCGTAGCTGACCGCGGTACTCCGGGCGGCGGCCTCCGCCACGCCGGCGCCCCAGGCCGGGTCCACGATGCTGTCATCCTCGCCGTGCAGGACCAGCAAAGGCCCGGTATAGCGCGCCAGCGGAGCCATGGGCGAACGTTCCTCGAGGCCTGGAAACCAGCCGGCGCCCAGCGACTGCTCGCCTCCCCAGGGCGTCAGGACGGTGACCGCGCCCGCCGCTTGCGCCTCGTCGCGGTAATCGAGGTAGGCGCCGCGGCCGCCGAGGAAGGCGTACATCGCGTCCGGGCCGTCCCCGGCCGCCGGCGCCCACAGGGCGGCGGCCGACCACGCCGGCGCGGCGTCGAGGGACAACAGCGCCAGCCGGCCCCCCATGCTGTAGCCCAGGATGGCGCTGCGGCTGGCGTCGATGTCCGGGTCGGCCAGCGCATGGCGCCGGGCCGCTGCCAGGTCCGCGAGCATGTTGTCGACGGTATTCGCCGTAAACGGCTCGATGCTCTCGCCACAACCGGGGAAATCCACCCGTATCGAGGCGATGCCCCGGGCGGCCAGTTCGTCCGCGATGCGCCGGAATGCGCCCGCCTCGTCGCGCGAACCGCCATGCCCGTGCGCCATGACCACCAGCGGGCTGCCGGCAGCGGGCCTTTCATCCGGCACGATCCAGGTCGCCGGAACCTGCGTGCCGCGCGATTCGATCCAGGTCGTGACCGAGCCATCGCGGGGCGGCGGCTCGGGTGGGGGTCCCGCGCAGGACGCGGTCGCGGCCAGCACGACCAGGATCGTTATGAATCGTTGTGCGGTCATTCGATGAGCGCCATTTGCGACTGTCGATAGCGACGAACATTGCTAATATGGCAGCGCCGCGGGGCATGCGGCAACGTCCCGGTTCCTGTAATGACAGCCGATCGAGAAGCAGAGACTTGAGTCCCGACAACAGACTCCCCCAGTTTGCGACGCCCGCCGGCCGTCGCCTGACACCGGAGATGGTCGCCGCGTTCAACGAAGCCGGCGTGCTGATACTCGAGGGCTTCGCGTCGGCAGCCGCCTGCGATGCGGTGCGCACGCGCGCGCTCGAACTCGTCGATGCCTTCGACCCGGCCGAGGTTCGGAGCGTCTTCTCGACTACCGACCAGGAGCAGCTGAACGACCGCTACTTCATCGAGTCCGGCGACAAGATCCGTTTCTTCCTCGAGCGCGATGCCTTCGATGCGGCTGGCCGCTTGCGCGGCCGCAAGGAAGACTGCCTTAACAAGATGGGCCACGCGATGCACGACCTCGACCCGGTTTTCGACCGGTTCTCGCATGGCCCGGAACTGGCCGAGATCGCATCGGGGCTCGGCAACACGAGCCCGGCGATCATCCAGTCGATGTACATCTTCAAGCCGCCCCGGATCGGCGGCGAGGTCGTCTGTCACCAGGACTCCACCTACATCTACACCGAGCCCGAGTCCTGCCTCGGTTTCTGGTTTGCGCTCGAGGACGCCACGGTCGAGAACGGTTGCATGTACTTCATTCCAGGCCAGCATCGGGGGCCGCTGAAGCAGCGCAACTACCGTGTCGGCGAATTCAAACTCAAGACCGAGGTTGTCGACACGTCGCCCTGGCCGGAGCATCTCAAAGTGCCGGCGGAGGCGAAGAAGGGAACGCTGGTCGTCTTCGACGGACGCGCACCACACATGAGCGGGCCGAACCGCTCCGATCGCTCGCGGCATGCGTACACGCTGCACGTCATCGACCGCCGCTGTCATTACCCGGCCGCGAACTGGTTGCAGCGCAGCCCCGATCTGCCCTTGCGCGGTTTCGTCGAGGCGGCCTGAGGGCCTCTGCTGGCACATAGATGCTTTTCGTAGACGTCATCCGCAAGAAACGCGACGGCGGCGAGCTGTCCGAACAGGAGATCGAGTTCTTCGTGCGTGGCCTGGCGAACGGCAGCCTGCCGGCCGAGCAGGTGTCGGCGCTCGCAATGGCGATCTTCCTCAACTCGATGAGCTTCGCCGAGGCCGGCGCACTGACGCGGCTGATGGCGGCGTCCGGCCTGGTGCTCGACTGGTCGGAGCAGGGCCTCGCCGGGCCTGTCGTCGACAAGCACTCGACCGGCGGCATCGGCGACAAGGTGAGCTTCCTGCTGGCGCCGATCGCGGCCGCCTGTGGTCTCTACGTGCCGATGATCTCCGGGCGCGGCCTGGGGCACGGCGGCGGCACCCTGGACAAGATCGGCAGCATCCCGGGCTACAACCCGTTTCCGGACCCCGACCTGTTCCGAAAAGTCGTGCGCGAGGTCGGCTGCGCGATCATTGGCCAGACCAGCGATCTCGCGCCGGCCGACCGCAGGCTTTACTCGATCCGCGACGTGACCGGGACGGTCGAGTCGATCCCGCTGATCACGGCCTCGATCCTGTCGAAGAAGATGGCCGCCGGTCTGCAGGGCCTCGTCATGGACGTCAAATTCGGGTCGGGCGCCTTCATGGCCACACAGGAGCAGGCCGAGGCCCTGGCCCGCAGCATCATCGGGACGGCCGATGCTTCCGGGCTGCGCACGCACGCCCTGTTGACCGACATGAACGAGAATCTGGGGCTGACCGCCGGCAACGCGGTCGAGGTCAGGGAGTCCGTCGACTTCCTGGTCGGCAAGCGGCGTGAGCCGCGGCTGCTCGAGGTGACCCAGGGCCTCGTCGCCGAAATGCTGCTGGTCGGCGAGCTGGAAACCGATCGTGCGGCGGCCCGCGAGCGCGCGGACGAGGTGCTGGAATCCGGGCGGCCCGCGGAGGTATTCGGCCGCATGGTCGCGGCGCTCGGCGGTCCGGCGGATTTTGTCGAGAACGCCGACAGTCACCTCCGGGCCGCGCCCGTCGTCCAGGCGGTGTACCCGGAAACGGGCGGCTACGTCGTGAGCGTCGATGGGCGCCATTTCGGCAACGCGATCATCGAACTGGGCGGTGGTCGACGCATGGTTGATGACCAGCTGGATCTGTCGGTCGGCTTCGTTGACGTCGCTGCCGTCGGCAGCCGGGTCGGCCCGGGCCGGCCGCTCGCGGTCGTACATGCGGCGACCGAGGCTGCCGCCGATATTGCCGCGCGCATGCTGCGCGAGGCGTACACGACAGGGGCCGATGCACCAGCGGATCGGCCGATCGTGCTCAAGACGCTGACGCCCTGAACGGGCTTTCGGGGCCGGTTCCCGGTATTCTTGGCGCTTGGCCGGGACCGGCGAAGGTTGGCCGACGGCGCCGCTAACAACAAGACACAAGCGCAGCTCGGGGGGACTGATGGCGCAAACACTGGTGGGGCTCGCCGGGATTGTCGTGATCCTGGGAATCGCTGTGCTCTTGTCGGGCAATCGCAAGGCGATCAATCTTCGAATAGTCGGCGCGGCATTCGCCCTGCAGTCGGTCGTTGCGGCGATAGTCATCTACTCGGATGCCGGCAAAGCAGGCATCGAGAAGCTCAGCGCCGGCGTCATGAACATCATGCAGTATTCGCGTGCCGGCATCGAATTCGTGTTCGGCGGCCTGGCCACCGAGAGTGCTGTCGGCAGTTTCGCGATCAACGTGCTGCCGATCATCGTGTTCTTCTCGGCGTTGATGTCCGTCCTCTATCACCTGCGGATCATGCAGCTGTTCGTGCGCTTTATCGGCGGCGGGCTGCGCTGGATCATCGGGACGCGGGCGGTCGAATCGATGAACGCAGCAGCCAACATCTTTATCGGCCAGACCGAGGCGCCGCTCGTGGTGCGGCCCTACCTGTCGAAGCTGACGGAACCGCAGATGTTCGCGATCATGGTATCCGGGCTCGCTTCGGTCGCAGGCACGGTGTTGCTGGCCTACGCCCAGATGGGAGCCGAACTCCGTTACCTGCTCGCGGCCAGCTTCATGGCTGCCCCCGGGGGCTTGCTGATGGCCAAGATCATCATGCCGGACGAAGATCTCGAGTCCGCGGCGGAAGACGATGCGCACCTGAAGATGGCCAAAACCCCGCACGAAAACGTCATCCTTGCAGCCGCTGTCGGCGCCAGCGACGGCGTGAGGCTGGCCGTGAACATCGGCGCGATGCTCGTTGCGTTCGTTGCTCTCATTGCGCTGTTCAACGGCCTGGTCGGATGGCTGACCGGATGGATACCCGGCGTTGGGCCGCTGACCCTGCAGGGCATTCTCGGCTGGTTCTTCGCGCCGATCATGTACCTGCTCTCGATCCCGTGGCACGAGGCGCAGGCGGCCGGCGCGCTGTTCGGCGAGAAGCTGATCCTCAACGAGTTCGTGGCCTACAGTCACCTGAACGAGTACCTCGCGGGCATGAGCGAGCGCACGGTGGCGATCGTCACGTTTTCGCTGTGCGGATTCGCGAACCTCTCGTCGATCGCGATACTGCTCGGCGGGCTCGGCAGCCTGGTGCCCGAGAAGAAAGACCTGATTGCGCGCTTCGGCATCCGGGCGGTGGCGGCCGGCTCGCTGTCGAACCTGATGAGCGCGGCACTCGCCGGGCTGCTGCTGGGCCTGTAGCGCAAGCTGATCGTGCCGCGCATGGGCGCCGAGAAGATCATCATCGACTGCGATCCCGGCCAGGACGACGCGATCAACCTGCTGCTGGCCATGTCCTCGCCCGCGGAGCTCGAAATCCTCGGAATCACAACGGTCGCCGGGAACGTCCCGCTGGAATTCACGCAACGTAATGCGCGGCTCATTTGCGATGTCGCGGATCGTGGTGACATGCGCGTCTACGCGGGCTGCCCACGGCCCATGGTCCGGCCGCTGTTGACCGCGGAGAAGGTGCACGGCGGCACCGGCATCGACGGCATCGAGGTCGGCACGCCGAAGCAGCCGCTGCAACAGCGGCATGCCGTCGATTTCATCGTCGATACGCTGCTGGCGGCCGACGATGCGTCGATCACCCTGGTGCCCACCGGGCCGCTGACCAACATCGCGATGGCGATCGTCAAGGACCCGTCGATTCTGGCGAAAGTCAGGCGCATCGTGCTGATGGGCGGCGCGATGCGGGAGGGCGGCAACTTTTCGCCATCGGCGGAGTTCAACATTCTGGTCGACCCGCACGCTGCACAGGTCGTTTTCGAATGCGGACGGCCCCTGGTCGTCATGGGGCTCGACGTGACGCACCAGGTGATAGCTACCCGCGAACGGGTCGCCCGTATTGCTGCACTGGCCAATCCGGCTGCTCTGGCAACGGCAGGCATGCTCGGCTTTTTCAATCGGCACGACTCGAAGAAATACGGCTACGAGGGTGCGCCGTTGCACGATCCCTGCACGGTCGCCTGGTTGCTCTGTCCGGAACTCTTTGACGGCCACGACTGCAATGTCGTCGTCGAGACTGCCTCCCCGCTCACGATGGGGCACACGGCGGTGGATTTCTGGGGAGTCACCGGCCGCAGGCCGAACGCGACCTGGGTGCACGCGGTGGATGCGGATGGATTCTACGACCTGCTCGTCGAGCGCATCGGCCGTTATTCGACGTAGAAGCCCTCGGGCAGCAGGTCCTCGATGCGGTACTTGCGAACGCCACCGTCATCGTCGACGAGCAGGATCCGGGTCGCGTCGTCCGCGAATTCCCGGATGCGCTGTCGGCAGCCGCCGCAGGGCGTGCAGGCGGAAACGCGCCCGGCGCCCCCCGCAAAACGCACCCCGCGATCGCCCGTGACGCCGGGCGCACCGACGATGGCGATCGCGACGATCCGCCGCCCGCCCGCAGCGACCATCGCGCCGATCGCGTTGGCTTCTGCGCAGGAACCCTCGGGGTAGGAGGCGTTCTCGACGTTGCAGCCGACGTGCAGCCGGCCCTCGTCGTCGATCAACGCGGCCCCTACGAAATAATTTGAGTAGCGCGCGTGCGCGCTCTGCTGCACCTTGCGCGCAGCTGCGAAGAGTTCGTCTATCTGCGTGGTTTTCACAATCAGTCCGTTTGCTTGCGCATCGGGTTGTTCGGATGCGCGGTCCAGTTCAATTTCTCGGCCGTAACCGGCCGCCCGGTTCGAGGGTCTTCGCCCTCGCGCAGCGGCCGCATGCTGATACAGCCTTCGACCGGGCAGACGCTGGTGCACAGGTTGCAGCCAACGCACTCGGCGTCGATTACCTCGAAGCGACGTTTGCCGTCGACCATGTCGGTGATTGCCTGGTGTGACGCGTCCTCGCAGACGATATGGCAGCGCCCGCACTTGATGCACAGCTCCTGGTCGATATGGGCCTTTTCGACGTAATTCAGGTTCAGGAACTTCCAGTCGGTGACACTCGGTACGGCGCGGCCGACGAGCTCGCTGATGCTCGTCATGCCTTTGGCATCGAGAAAGCGGGCGAGGCCGTCCGTCAGGTCGTCGATGATGCGAAAGCCGTAGACCATCGCGGCGGTGCACACCTGGAGGTTCGACGCGCCGAGCGCCAGGAAGTCGACCGCGTCGCGCCAGTCCGTGATGCCGCCGATCCCGGAGATCGGGAGACCGCGGGTCTCGGGATGCCGCGCGATCTCTGCCACCATGTGCAGCGCAATCGGCTTAACGGCCGGGCCACAGTAGCCGCCGTGCGAGCCCAGGCCGTCCGTCGCGGGGTACATCGTCAACGTGTCGTAATCTACGCGCATGATCGAATTGATCGTATTGATCAGCGAGACGGCATCGGCGCCGCCCGCGGCGGCGGCTATCGCCGGCGGCAGGATGTTCGCCACGTTCGGCGTGAGCTTCACGATCACAGGCACGCGCGCGAATTTCTTCGCCCACTCTGTCGCCATGCGGATGTAGTCGGGCACCTGGCCGACGGCCGCTCCCATGCCGCGCTCGGACATGCCGTGCGGGCAGCCGAAGTTCAACTCGAAACCGTCGATGCCGGTGTCCTCGATCATCGGGATACAGGTCGCCCAGGCCTGCTCGTTCATCGGCAGCATCACGGATGCGAGCAGGGCCCGGTCCGGCCAGTCCTTCTTGACCTGCCGCAGCTCCTCGAGATTGAGGGCCAGCGGCCGGTCCGTAATCAGCTCGATATTGTTGAAGCCAATGACGCGGCGCTCGTTGCTGTGTATTGCGCCGTAGCGGGGCCCGCTGACGTTGACGATCGGCGGATCCTCGCCCAGCGTCTTCCAGACCGCGCCGCCCCAGCCGGCCTCGAATGCGCGGTTGACGTTGTAGGCCTTATCGGTGGGCGGGGCTGACGCCAGCCAGAACGGGTTGGGCGAACGAATGCCGAGGAAATTGCTGCTCAGGTCTGCCATGGGTCCGCATCCTCCTCGTTCGCGCGCAGCCACCGGTCGATGTCGATAGCGGCGAGTTTGCCGTCCTGGACTGCGGTGACCGTCAGGTCGTCGTGACCGGCGACGCAGTCGCCGGCCGCCCAGACGCCCGGAATCGACGTCCGGCGCCGCGCATCGACCCGTATCTTGCCGCCGGCCCGCAGCATGCTGCCGGCACTGGTGCCGTCGTCGTCGGACAGCGTCTGGCCCACGGCCCGGAAGACGACGTCAGCATCGAGCGTCCAGGTCTCACCGGTGCCCGAAAGTCTGCCGTCGGCTTCCTGACGGGTGCGCTCGAACTCGACTTCGCGCAACCAGTTATCGCCTCGAAAGGCAACGGGCCTCGCCCAGTGATGCAGGACAATGCCTTCCGATTTCGCGAGTTCCTGTTCGTGGCCGCTGGCGCTCATCTGGTCCGGGCCGCGGCGATACACGATGTCGACTCGTTCGGCGCCGAGGCGACGGTTTTGCACGGCAATATCGATAGCGGTCATGCCGCCACCGATGACGACCACGCGCCGTCCCACGGGAAGCTCCGATTTGTCGCCGGCCTGGCGCAGCTGGGCGATGTAATCGACCGCGTTCTGCACCCCGTCGAGGTCCTCACCCGGCACACCCAGCTCGTTGGTATCCCCGAGCCCTACGGCGAGAAGCACCGCGTCGAAGCGCTGCTGCAGCTCCGCCAGCGAAACGTCCTGGCCGAGCGACATCCCGGTCCGCACATCGATGCCGCCTATGCCGAGTATGAAGTCGACCTCTCGCTGGGCGAAATCGTTGACGGTCTTGTAGGCGGCGATCCCGTACTCGTTCAGACCGCCGAGCTTCGCGTCGCGGCAGAACATTTCGACCGCATGGCCGAGCATGGCGAGACGGTGCGCAGCGGACAGGCCGGCCGGTCCGCCGCCGACCACGGCGACGCGCTTGCCTGTCTCGGGCGCGCGTTCGAACACCGGGAGCCCCTGTTCGTACACCGGGTCGGTCGCGTAACGCTGCAGCAGGCCGATACGGACCGGTCCGCCTTCGCTGCCATTGCGCACGCAGGCCTCTTCGCACAGGACTTCGGTCGGACAGACGCGAGCACACATGCCGCCGAGTATGTTTTCACGCAAAATCGTGTGCGCAGACCCCGGCAGGTTATGACTGCGGATCTTCTGGATGAAGGCCGGAACGTCGATACCGGTCGGGCAGGCATTTGTACACGGCGCGTCATGGCAAAAATAGCAACGGTCGGCCTCGACCAGGGCCGCGGCCGGCGACAGCGGCGGACGGATGTCGCCGAAGTTCTTCTCGATTGTCGCCGCATCGAGCCGCCCGGGCCGCACGTCCGGGGAGCAGCGATTCGCATGCTTGTCCTGCGTCATGTCGCCCGTGCTACCGGTTCAGCGCCGTACCGGCACGGGTCGTTCGTGTTCGAGGCGCCGGCGGATCGCGTCGTAATAGGCGGCAAACGGCGGCCTCTCGACATATCGCCCCGCGCCCCGCCTAACGTCCAGCTTGCCGTCTGCATAAACGACCTTCCCCTGGCTGACCGTGTGCGAGGCGGTGCCCCTGACGGCCATGCCTTCGAAGATGTTGAAGTCGATCTTCTGGAAATGCGTTTTCGCGGAGATCGTCTTGCTGGCCTCCGGGTCCCAGACGACGATATCGGCGTCGGCGCCCACGCTGATGCTGCCCTTCCTCGGGTAGATGTTGAATATCTTCGCCGCGTTCGTCGACGTGACGGCGACAAACTCGCTCATTGTCAGGCGGCCGGTGTTGACGCCGTGCTCCCACAGCACCTCCATGCGATTCTCGACGCCTGCGGTGCCGTTCGGGATCATCCGGAAATCGCTCCGGCCCATTGCTTTCTGGTCGGCGCAGAAACAGCAGTGGTCGGTTGCGGTCGTCTGCAGGTTGCCGGACTGGAGGCCGTGCCACAGGTCCGTCTTGTGCCCCTTCGGCCGGTAGGGCGGGCTCATGACGTGGGCCGCCGCGAACTCGAAGTCCTTGTTGCGATATACGGAGTCGTCGATCAGCAGGTGTCCTGCCAGCACCTCGCCATAGACACGCTGTCCCTCGTTCCGGGCCCGGATGATTGCGTCGAGGGCCTGCCGGCAGGACGTATGCACGAGATAGATAGGTACGCCGAGCACCTCGGCGATCCGGATCGCCCGGTTCGCGGCCTCGCCCTCGACCTGCGGCGGGCGCGACAGCGGGTGGCCTTCCGGGCCGGTGATACCCATATCGAATATCTTCTGCTGCAGGCGGTATACGAGTTCGCCATTCTCTGCGTGCACGGTGACGATCGCGCCCAGTTCGCCGGCTTTCGAGAAGCTGTTCACCAGGATCTCGTCGTCGGCCATGATGGCCCCTTTGTAGGCCATGAAATGCTTGAAGCTGTTGATGCCGTGTTCCCTGACCAGCGATTCCATGTCGGCGCTGACGGTGTCATCCCACCAGGTGATCGCGACATGGAACGCATAATCGGCTACCGACTTCTCGGCCCACTCGCGCCATTGCCGGTAGGCTTCCATCACGCGCTGGCCCGGGTTCGGGATTACGAAGTCGATGATCATCGTCGTTCCGCCGGCCAGTCCTGCCGCCGTGCCGGAGTAGAAATCCTCGCTGGTCACGGTCCCCATGAACGGGAGCTGCATGTGGGTGTGAGGATCGATGCCGCCCGGCATGACGTACTGGCCGCCGGCATCAATGACCCGGGTGTCGGCCGGCGCGTCGAGCGATTCGCCGATCGCGGCGATAAGCCCGTCCCGGCAAAGCACATCCGCCCGGAAACTCCGGTCCGCATTGACGACGGTGCCGCCCCTGATCAACAGACTCATGTCGACCTCCCGATCTGCCTGCTCGCCAGCAGATAGTAAACGATTGCACCCAGTATCGAACCGGTAAACCAGCCATAATCGTAGAACCAGCTCAGTCGGCCGGTTGTAATGGCGACGACCGTCAGGGCTACAGGCAGCAGGAACGCGACGAATCCAGCCCGGTTCCACGCCGGGTAGCCGGCGCCGTCCATGTACAGCGCCAGCAGGTCGTAGCTACGCTGCTTGATGATGAAATAGTCGACGATCATGATGCCCGCGATCGGCCCGAGCAGGCTCGAGTAGCCGACCAGCCAGTTGGAGTACAGGCTTTCGACGCTGATGTCCGATTCCAGCCAGCCCAGTTTTTTCAGCAGTTCCCAGCTCATCAGCGCGATGCCGATCAGGCCGGTCAACAGCACGCCGCGATTCTCGTTGATGTAGCGCGGCGCGACGTTCTGGAAGCTGTTCGTCGGCGACACGATGTTTGCCGCCGTGTTGGTCGAGATTGTCGCCAGGATGATGATCAGCATCGCGACAGACACCCAGAACGGGCTGTCGATCCGGCCGATCAGGTTGATCGGGTCCGAGATGGTTTCGCCGACCAGCGTCGCCGAGGCCGACGTGAGCAGTACGCCGAGCCCCGAGAACAGGAACATCGTCAGCGGCAGGCCGATGATCTGGCCGACAACCTGGGCTTTCTGCGACCGGGCATAGCGGCTGAAATCCGGGATATTGAGTGACAGCGTCGCCCAGAAACCGACCATGGCGGTCAGCGCGGCCATGAAATACGCGCCGAAGGATGCATCCGCGGCCCGGTTGGCCGGCGTCGCGAGAACTTCGGCCAGCGACACCTTGGGCAGGGCCCACGCGATCAGCCCGAGCGCGACCAGCAGCAGCAGCGGAGCGGCCAGCGCCTCCAGGTGCTTGATCGACTCGGCGCCACGGATCACGACCCAGATGTTCGCGACCCAGAAGATGAAGAAACCGAGGACTTCGCCGGTGCCGCCCAGCGCGGCCCAGTTGTCGGACAGGGCGGAGAACATCAGGTGGATCGCGATGCCGCCGAACAGCGTCTGCACGCCGAACCAGCCGCAGGCGACCAGCGCGCGTATCAGCGCCGGGACATTCGAGCCGACGATGCCGAAAGATGCCCGGAGCACGACCGGGCAGGGTATCCCGTAGCGCGTGCCGGGATACGCGTTCAGCGTGAGCGGAACGAGGACGACGACATTCGCGACCAGGATCGTCCACAACGCCTCGGACACCGACAGCCCGAAGTACGAGGTCAGCACGCCGCCGAGCGTGTAGGTCGGGACGCAGATCGCCATCCCCACCCAGAGTGACGCGACGTTCCATTGCGACCAGGTCCGCTGCGCGGCGCGCGTCGGGGCGATGTCTTCGTTGTAGCGCGGGCTCCGCGCGATGTCGTCGCCCACCTCGAGTTCGATGTGTTCGCCAACCTGTACGATGCGGCTCTGCGCGTTACGCGTGCTCATTGCGATGCCTCCCCCCGGCGCGTCGCTGTCAGCGTTCGGTCAGTATCTTGTAGGTCTCGGGTCGCCGGTCACGGAAAAACTGCCAGGTGTTACGAACCTCGCGGATCATGTCGAGGTCGATCGCGTGCACCAGCAGCTCGTCCCGGTCGTAGCTTGCCTGGGCCTCGATGGCGCCGCGCGGGTTGACTATGTAGCTGGAGCCGTAAAACTCACCCATCTTGTCGGCCCAGGGTTTTTCCCTGCCAATTCGGTTGATCGCCCCGATGAAAACACCGTTCGCGGCAGCGGATGCCGGTTGCTCGAGCTCCCAAAGATACTTGCTCAGGCCGGCGACCGTGGCCGACGGGTTGACGATGTACTCGGCACCGTTCAACGCCAGTGCGCGCCAGCCCTCCGGGAAGTGCCGGTCGTAGCAGATGTAGACGCCGAGTTTCAGGTAGGCGGTCTGGAACACCGGGTAACCCAGGTCGCCCGGCTTGAAGAAAAACTTCTCGTAAAAGCCCGGGTCGACCTGCGGGATGTGAGTCTTTCGATACTTGCCGAGGTAGCTGCCGTCGGCATCGATGACCGCCGCCGTGTTGTAGTAGACGCCCGTCATCGCTTCCTCGTAAATGGGCACGACGATGACCATCGAGTACTTTTTCGCATACTCCTGCATCAGGCGAGTCGTCGGGCCGTTCGGTATCGCTTCGGCCGCCGCGTACCATTTGCGGTCCTGGCTCGGGCAGAAGTAGGGTTGCGTAAAGACTTCCTGGAAGCACAATACCTGCACGCCCTGCTTGCCGGCCGACTCGATGAACGGGATATGCGCCTCGATCATCCGGTCGCGAATCTGGTCCGGTCCCATCGTCGCGGCATCTCCCTTGAGCGCCATCTGGATCAATCCGCAGGTCACTTTGGCCATAGCAAGCTCATCCTTTACTCATTGTTCGTGGAACACGGCTGTCGCACCCGTGTCGAGTGTCAATCCACGGTTGTCCACGAGCCGTGCATCGGATTGGGCAGCACGTACCAGCCGTTGCCCCAGTAGTCCGCGTGTTCGAACGTGGCATCCCGGCGGCTGCCCGCCGTGGCACCTTCGGTGCAGGGGGCGAGCGGCCGGCGCCGCGAGCAGGGCAGGAAATCGCCCAGGTCGTCGCCGATCAGCATGATGACGCGGTAGTTCTCGGCGATCAGGTCGCGCCGGATCTTCTTCTCCTTGCTCCATTCGGGTCGTTCGTGGGACAGCATCACGAACCCGGGCTCCACCGGCACGCCGGCCTCGACGATCTCGTTGACGACGTTTGCCTTTTGCGGACAGGGGTCAGGATTGTCCTCTTGTGCTTCGCAAGGCCGGTTGGTGACAAAGAACAACTCGACGCCGAGTTCCCGGGCGCGCCTGGCGAATGCCGGAAACCCGGCGATGGGTTCCGCGGGATTGGCCGCGGTCCACGCGTCGAGCTTGCGATCCTCGAACGGCGGTTCGAGCGTCAACTGGAATTCGACATTGCTGATCACGGTCTCGTCGACGTCGAAAATCACCGCCGGCGGCTTGCCAGCGGCGTCCGCCTGGTATGGCAGCGCACTCCAGGACGGATCGGCGATCTTGGATTCGAGCGCATCGCTTGCTGCTCGATACGCCTGCAAGGACAGCGCGTCGAACTCCGCCGCCGTGCGTACCCATGCAATGCCGGAATTGACGACGACGGGTTCGGGGGTCGCGCAGCCCGCCGCCAACGCGCCGGGAATCAACATGCAGGCGATGCGAATCATGGGCGATTTCATGGACCCTGGGCGAGTTACACGCGGTCTGCGGAGCGCAAGCAGGTTAGCACGGCACCGTACGGCGGGCTACCAGCCGGCTGCGGATCGCTTCGCGGCGGCAGTCGATGCACAATGTCGCCACTCCCAGGCCCGATGAGACGATCTTTCGGTATGACGACCTTTCGCTTGCTGTTCATTACCCTGCTGCTCGGCGCCTGCGCGTCGGCGGGCACCGTGCGGACGCCCGCCGACGCGGGGATCACCTTCATACACCTGAACGACACGTATCGGGTCGGCGCTGTCGAAGATGACCAGCGCGGCGGCTTCGGCCGGGTGACAACCGTCGTCCGCCAGGCGCTAGCGGAAGGCCGGGACGTGCGGGTGCTGCACGGCGGTGACTTTCTATACCCGTCGCTGGAGAGCCAGCTGTGGGGCGGCGAGCAAATGGTCGAAGCCTTCAATTTCATGCATCGCCTGGCACCCATGACGGTCGTGCCGGGTAATCACGAGTTCGACCCCCGCAGCCCCGAGACGCTCGTCGCGGCGCTGCGTGGATCGGAGTTCGCCTGGCTGGCGGACAACCTGGCCCTGGCGACCGGCGATGCCGAGGCCGACGCCAGGCTGCGGCAAGCTCACGTGGCCGAGATCGGCGGGCGCCGGGTCGGCATGTTCGCGCTGACCCTGCTGCCGGACGACGGCGGCAACGAGCGGGATTACCTCGCGTACGAACCCGGCTACGTCGAGCAGGCCGAGAACGCGATCGTGGCGCTGGAGCAGGCCGGTGCAGAACTGATCGTCGGCATCACGCACCTGCACGTGGGCGACGACCTCGAGATCGCGAAGCTCAAGGCCTCGCACCCGCGTTTCCAGTTCATCGTCGGCGGGCACGAGCATGAGCCGGAGCACCACCCGGGCTCCGCCGCGGCGGCCGAGGTGATGAAGGGCGCGTCGAATGCGCGCCAGGTATGGCGCATCGACGTCGATTTCGACGCGTCGGGAATGCCAGCGATCAGCACGCGCATGCTGGACCTGGATGCGAGCGTGCCGCTCGACGCGGAGTACCAGCCGATTGCCGACAGGTGGCGGGCAAGGCTGGTCGAGACCATCCCGTTCCTGCCGGCGAGGATCGGCGAGGCGGCCGTCCCGCTGGACGGCCGAGAGGTGACCGTGCGCAACGAAGAGAGCAACCTCGGTAATTTCATCGTCGACCAGATGCGCACTGCTTTCGGCAGCCCGCCGGCCGATCTCGCGCTGATCAACAGCGGCACGCTGCGCATCGACGACTACGTTGCCGATGACATCACGTTCGAGGATATCGCGCGCGTGTTCGCGTTCTCGTCCTACCTGCGCTACCTGGACATGAGCGGCGGGGAGTTTCGCGCGACGCTGGAGGCGGGCTATCGAGGCACCGGGCCCAGTAAGGGTTACTTCCCGCAAGTCTCGGGCTTCCGCGTCTGCGTGGATCGCAGCCGCCCGGACGGGGAGCGCGTGGTGCAGCTGCAGGTGCCGGCCGGGACGGGCTGGGCGGAGATCGAGCCGGAACGGCTGTATTCGGTCGTCGCGCCGGACTTCATCCTGCGCGGCGGCGACGGCTACGCGTTCCCGGAGAACCGCCCGCGCTCCAGGCCCGGCTCGGAGCTGAAGTACCTCGTGCTCGATGCAATCATCCGCGCGCAGGCGGCCGGCGAGCCGGTCGGGGCGCCGGTGGATCCGTCCAACCCGAGGATCGCGTTCGTGACCGCGCCCGGCGGGCGCTGTTTCGATTAGCGCGTACGAAAGGATGCTTCGCGGGCCGGCAGGTCCGACGAATCCCGGTGCCCATGTTCCGTGGCAGCCGAGCGAGACGGACAAAAAAAAGACGGCCCAAAGGCCGTCTTTCAAACGTGGAGCGAATTCCCTTTCTTAGAAGTCGTAGGTCACGCCGAATATCAGCTTCCACAGCGAGGCTTCCGCGACGCGAGCCTGCGGCGCCGGCGTAAAGAACTCCTCGTAAACGTACTGGTTGTTGACCGTGTCGATCGAGAAATCAACCATCGGCAGGCTGCGCGGGAAGCTCTGTTCCTTGAGCACGCCCCAGTCGTCGTTCAGCAGGTTGCCGAAGTTCTCGATGACCACGAACGCCGAGAAGCGGTGCTCCGGCTTGAAGCCGGGCAGCTCCTGCTGGATACGCAGGTCGAACTTCTGCCACCAGGAACTCGTCAGCGAGTTGCGTGGCGCGATCCGGCCGCCGTACTTGCTCAGGCCGGACTGGCGCAGGTACGCGAAGAACGCGTCCTGGTCAAATGCCGGGTCGAATGCGACGTTCGGGTCGCTTGAGCCGGTCGGGATGTACAGCAGGTGCCGGTCGTCCAGCGTGTCGCCGAAGGTGAAGCCGCCATCGATGTAGGTCGGGCTGAACGGTACGCCCTCGTTGACACGGCCGTAGAGCGTGAACTTCGTTTCGTAGTCGCCGAAGAACGCCTTGCGGTAGTTCAGGCGCAGCGTAAAGCGATTCCTGACGTTGTAGTTCGAACGCGCCGGGCCCGGGTTGTTCGGGTCGGAGACGGCAATGTTAACGTAGTTCGAAAACGCGACCGAACTCGTCATCGGGCTGACGTCTTCAGACTCTGTGTAGGCGTAGCCGAAGGTCCAGTCCAAGCCGAAGTCGTAGGCTTTGCTGAGTGACAGCGAGTAGACGTCCGACTTGCCTTCGGAGCCAATGACGTTGCTCAGGATGAAGTCCTGGTTGAAGTTCCGGTTGCCGCAAGCCGCCGCCGCCGGGTCCACGTCGCAGTCCGGGTCGGCGCGATTGATGCTCTTGTAAATCGGCCGTCCATCCGGTGCCGTCCCGATCTGTTCCAGCGTCGCGTCCACGATCAGAGCCGCATCGTTCTGCTCCGTATGCAGGTAGTCGAGCATCAGGGTGTAGCCGTCGCCCATGAATCCGGCATCGAAATCCCAGGTGGCGCCCAGTGCGAACTTCCACTCGGTCGGGATCTTGAAGCCGGGGTCGACCGCGTTGACGCTGCCGTTGGCCGAGCCGCCGGCGACCGAGTCAAACAAGTTCTGTGGAATGTCAAAAATCGGCTGGCCGCCACCGGTCCAGTCCAGCGTGAACAGGTTCGGCACCCCGCCGACTCCATTGTCGTCGAGCGTGCGTTCCTGGAACTCGACCTGCGTGATGCCGTCGTTCGAGTAGTTGTTCGATAGCCAGACGTTCGGATTACCGCCCGCGTACAGGCCAATGCCGCCGCGGAAGGTCAGGCTGTCCGAATAGTCCCACGTCACGCCGAGGCGCGGCTGGAACACGTTCTCGCCGTCGAAGTTCTGCTGGTTGCTGTAACCGTTGCGAGCTTCGAAATTCGGGTTCTCCCGCGGCAGGTCGCTGCTCGAGTACCAGTCGTAACGCACACCCGCGACGATCGATACCGAACCGTCCGCGATCGTGAACTCGTCCTGAACGTACAGTGTGTTGATGTCGTAGCTGAAAGAGGCAGCCGCGTCGGTCGGGATGTTCGACGGTGCCGCGTTCTCGTAGGTGATGCGACTCGGGTTGCCCTGTTCGAAAGCGTCGATACAGCCGTCCGGGTCGGTCGAGCTGCAAAGCGAGTCGAAGCGATACTCGCCCTCGGCCTCCTGGATGAACATGTTGAAGATGTCTATCGACTCGAGTTCGTAACCGGCGGTGAACACGTGGTCGCCCCAGCTGTAATTGCCGGCGAGCTTGAAGTTGGTCGTCTCGTAGGCCAGCTTGTTGGCGTGCCGCGAGTCGTCGGCGCCGAGGTAGACCGTCGCCAGCTGCGAGCTTATCGGGCCGGCGCCATCCGGGTCGTTGAACGTCCGGATCTGGACCTCGCCGAAATCCGTGCCGCCGAGCGGGATCTGGCGGTTATCCAGATCGGTAAAGCCGACGCGGAGTTCGGTATTGAAGTTGTCGGTCCAGCTCGAGAACAGCTGACCGACGTGCGAATTCAGCTCGGCACCGCGTTCGTACAGGTGATTCAGGAACTCGAATTCGTTGCTGTCATCGTCCGATTCGGAGTTATTGAATCCATCGTTATAGGTGTACGTGTACGAGGCCCGGTGGTCGTCGTTGATTTCCCAGTCCAGCTTCAACAGGAATTTCTCGTCCTCGTTCGCGAGGCTGGGCGGAATGCCGCCGGGATCGTATCCGTAGACGTTCTGCGCGATCTGCGCAATACGATTGATCTGCGCCTGAGTGACGCCCAGTACCGGCGTTCCGGCGGGCACATCCGCAGGGCCACGGTCGAATACGTTCACGCCGTCGAGTTTCTCGTAGGCCGCGAAAAAGAACAGCTTGTCCTTGATGATCGGGCCGCCGAAATTGACGCCGTAACGGGTCTGGTCGAAAGTGCCGAGATCGAGCTTGTCGCCCTCGAGTGTGTCGCCGGTCAGCGAGTCATCGTAGTAGTCGACGAAGGCTGAGCCGTGGAACTCGTTCGTACCGGATTTCGTGACGGCATTGATGTTGCAGGCCGTAAAGCCACCGTACATGACGTCGAAAGGCGCCAGCTCCACCGCGACCTGCTCGATCGCGTCGTACGAAAACGGCATGCGCTCGGTCGGGTAGCCATTGCTGTTCAAGCCGAAGTTGTCGGACAGCCGAACGCCGTCGACGGTCAGCGCGTTGAAGCGCGAGTTGGCGCCGCCGCACTGGACCGAATCCTCAAATGCTTCGTCGACGTAGATGCGCGGGTCAATCGCGATCACATCGTTGATGTTGCGATTGAATGCCGGCGCGTCCTGCAGATCGGCGAGCGAGAACGTCGCCGACGGTCCCATCGCCACCTGCACGGTGCGCAGCGCAGCGGCCGTGACGACGATTTCCTCGATCTGGGCCGGGCTGAGTGCCACGGTGAAGGTGTAGGTGTCGCCGAGCGCCAGTTCGACGTCCGTGATCGACTGCGACGCGAGGCCGGATGCGGACACCTCGATCGTGTAGGGGCCGCCTACGCGCAGGCCGCTGATCGTGAATTGGCCGCTGTCGGACGCGGTCGCCGTGCGGGCCGTTCCGGTGCGCGTGTCGACGACGCGCACCGAGGCGCCGGCAGCAGGGCCGCCGTCCGGGGTCAGTATGCTGCCACGTATCGCAGTCGTGGTTTCCTGTGCGAATCCCGCAACAGGCATTATCAGGACCAGCAATACGGCAAGCCACGCAGCTCCGGCGCCGTTCTTACGCCAGGGCGCCGGGCGTGGGGTCTCTCGGTTGTTGTTCATCGTTGTCCCCAATGGGTGGAAGGTCGCGACATCCTGGCTGCCCAATATGACAGCCGGATTTCGGTTTCTCGATGCGGTCGGGAGGGCTTGGGCGAGCGCCGAAACGCCCCGCGGCCGGCAATGTGCGCGTAAATCTAGCGCAGCAAAAATACCTTTTCAATAAAGGGTTTAGAACCGATCCATCTGGATAAATAGTGACCGGTCCGGGCCGCTCGCGGCGATGGGCGAATCCGGATTATGTAGCCACGGCAAGGGATTGTTTCTACTTGGTTTCGATCTCGACGACGACCGGCCAGTGATCGGACACGCCGGTGCCCCCCGGCATCTCGAAGCGCCAGGGCGTGCCGTCGGGCCGGACCTGGTCGGGCACGCCGTTCGCGATCCGCAGCGAATCTGCGCGAATCGACCATGTTGCGTTTTTGCTACGGTCGCGCGCCGGCGACCACAGCACCATGTCGAGGTACGACCACTCGTCGGTCTGCGCATAGTAGGTCGTGCCGCGGCAGCCATCGCAGCCGAGGTCCTGGGAAACGGTCCAGTTCGGCCGCAGGTAACGGTCCAGCAGGCCGAGCTCGCGGTCCTCGGCGGCGCTTGTGTTGAAGTCGCCGGCCGCGAACGCCGGGCGGTCCGCGGGCAGCGCGGCGCGCAGGCGATTCAGTTCCTGGTAGGCGGCTTCCCGCATGCCCGTCGGCTGGAACGGCGCCGGGAAGTGTACCGAGTAGCCGGTCAGCCGGCTGCCGTCCGGCAGCTCGAAGGTGGCTTCGAGAATATCGCGCGTGTCGGCGACGCGCTCGGGCGGGAACCCGCTGAAATCGACGGGTCGCAGCATTGCGGGTTCTGCGAGCGGCAGTCGCGACAGGAACGCCACGTCGATGCCGCGCGCGTCCTGGCCTTCGATGAGTATCGCCGGCAGGTAGCCGGCCGGCTGCAGGTACTCCTTGCGCAGGCGTTCCAGTATCGCGAGGTTTTCGACCTCCTGCAGCGCGACGATGTCGGGACCGCGCCCGTCGTTGACCTGCAGGATGGCGGCCGCCGTCACCGCAAGCTTCCGCTCGATGATTGCGTCGCTCCAGTCCCAGTCGAGGCACTGCTCGCGCCAGCGGTCCACCGGGATCGGCGCGCACAGCGCCCGGTGCTCGTCGGACTGCTTGTCGCCCAGCGCCAGGAAAGTCTCGTCGTTCTTCTGCGGGTCGTCGGCGTTGTCGAACAGGTTCTCGACGTTGAAACTCATGATCGTGACCGTCGATGCCGGTTCCGCCGGCGTGACCCGGGCCGGCTGCGCGCAGGCGCCGGCCAGGGCGGACATCAACAGTGCAAACAGCAGGTATCGCGGCATGCTCGTCTTCCTTTCAGTCGCGCGGAAATTCGATCCGGTAGAGCGGCGGGTGCGCGGCCTCGACTGTAACAAAGATCGTATCCCCCGCGATCGCCGCCCCCTCCGCTTCCCGGATGCCGCCGAGGTGCTTGCGGGCCGGCTTCCCGTTCAGCGCGTCGCGCCAGTTCTCGCCCGGCCCGCGCTCGAACACGTAGACGGCCTCGTAGGTGAGCACGACCGCGCGCGCCGCGTCGGCGGAGAAATCCATGGCCGTCGGCTGCCAGTACCAGTCGCCCGTCTGCGGCGCGCGCCGGACATCCCGCGCGGACGGACCCGGCAGGCCGGTAACGGGCCCGAGGTACTCCGCCGTCACGGCATCCCGACCGCCCTCGAGTACGAGTGGCAGGACGTAAAGCTCGGGCGGCAGCGTTCGCTTGGTGAGCAGGTAGACCTGCCGCTCGTCTGCGTCGACGGCCACCGCCTCGACGTCGCGCGGCCCGTCCGGGAATCGGAGGCTGATCGTCGCGGTCGGCGTAGCGCCGACGCTGCCCGACAGGCTGGCGGGCTCCGGCACGACGTAGAGCGTCACATGAGCGCGGGTCGCGGCATTGTCGCCGACGTCGGCAATCAGCAGCCAGGCGCGGCCGCCGGTTTCGAAGGCCGCGAGGTCCTCCCAGTCGTGGTTCTCGGCCCCGTCGATCGCCAGCACGCCGAGCGGCCGGCCGTCCCGGCCGATGGCATGCACGCTGGCGGACGAGCCGCCGTCGTTCAGCACCCAGAGGCGCCCGGGGTCGAGCCCGGAGGCGGCGAGTCCGCTGGCCTCCCGGATGCCGGGGTCCTGCACCTGGCCGGCAACCGTGACCGGTTCGCCTCCCGACGAGCAGGCCGCGATCTGGCCTGCCAGAAGGATCAGGAGGCGGCGATCGAAAGATCGGATTCCGCAACTTATGACCAAAAACATGCCCATTGGGGTGTAACGCGTATTGTCCTGGCGGCGCCCGGCAGCGTAGGCTCGTTGTCTTCGGAAGTATAAGTCGATGAGCGCCGCACCGAGATTGCTGACCCGAACCGCTACCTGGATCGCGTGGGCGAGCTTCGCCTGCCGGGTCCTGGTACCCGTCGGCTACATGCCGGCGGCCCTGGCCGACGGCGGGCCGTTCGTGCTCTGTCCCGGCGGCTACCAGGCCGAGCTCCTGCAGTACCTCGACTCCGCGCCCGGCGATGCCCGGCACGCCGCCGGTCACGGCGCGCATGCAGCCGGCGATCATGCGGCCCATGCCGAGCGGTCGGACTGTTCCATCGGTGCGACCTTCGCCGCCGTGGCCCCGACCGCGTCGCTGCCGCTGGCGATGCCGGCCCCGCAAATCGTCCCTCCGCTCGCGCCGGCCGAACGGCTGACCGCGAGTACGACCCGGGCCCGTTACCACTCCCGCGCCCCACCGGCACCGTTGCCTGCCTGACGAACTGCCGCGCTGACCGCATGCCCGGTCTGCCCCGCGGCTCCGCGCCGCAGCGAACGCTTTCTGCGTCGACGTGGCGACATGCAACGAGTACGGGAGTGAACCATGTACAAGCAGATTTACCGGGCTGGCGCCCTCGCGCTGGCGTGCAGTGCCGCGCTGGCCGAAGGGCCGGCGACCAGCGAATCAGAGATCGACGAAATCACGGTTTTCGGACAGGGGCGGCCGCAGCAAGCCACGGAAAGGCCGGGACCCGTCAGCGTGCTGACGCCCGAAGACCTCGTCAGCATCAACGCGGCGACGACTGAAGATCTCGTCAAGTACGAGCCGAACCTCGTCATACGGCGCCGTTACATCGGCGATCCCAACGGCACGATGGGCATCCGCGGCTCGAACATGTTCCAGACGACGCGCTCGATGGTGTACGCGGACGGCATCCCGCTGCACTACCTGCTGCAGACGCAGTGGAACGGATCGCCGCGCTGGTCGCTGGTGGCCGCCGACGAGATCGGCCTGATCGAGGTCGTGTACGGGCCGTTCTCGGCGGAGTACAGCGGCAACGCGATGGGCGGCGTCGTCAACATCGAAACCAGGATCCCGACGGAACGACGGGTGCACGTGGAGGGCACGATGTTCCAGCAGGCCTACGATCACCAGGGCTTCGACGAATCCTTGCCGGGCGGCCGCGGCTTCGTGTCCTACGGCGATCGCTACGGCGATTTCAGCGTGTACGCGGCGTACAGCCACCTGCAGAACGACAGCCAGCCGATGGAATACCTGTTCGACCCGGTCGCGACACCCGACGGCACCGAAACGCCGGTCGAGGGCGGCGTGAGCGCGACCGACGAATACGGCAACCCGGTCGTGTATTTCGGCAACGGCGGCCGGCAGTCGTCGACGACGGACCAGGTGAAGACGAAGCTCGGCTACCAGTTTGGCGACTGGCTCGCCCTCCTGACCGTCGGCTACGAGGAGCGCGGTATTTCGACGGACGCCGTCCGGAATTACCTGCGCGACGAGTCGGGCATGCCGATCTGGAACGGGTCGGTCGCATCGGGCGATGCCGCCTTCGAGATCGCGAGCCGCGATTTCCGCGAGAACGAACAGGAACGGCGCAGCCTGCTCGTCGGTGGCCGCCTGCAGGGCCGGCTGGGCGAGCACTGGTGGCTGGAGGGAAGCGTCAGCGATTTCGCGGTACTCGAAGACGTCACGCGCACGTCGAATGCGAACCCGGACGACCCGGCGTGGACGACGTCGGGCACCGTATCCGCCTACGACGACACCGGCTGGTCCACCGCCGAAGTCAAGCTGCGCTCCGACCGGGCCTTCGGCAGCGATGCGCTGAGCCTGGTGACGGGGGCCAGCCACGAGCGCTACAGCCTGCGAATCGACAACTACACGTCGGCAGACTACGTCGCCGGCGAACTGACGACGCCGAACAACGCCAGCGGCGGCGAGACCGCGATAACGGCCGTGTTTGCCCAGCTCGGCTGGCGACCCGCCGAAGCAGTCGATCTCTCGGTCGGGGCGCGTTACGAGACCTGGGAGAGCCGCGACGGCTTCTGGTACGACTACGCGCGCGACAGCCTGCAGGACCACGAGGACCGCAAGGAAAACCGGGTCTCGCCGAAGTTCTCGGTCGGTTACCGCCCGGCGGATGCCTGGGAGCTGCGCTACTCGCTGGCGCGTGCCTACCGCTTCCCGATCGTCGAGGAGCTGTTCCAGAACGAGCGCCGCACGACGGGCACCTCCATCGCCAACGCGAAGCTCGAACCCGAGGACGGCCTCCACCACAACCTGACGCTGGAGCGTGGCATCGACGGCGGTTACCTGCGGCTGAACCTCTTCACGGAGACGATTGACGATGTGATATTCAACCAGTCGGCGATCGTGGACAACCGGCTTATCACGACCTTCCTGCCGGTGGACGAGGTCAGGACCCGGGGCACCGAGTTCGTCTACAACCAGGCGGGTATCTGGTCGCGCCTGGACCTGCGCCTCAACGTGGCGTACGTCGACTCCGAGATCCTGGAGAACAGCGCAAACCCGGAAATCGAAGGCAAGGACTTTCCGCGCATGCCAGCCTGGCGCGGGCACCTGCTCGCCAACTGGCGGGTAAGCGATCGCTGGGACGTCGGCGGCGGCATACGCTACGCGAGCAACAGCTACGGCGACCTCGACAACGCGGACGTCGCGCAGGGCGTATTTGGCGCGCACGACAGCTACCTGCAGGCGAATCTCCGGACCAGCTACGCGCTGAGCGAGAGTATTCGCATGAGCCTGGGCATCGATAACCTGACGGACGAGATAGCGTTCGTGCACCATCCGTGGCCCGGGCGGACCCTGTACCTCGAGCTGGGGCTGGACCTGTGACGCGCTGCCTGCCCGGGCGCGCAGCGGCCGTCGGCGGGGCGCTGTTCGCCGTGCTGGCGCTGCCGGGCTCGGCCGAAGGGGCCGTGGCGGACCGCTGTGCATCCGGCGATCCGGGCCCGTCCGTGCACTGCGGGCGCGCACCGAGCGCCGCGTTCGACCTTGCCGGTCGACTGTGGGTCGCTTTCGAGCAGGGCGGCCACGTCTGGGTCAGCCGTGCTGACGGCGATCTGCACGAATTCGCCGAGCCTGTACGCGTCAACGACACGCCGGAAACCGTCGAGGTCAACGGCGAGAATCGGCCGAAGATCGCATTCGGCGCGAGCGGCGAAGTCTACGTCTCCTGGACCCGGAAGCTGGCCGGCGGCTTCAACGGCGAGATACGCTTCAGCCGCTCCGTGGATGGCGGCAGGGGCTTCGAAGCCGCGCGCACGATCAACGACGACGGTCTCGTGACCGGGCATCGTTTCGAGACGCTGTTCGTCGACGAACGCGACAACGTGTATCTCACCTGGCTGGACAAGCGTGATCTCGTCGCGGCGACGGCCGCGGGTGAGGGCTACGCCGGTGCGGCTGTCTACTACACCGTATCGACCGATCGGGGCGCCAGCTTCGTGCCCAATCGCCGGGTTGCGGACCACAGCTGCGAGTGCTGCCGGATCGCCGCGGCGGCAACGGATGACGGCGACGTGGCCCTGTTCTTCCGTTCCGTGTTCGGCGACAACGTGCGCGACCACGGCTTCGCCGTCGTCGGCCCGGACCGGGTTCGCGAGCCGGTCCGGCGTGCGACCGTGGACGGCTGGCGCATCGACGCCTGCCCGCATCACGGTCCTGCGATGAGCCGCGCCGGGGGCGGGAGGTTTCACCTCGCCTGGTTCACGGGCGGCGATGAGCGCAAGGGCATCTACTACGGCCGCTACGACCTGCCGGCCGGGAGCCTCGAAAATGTCCGGTCCGTCGCGTCATCCGCCTCGGCCGGCCACCCGTCGCTCGCCGGTTCCGCGGACCGGCCGGTGCTGGCGTGGAAGGAATTCGATGGCGAACGCACGGCCGTGAAGGCGATCGTCTCCGGCGACGGTGGTGCGCACTGGTCGCCGCCAAGGACGCTCGCGGCGACGAGCGGCGCGTCCGACCATCCGCTGCTGGTCGAGCACGACCGGCGAGTCTTCCTGAGCTGGCACACGGCGGACGAGGGATTGCGGATCGTGGAGGTCGATCGTCCGGGAGGCAGGCCATGAAGAACATCGTGAAGCTCGTACCCGTGCTCGCGCTCGCGCTCGCCTTCGCATTGGCGTCGGCGGCCGGGGCCGAACTGCTGCGCTTCGAGCCCGGCAGCCTGCGGGCGCTCGAGGCGGCCAACGCCGGCAGGCCGTTCGTGCTCATCCTGTGGGCCACCGACTGCGCGCCGTGCCGGCGCGAACTCGCGCTGGTCGCGCGGCTGCAGCGGGAGCGACCGGAGCTGCCGGTCGTTCTCGTCGCGAGCGACGACCCCGGGAACGAGGCCGCCGTTCTCGAGCTGCTGGCCGAGTTCGGTATAGGGAGCCGGAATGCCTGGATATTCGGCGAGGCCGGCGCGGAGCGCCTGCGCTATGCCATCGACCCGCAGTGGTTCGGCGAAGTGCCGCGCTCCTACCTCTACGACGCAGCCGCAAACAGGCTCGCCATCAGCGGGCCGTTGACGGAAGAGCGGCTGCTGGACTGGCTCGACAGCAGCCGCTGAATCCGGTATTGCAAAAAAAAGCCCGGCCGAGGCCGGGCTTTATTGCGCGTTGCGCGATCGGTCAGCGATTACCGAAGTTCAGCCGGAAGGTCGCGCCCCAGATGCTGCGCTCGTTGACGAAGCCGGTGTTGTTGCTGAAGTCGATGCCGCCCTTCAGGTTCTCTTCGTCGGTGATGTTCCGGCCGAAGACCGCCAGCTGCCAGCGACCGTCGTCTGACGTGTAGCCGGCGCGCAGGCCGCCCTCGAATACGTCGCCGCTGTGGTACTCCGCCGACTGGTACAGGAAGAAGTGCGTGTCCGTCTGCCAGGCCCAGTCGGTCGAGAAGAACAGTTCGCCGTTCCTGAGCGGTACCGTGTAGTTCAGGTACAGCGTGGCGATCCACTCCGGTGCCTGCGGCAGCGGGTTGCCGTTCACCTCGACGAAACCGTCGTTGTCCGCGTCCGGGTCGAGCGGCGTGCAGAGTCCGGAACCGCAGGTCGCGACCTCGAGCGTGCGGTCGTCGATCTCGGTGTGGTTCCAGCTCAGGCCGATGACCGCGCTGAAGTTGTCCGTGATCAGCATCTCGGTGTCGAGATCGAAGCCGAAACCGGCTGTCTCGTCGGCATTGACCAGCGTGATGAAGTTGCCGGTGCCGCCGACGGCCGTCAGCTGCTGGTCCTTGACCGTGTACGAGAACAGCGAGCCGTTCATGCGCATGCGGTCGTTGGCCAGCGTCGACTTGAAACCGACCTCGAAGGAGGTGATGGTCTCCGACTCGGCGGTAGACGGGCTCGCACCGAACGCAACGTCGCGGCCCTGGATCGTCGGGGCGCGGAAGCCGGTTGCAAGGCGCGCGTAGACGCTGGCATCGTCGCTCAGCGAGTAGTTCGCGCTGAGGTCGCCGCTGACGTTCTCGTCGCCGACGTTGACGGGGTCAACCGGTGAGGCAGAGTTCAGCTGCACGAGGTCCTTCTCGTCGTCCGTGTAGCGCAGGCCGCCCGTGATGTTCAGGTTGGTCGTGACGTCGTAGCTGACCTGGCCGAACACGGCCCACGCGCTGTTCGAGTGGCGCAGCGTCGTCGGGTCGATGAAGAACGGAAAGGTGGTGACGTCGAACTCGCTGTCGAAGAAGTACACGCCGGCCTGCCAGAACAGCCGGTCGCTGGCCTCCGATGCCAGCCGGAATTCCTGTGTGAACTGGTCCAGGTTGTCGAGTCCGTCCTGGCTTTCCGACGGGATGAAAATCATCCCCGGGAAGGTCGGCAGCAGGAACCCGGGATCGAAAAAGATCGGGGTGTCCGGGCTGTAGTCGATGCCGGGCGGCGGCGTGGCCGTTCCGCTGAAGTCGACGACGCCGCCGTCGATGTCGCCGCGGCTGAAATTCTCGACGGTCTCGAACGCGGTGATCGAGGTCAGCGTGACGTTGCTGGCGAAGTCGAAGTCGAGCCGGAGCGAGCCCCCGTAGGCCTGGGCTTCCTGCGGATTGTTCTCGCCGGTGTCGTAGTAGACGACGTCACGCTTGAAGTTGCGATTGAGCTTGTTGCTGCCGGTCGAGACGATATTCGCCTGGAAGATCGAGGCCGTGCCGTCGAGATCGCGGCCGTGCACGTTCAGCAGCGCGCTGAAGCTGTCGCTGGGCTCTATGAGCAGCTGGCCGCGCCAGGCGAGTTCCTCGTAACCGCCCATCGCGTCCTTCTCGCCCGTGAAGCCGTTGTCGATCCAGTCGTCGCGGTTCTGGCTGAGCACCGACAGCCGGCCCATCAACGTGCCGGACTTCGTCAGCGATCCGCCTATGGCGCCCTCGAAGTTCAGCGTGCCGACTTCGCCGACCGTGGCGGAGGCGTAGCCCTCGAATTCCTCGCTCGGTCGGCGCGTTTCGAATTTGACGATGCCGGCCGGCGTGTTGCGGCCGAACAGCGTGCCCTGCGGTCCGCGCAGGACTTCGACCCGGTCGATGTCGAACAGCGGAAAGCTCTTCAGTATCACGTTCTCGAGCACGACCTCGTCGACGATGACTGACACGGGCTGCGATGCGGCCAGGTCGAAGTCGGTGTTGCCGAGGCCGCGGATGTAGAAGCGGGGCGCCAGCCGGCCGTTCGACGACTCGGCGTACAGGCTCGGCACGCGGGTCGCGAGCGCGCGGATGTCCTCGCCGCCCTCGAACATGGACTCGAGGCGCTCGCCGGACACCATCGTCACGGATATCGGGACGTCCTGCAGGCGCTCTTCGCGCCGCTGCGCGGTGACCGTGATTTCCTCGAGGATCGCGTTGCCCTGCGCCAGCGCAGTGCCGCTCGTGAAGCCGGCCGCGGTGACGGCCAGCAGGCCGAGCACGGCTGCGATTCCCCTGTTATTCGATGTTGTTGGATTGTAGCCACGCATGTCGCGTCTCCCTGTCAGAATGGCGGGCAGTATACCGCCGTCGGGTTTTCGAATGGGCGCAATTTTGGCGAATCCCGGCCGCCACAGAGCGCCGGCCGGTATGTTGCGGCGCCGCAACCGCGGCGCTCATTCCAGCGCTTCGTAGGCCTCCGGCCGGAAGCGAGGCAGGCACAGGCACTGGAACACCAGGTCCTCGCGGCCGGTGTTCGTGACCCGCTGCGGCGTGCCGGCCGGGATCTCGACGCGGTCCCCGGGCCCGATGTCGAAGGGCGCCCGCCCCCCGACTTCCAGCCGGCCGCGGCCGCGCTCGACGAGGTACCACTCGTCGACCGCCAGCCGGTGCCGCTCCGTCGTGACGCCGGGCTCGACGCGGCAGCGGGCCAGCGACACCCGTGGCACGCGCGGGTCGTTCAGGATCTCGCGGATGTGACAGCGCTCGCGCGTGTAGACCTCGGGCGCATCCGCCGCAGCGGGAATGCGTGGCTCGCTCATGCCGGGCTCGCTTGCAGGGACCGGGAAACCGGTATTGTATGGGACGCCCGACCGAAAGCCATTTGTGCAGGGAGCGAGCAACATGCCGACAGACACCGCCGCGCCGCCGCTCGGCGAGCTCATGGCCCTGGCCGGCCGCCGCGTACTCGTCACCGGCGCGAGCGGCAATATCGGCCGCGCGATCGCAATCCGGCTGGCGGAGGCGGGCGCCTCGATCCTTGCGCACTGGCACCGCGACGAAGGGGCGGCGCTCGCGCTGGCCGGGCGCATCGCGGCGATGGGCGGCGAGTGCCTGCCTTGCCGGGCCGATCTCGCGCAGCCCGGCGAGGTCGAGCGGCTGTTCGCGGACCTCGACGGCCGCGGGCTGGAGGTCGACGGCCTCGTCAACAATGCTGCGCTGCAGCCGGTACGCGCCTTCGACGAAATCGAGGCCGGCGAATGGCGCGCCATGCAGTCCGCCAATCTCGACGCCGCCTTCCTGCTGATCCAGGCGGCGGCCCGGCGCATGACAGGCCGGGGCGGTGGGGCGATCGTCAACGTCGGCTCTATCGAGGGCCGCGACCCGGCCCCGGGGCACGCGCATTACGCGGTGTCGAAGGCGGGGCTCGCGATGCTGACACGGGCGGCCGCGCTCGAACTCGGGCCCAGGGGCATACGCGTCAACTGCGTTTCGCCCGGACTCATCGACCGCGATGGGCTCGCAGATGCCTGGCCGGACGGCGTCGCGCGCTGGCTGGAGAGAGCGCCACTGGGGCGCCTCGGCACGGGCGCGGACGTCGCCGACGCGGTCCTGTTCCTGCTCTCCGGCGCGTCCCGCTGGATCAGCGGTGCGGACCTGTTGGTCGACGGCGGCATGTCGGCGGTTTCGAGGTGGTAAACTGGCGCCCCGCCGCGCTAGCCGGATCGAATCCAGACGCCGAGAACTGATGGGCACCAAACACATGAACGCCGCGCCGGGCGATTTCGCCGAGAGCGTCCTGATGCCGGGCGACCCGCTGCGGGCGCAATACATTGCCGAGACCTATCTCGACGGCGCGCGGCGGGTGACCGACGTCCGCAACATGTGGGGCTACACGGGCCGCTATGAGGGCGTGCCGGTGTCCGTGATGGCGCACGGCATGGGCATCCCGTCGGCATCGATCTATACGACCGAGCTCGTCACCGAGTACGGCGTGCAACGCGTCATTCGTGTCGGCAGCTGCGGCACGACGCATCCCGACGTGAAGCTGCGCGACGTGCTGATCGCGATGGGCGCCTGCACCGATTCGAACGTGAATCGCATGCGCTTCGGCGGCTATGACTTCGCGCCGCTGGCGAGCTTCTCGCTGGTCCGGCACGCGGTCGACGCGGCCGAGGAGCTCGGCACCCGCTACCACGTCGGCAACATCTTCTCGGCCGACCTGTTCTACACGCCCGATCCCGACATGTTCGAGACCATGGCGAAGTACGACGTACTCGGCGTCGAGATGGAGGCCGCCGGCATCTACCCGATCGCGGCGGAACATCGCGTCGCGGCGCTGGCGATCTGTACGGTCAGCGACGACATACGGAGCGGTGCCGCGCTGACCACCGAAGAACGGCAGACGACCTTCGACGACATGATCCGGGTGGCGCTCGAGACCGTGCGCCGGAGCGCATA
>JAOUIH010000009.1 GCA_029884165.1 Gammaproteobacteria bacterium | reverse complement strand
TGCCCGATGCAATCGACCAGGCCCTGCCGGACCGGTTGCGACAGCGCGTTTACAGGGGGGTTATCGACGGTGACGACGGCGACTTTGCCGTGCGTGGCGAGGCTGACGGGATGCATGGCGAGTCCTCTGCGGCGGAGGCCCGCCATTGTCGCCAATGGACGCAGTCTTTGCGAGTAAGGACATTCCCCGGCCGGGGTTGATCTGCCCCCGGACATGGACTAGCGTAGGCAGCCGATTTTCAGCGCGATGACGCCGCCATGACCTTTGTCGTTACCGAAGCCTGCATCAAGTGCAAATACACCGACTGTGTCGAAGTGTGTCCGGTCGACTGCTTCCACGAAGGACCGAACTTCCTGGTGATTGACCCGGACGAGTGTATCGACTGCACGCTTTGCGAGCCGGAATGCCCGGTCGAGGCCATTTTTTCCGAAGACGAGTTACCGGAAGAGCAAAAGAAGTTCCTCGAGATCAATGCCGACCTGTCGCGCGAATGGCCGGTGATTACCGAGATGAAGGACGCGCCGGAAGATGCGGACGAGTGGCGCGAAGTGAAGGACAAGCTCCAGTACCTCGAGCGCTAGCCGGCGGGCGGATTGGCCCGTACAAATTCGATCACGACCCCGGCCAGCTCTGGCCCCAGGTCTTCCTGCAGGAAGTGACCGCCGTTTTTCATCACGGTGTGCGCCTGTCCGGCGCAGCCCGGTACCCGTTCCTGGAACGTCCGGTAGCCGCCGCGAGTTATCGGGTCGCGATTGCTGAACGCCGTAAGGAACGGCTTTTGCCAGCGTTCCAATACCTGCCACGCCGCCAGGTTGTCGGCTCGCGCGGGGTCGCCCGGGGTCGCAGGCACCAGGCGTGGGAATGCCCGGGCTGCCGCCTTGTAGCGGAACGAGGGAAACGGTGCGTCGTAGGCACGGATCTCGCCGGGCGACAGCCGGCGGACCGTGCCGGACTGGACGATCCTGCCGACAGGGAACCACGGACTCCAGCGGGCAAAGGCGCGCCAGTAGCGAAAGGCCCTGGGCATCTGTTGTTCGCCGGTCGGCAGGCCGCCGTTGGCCAGCACGATGCGTGCGAACCGGTCAGGCTGCTCGGCGGCGAGCCTGAGTCCGACCAGGGAGCCCCAGTCCTGGCAGACCAGGGTGATGTCGTGCAGGTCCAGCGCGTCGAGGAACCCGTGCATCCAGCGGACGTGTGCGGCATAACTCAGGTCGCGAATGCGCGCCGGCTTGTCGGACCTGCCGAAGCCGACGAAGTCCGGCGCCACGGCTCGCAGTCCGGCGCCCACGATAGGCGGGATCATATGGCGATAGAGATACGACCAGGTCGGTTCGCCGTGCATCAGCAGAACGGTGCTCGCTGCCGGGCCACCCTCGTCAACGTAGTGAATGCGGAAACCATCGATCTCGACGTAACGCGGCTCGAACGGGAAGCCGGGCAATTCAGCGAAGCGGCTCTCGGGTGTGCGCAGGATTTTCAATTGTCCGGATCCCTCAGCCGGTGAGGCTGCGTTCGATAAACCAGAAGATGCCGATGCCGCATAGGCAGGCCGCTACCAGGGGGGACGCGATGCGGAGGCGTTCGACGCGCAGCCAGGTCGTGAGCGCGAACAGGAGGGCGACCAGGGCCAGCTGCCCAATCTCGACACCGAGATTGAAACCGAGCAGCGGTACGAGCAGCGACATGCCTCGTATGCCGGTTTCCATCAGGAACCCTGCGAATCCGAAACCGTGTACAAGCCCGAAGCAGCTCGTTGCAGCGAACAGGACATAGTCGCCGAGCCGGCTGCCGGCTACCGGTATGCGCGCCGCCGCGACCAGGTAGCAGAATGCGAATGCGCCGAAGCCAAGATAGGCAAGCGCAGCCTTCGGCGTGATCAGCCCGGCCACGACGGCGAGCAACCCCGTGACCCATGCAAGCAGGGTCGCCATCAACGCCAACGACCCATGTTCGGGGCGGCGCATCAGGAAGAACTCGACGGCGACGAGCGCCACCGTAAAGCCGATGAAGGCCTCGACCAGGCGGGACTGGGCGCTCAGGTAGCCCAATACTGCCGCCGCCAGGCTGATCGAGTGTCCGAGCGTGAAGCCGGTGACCGCGATTATGCTGCGCCCGATGCTGCCGGCGACGAGCAACATGCCGAGCAGGAACGCGATGTGGTCGATACCGCCGGCGATGTGGCGCACGCCCAGTTCCAGGAACGCGCCCAGCGAATGTGCCACCGGAGGTCCGGCGCCGGCCGAAGACCAGGTGTCGTTTCGATCCGTCAGCAGGACCTCGGCGGCGAACCGTCCGTCGGCATAAATTCGCGCGTAGTTCACGTGTGCCGGCACGGCGTCGAACAACACGCGGTAGGCGAACCCGGTTGGCTCGCGGCCGGCACAATCGTAGCGAATCTCGGCGCGCACGAACCCGCGCGCCGCACCCAGGCTCGCCGACGATGCGACGTCACAAAGCCCTTCGCCGGCGCTGACGCGGACGCCCGCCCGGAGCGCGTCGACGAAGATCTCGTCGAGCGAGCGCGTATTACCGGCCGCGACCAGTGCGCTCAGTTCGCCGGCTGCGATCGTCACCGTGCCGACCAGCGAGTTACCGGACAGGCGCCATTCGGAATAGCTCTCGCTTCGAGCGTGCGCCGAGGCCGTGTCGCTGCCGGCAAGCACCAGGGCCGCGGTGGCGGCAAGAATGAGCGGTGCCCTCACGGTTCGGCGATCACAACGTCTGCTTCCCGCAACAGGCCGTCGACGTATTCCCGCAGTCGCCGGTCGGCGAGGCTGCGCCGATAGTCGATCAGGACCTGCGAACGCACGGCCTGGAGCGATGCGACGCTCGATTCCGCGTGGGCATTGACCCGAACTACGTACCAGCGCCCCTGCCGCGCGTACAGGGCGCTGCTGCCTGCGGCCATCTCGGTCGCCGCGGCTGCGATCGCCGGGCCGACGAACATGCGCAGCCTCTCGAGCGGCAGGGCGGTCGTCGGCAGCCCCTCGACGCGCCGCATGCGGTCATCCCCGGCGCCAGTGCCGGTCCCGAGTTCCGCGAGAAACGACCGCGCTACAGCCTCGTCGTCCCCGACCCAGGCATCCAGCGCAATGGCGGTCGCATAGGTGTAACGCTCCGCGTTGTCGGACAGGAAAGCGCCGAGCTCGTCGTCGGACGGATCGGCGGCATCGGCCTCGGCGGTGACGGAGGCCACCAGGGACTGCACGATCGCGTCGCGAACCGTGAGGTCGGACTCGGGCAGCCCGAGCGCGATGCCGCGCTGGACCAGCAGTTCGTCCTCCAGCAGGCGCTGCAGCATCCACTGCCTGGCGTTATCGGCCTCATCGGGCGGCACGGCCGGCAGCCGTGCGATGGCCCGCTCCAGCTGGTCGGCCGTGATGACACGCTCGTTGACGCGCGCAACCGCTGCCGGCGGCAGGGCACCCTGGCCGGCGTCACGCTCAAGCAGGCCATAGGCGGCGAACAGCAGGCCCGCAACCGCGCCGCCGGCAAGCCAGCGAAGGCTCGGAACCTGCGCATTGCCATGTTGCCTGCCAGGAAAGGACGGATTTCGGTCCATTCGAACGACTCGCTGCCATGCCCGCAGGGGCAGGGCTATGCTACCGTGAAGCGCCATCGACTTCAGTGTCTTCGAACATGACGGACATCAACCAATCGACAGTACTCATCACGGGCGCGACCGGCGGTTTCGGGCGCCATATGGTCAGCCAGTTCGGCGCGTCCGGCGGGCGACTGCTGTTGACGGATGTCGACGCCGGGGCGCTCGCGACCCTTGCCGACGAAGCGCGGGCTGCCGGTAACGAGGTCATCGATGCCATGCCCGCCGACTTGTCGCGTGATAGCGGGAGCCGCTCGCTGCATCGATGGCTCGGCGAACTCGGCATTGTTCCCGACATCCTGGTCAACAACGCCGGGCTGGGAGTAGCCGGGCGGCACGACCACGTGCCGGCGGATCGCTGGGAAGGGTTGCTGCAGGTCAACCTGCTGGCGCCGATGCGCCTGTGCCACCTGTTTCTGCCCGCGATGATCAAGCGCGGATCGGGCCACGTCGTAAACGTTTCCTCGCTGGCCGGCTGGGTAGGCTCGCCGGGGCTGTCCGCCTACTGCGCATCGAAGTTCGGCCTGCGCGGTTTCGCCGAGGCGCTGCGCTACGATCTGCGTGACGCCGGCATTCGGGTATCGACTGTATACCCGTCCTTCAGTCGCACGCCGATCCTGGATTCTGAACAGTTCGGCTATGACGAGCGTCGCCGGGTGCCCGATCACATGGTCACTGACCCGGCCGACGTCGTCGCCGCTATCGTGCGGGGCGTGCGCCGGAACAGGCCGCATATCTTCCCCGATCGTGTCGCGCTGACCACGCACTACCTGCAGAGATTCCTGCCAGGCGTAATACCGCTGCTGCAGTCGCGCCTCGACCGGGTCACGCAGCCAGCCTAACGGACCCGGCGACAGGTATAATCCGCACATGATAAGTCTGCGTGCCCGCGTCGTTCGTCTGCTCACGAAGCAGATGTTCAAGAAAATATCCCCGACGGATCACATTCCGAGCAAGCGAGCAAGCTGGGAGGACATGGCGGCACGATTGAAGCCGGCATCGGACATACGCCTGCGCCACGCGACGATCTCGGGCGTGGACTGCGACTGGCTGGTGCCGACCGGTTGCGACGAGTCAAAGGTGCTGCTGTACCTGCACGGCGGTGCCTACATCATGGGCAGCAGCCGGACGCATCGCGCGATGGTCGGCCATATCGCGAAGGAATCCGGCGCGCGGGCTTTGCTGCCCAACTACCGGCTCGCGCCCGAGTACCCTTTCCCGGCAGGCCTCGACGACTGCGTTGCGGTCTATCGTGCGTTACTCGACGGCGGCATCCCGCCCGAGCGCATTGCGATAGCGGGCGATTCCGCCGGCGGAGGCATGACCATGGCGACGCTGCTGGCGCTGCGGGACGCCGGCATCGCGCTGCCGGCCGCCGCGTGCCTCCTGTCGCCCTGGCTGGACCTGGCGGCAGCGGGCGAATCGATACACAGCCGCGCCGACAAGGATCCGTGGTTCAATCCGCACGACATGCCGATCATCGTTGCCTACTACTGTCGCGAGAAGCAGGTTAAGCAGCCGCTGGTGTCGCCGGTTTACGGTGACATGCGCGGCATGCCACCTGTCCTCGTACAGGTCGGCGACCACGAAATCCTGCTCAGTGACTCGACCCGCATTGTCGACAAGATCAACGCCGCCGGAGGCCAGGCGACCCTGCAGGTCTGGCCCGACATGTGGCACGTATTCCAGTACTTCGTCGGCAAGATGCCGGAGAGCATGCGCGCGATCGAAGACATAGGTGCCTTCCTGAAGCTGCAGCTCGCGACAGCTGCCGCGCGCGCCGGATACAAGGCGGCCTGATTCCCTGCAATTGCCGTGACCCGGGCTCAGAGGCTCGGGTTGCGGCTGCTGTCGTCGTACATCCGTGCCAGGAAGTTACGGATCGCGGGCGCGGCCTCATGGCTCGGCATCAGCTTCTGCTGTTCCAGGATCGAGGCCATGTCGTCGATCGACCGCTTGCCGTCGATAAGCGTCATGATGAACGCATAGATGCGGGTCGATAGCGCCTGCGTCTGGAATGCCGGCAGCAGCGGGACAGGCTTGTCGCCGAGCACGATCCAGTCGGGCAGTGCCTTGTGGCGGGCCGGGGCCGGCACATCCGATTGCTTTGTTGCCGCAAACGTGAACACCTGTTCCGTCCGTGCATGCCGGCTCGCCGGGGACGACATGTAGGGGATGTCCGCGTCGAATGCGGCCGGCGCCGCGAACCCGCAGTCGGCGACGACCTCGAGCACTTCGCCGGCGCTGAGCCTGCCGGCCCGTCGCGTTCCTTCGAAGGACAGCGACCCGAAATTGATCCAGCGTCCGCCCGGCCTGAGCAGCCGGTTGATACGCGAGCCGAAGCTCGCCAGGTCTTCGCCCACGACATCGATCAGCCATGGCGTCAGCACCGTGTCGAAGCTGGCAGGCGCGAGGGGCGCGCGCAGCACGTCGGCGAGCAGCAGGTGGAAGCCGGGACCCGCCGGTGCCGGCGCGCGCAGCTTTCGCGCGACCGCGAAATCGTCGCTCGTCCTGGGCGCGAGCGGGAACTCCCACAGGTCGAGCGACTCGCCGGCGGCCATGCGTGCCGCGATCAGGATCAGCAGGGGGTTGAAGTCCAGCGCTACGGTGAGCGGGCTGCCGGCGTCACTATGCAGGTCGTAGGCCAGCCGGCAGGCGCCGGCACCGAGTACGGCAGTCGTGCCCGGATTGCGCTCGCCGCTTGCGTCGAGAGCTTTCATTACCTCGGCAAGCGACGCCTCGTTTTCCGTCGCTCCCCAGCTCCAGTCGCGATGGGCGTTCGCGTAATAGGTGTTGATGCCCTGGTCGAGCGGCAGTCGAGTCCGCAGTGCGAGATGGGACTCGTAGTTTGCCTCGAGGGACTGCACGTCGACGGGTGCCAGCAGTTGCTGCAGTGCGCGGCGGTGCGACTCGAGGGCTGCCGCCTGGTGCTCGAGCCTCCGTCGCGTACTGGCGCGCAGTTCCTGGCCCCTGAGTTCGGCCGCGATCCGCTGCGTCTCGTGTGCGAGCTGCTGCAGGGCGAAATGCAGGCGCCCGCGCCATTGGCCGAGCGTCGCATCCGGTTCGGCAAAGAGCCAGGGGATACCGGCCACTCCCGGGAACTCCGTCTTGCACGCCGGGCAGGCGAGCGTGCTGCCGCCCTGGCGCAGCGGTGTCCGGTCGCAGCGCGGGCAGGCGAGCAACGGCAGCAGGTCTTCGGCAACGAGCATGTCAGCTTGGTCCGGGGCAGGATTCGTACATGACCCGCATTATGGCGACTTGCCGCCGCCGAGTCCCGTTCCGAGAGGCGCGGAAGCCCCGGCGGGGGTGCATTGCCGGGCAGCGAAAAAGAAAGGCCGACAGGCTACTGCCTGCCGACCTTTCGGTTCCGACCTGCGGAGGTCAGATGGGGTTCAACGGGCCTATCGTGCCGCTGACGATGGACTCGAAGGCCGTCAGCCGGTCCCGCTGCGCCGGCGTGCCGAGGCCGTGACCGGGGAACGCCGCCTCGAACAGCCCCTCCTCGCCGTGCAGCGCCATGTAGTTCAGCAGCACCGTGTTCACGAGCAGGTTGACGTTGTTCGCCGCCGGAGTCGCGGTCCGAACGACGGATGCACCGGCGTCGAAGTAACCGATCTGCTGGTGCATGGCCTGTTCGGCCGGCGTGCCGCCGCGCAGGATGGCGCGACCGTTCGGGTTGTAGACCATGAAGAAAGACGCGGCGGTCGACGAGTTGTCACTGACCCACTCGCCCTTGCCGCGGCCGTTCGCCGTGTTGTCGATCGTGCCGTCGCTGGAGAGCGAGCCGTCGCTGAAGACGTACAGCATCAGCGGGACGCCGATGCGGGCCGCATACGCGATGCAGGCGCCCATGCAGCGGCCGGCACGGAAGTCCTTGACCTCGCCCTCGGCGCGCGCACCGCCGTGATAATCGTAGCCACCCATCTCGATGCAGGCGGCCCCGGCGAAGCCGTTCATCACGAGCTTCATCACGGATGCGGTCTTGCGGAACTCCTGGCCGTCGCGGCCGGTATCCGTGAACTCGGCATTCGAGAAGATGCCTCCGGGACCGACGATCATCGGGTCGAGGCCGGGATCGAGCGGCGTCGCGCCGAAGCGGTCGGCGATATCCGCCGCTTTCAGGTACCCGCAACGCACCATGTCCTTGACGACGGCGTCAGCCGTTACGACCCCCATCTTCTGCTCGCTGATGCGGTAGACGGATTCCATCACCGCGGTCGCGTCATCGGGGCCGAGTATGCCGACCAGCTGACCCGTGTCCACGAGGCCGGTGACGTCGCTGGGCCGGTCCACCTTCGTCGGCCGCAGTTCCGGGTCCATCATGCTGGCCGGGATCATCGAGTTGCCGCCGGAGTCGGTGTTCTCGGTACCGGCCAGCGTCAGGATCGAGCCATTCGCGCCGGCTCGCGCGATGCCGTACAGCGGGTTATGCGGATTGTTGCCCGTGTCGTTGTCCGACCGGGCCGGAATGATCGCACCGGTCAGATTTTGCTCGATTCCCGGGGTTGTCGTCATGCTGGCGAGCATGCCGCGCCGAAACGCGCTGTCCGAATGGAATGCGAGCCCGAAGTCGGTGTTCGCGTAGGGCAGGCCGGTGGTCGGGTCGGTGAGGCCCGGCACCATGTCGCCCGGCAGCCCCAGCTTTTCGTATCCGGCCGTACTGAGGAAATCCATCTGGCCGCCCTCTTTGCCGACCAGCACGTTCGAGCCCGCGATATTCGCGCCGCCCGCGAGATCGAAACAGATGAACGGGATCTTGCCGGCGCCGTCCGTTGCGATATTGCACGGGTTCTGCAGCAGCGGCGTCAGGTCGCCGGACAACGCCGCGTAGGCATCGCGAGGGTTTGAGAACAGGCTCAACACGCCGCCGCCGGCGGCGAAGGCAGAACCGGACAGGAAGCCCTGGGCAACGAAATCCCGCCTCGTCACCGGCCGCCTGTGATCCGGATGCCGCTGTGGCGCGTCCCAGTCGCGAACCATTCTCTTCTTAGTCATATCGATTTGCCTCGTGTCCTGTTCGTTCCGTTCACTGCACCAGCATCGCGGCGCTGCCGAGCACAGACGCGCAGGCCGCCTTGGCGATTGCGCGAGTATCCGGGTTGTCCGCGCTGACGAGCAGGCGGTCGATGAGATTGTCCGGCCGGACCCCGTCCGTGGCGAAGTAGCCGAGCTCGTCCCGGATGTCGACGAAGTCCGGCTGGTCCTGGATGCCGACGCCGACGAAGCGGTCGATCAGCGGATCGATGACCTGGTTACGCGCCGTGCCCGCATAGGCGACGGATGGCGCAAGCCCGAAATTGAACCCGCCGAAGAAGCTGGCCGCCTGCGGGCCGTCCACCAGGGCATTGCAGTACTCGATCGCGAGTTGTGCGATCGCGACCTGGTGGGATGACAGGAAAGCCTGCGGATTCTCGATCGCGGGCAGCGACTGGCGCAGGTTCTGGAAGGTCATGTCGACAGCCGGCGTTTCCGGATCCACGCCCGTAACAGCCGCCATCGTCGCGTTGATCTCGTCGAAGGTGCGCACGCCGATCCGCTGGGCCCGGGGCAGGATATCGGACTCGATGACGACGAGGGACGGATCGCCGACCCGGACGTGCGTCTGGTCGCCCAGCCGGTCGAAGCTCAGGAAGAACTCGTCGTCCTGGGGTCCCTTCTCGAGCGGCAGGACCGCGCCGAGCGCCGAGAGCGCCTGGCCCATCTCGCCGAAGGCCGACGAACTCAGTGTCGCTATGAGATTGCCGTAGGATTGACCGACCGGCGATTCCGCGCCGTTTACGCCGATATACATGCCCTCGAGCGGCACGCCTTCGACGGCCGGTGCCGAACCGAGCGTAATGAAGCGCGGCTCCGCGAACAGGTATCCATAGGTGTCGAACTGGGCAACCTCGAAAAGAATGTAGCTGTCGGCCACACCGATGACGTCCGAGATGCTGAACAGCAGGAAGAATTTCTCACCGACGCCGACGTCGAAGTTCTGCACGACCTGTTCCGGGGTCAGTGCGCGATTGTGAATGGCCGCCAGCCGTATCGTGCCCTGGAACAGGCCATCGCTGGAGACCTCATTGCCGAACACCAGCGCGAACGTATCCTGCCAGTCCGCCATCGACCCGGGCGCGACCGGATCCAGTTGCGTAACCAGGACCCCGTTCACGTAGATCTTGCGGCCCTCGACCGGGCTGTAGGTAGCGACGACGTGCTGCAGAGTGGCCTGCAGGACCTCGTCGGCATCCGGCGTCGACAGCTGGGGATCGCCGTTCAGGCTGGTTTCCGTGCTGCGGTGGCGGAACTCGTAGTTGTACAAGGTCTGCTGCAGCGTGAAATTGCGGGCGTCGTCGCCAGCCGAGTAGCTGACGATGCGGGCCATTTCCTGCGTAACGTTGGCGGGAATTACCCAGGCCTCGATCGAGTATTCGCCGGTGGCAAGGATCATGTCGTAAAGCTTCTTGCTTGCTGCCGTCGATCCCTGCAGTTTGCCGCCGCCGATCGTGACGCCCCAGCCGCCGAACCAGGCAACCTCGCCGAAGAAATTCAGGTCGATGGCGGGCTCGACGCCGCTCGTATCGAACGCGACCGTGCCGCTGCCCGTCTTGAATTCCCACAGGGCTATCTGCGAATTCTCGTAGCGATTCCCGCCGGACGCGATCGTCCCGTCCACCAGCCTCAGTGCCTTCGAAATCACCAGGTCGGGGTCGACTTCGGTCAGCGGGACCGTGTTGGCGAAGGCCAGGATCGCGGCTTCCATTTCGCCCGCAGCTTGCGCGCAGCCGACGTCCCAGCAGTTGTGGAACTCGTTGCCGAGGCGGATCACGAAGCGGGATGACGCCGGGTCGTCGAGGTCCATTTTCGACTTGGCGGCTTCGAATGCCACGTTCGCGTCGCCCTCGGCAAAATACGGCTGCTGCGAAGTCGGGGCCGAGGAACTGTGGCAGCCGGCGCAGTACTCGAGCAGGATCGGCTCGTGCACCAGCGTCGCAAAGTTGCCGACGGTCGCGTTCGCGTAGCTCTTGCTCGAACCCGGGTCGAGCAGCGGCGGAGGCTGCAGGACGATCTGCCGGCCGCCGGTGCCGGCCGAGCCCGCCCAGTTTTCGATCCAGGTCGTCATGATGTCCGCGCAGGCATTCGAGTCGGTCAGCCAGCAGTTGTGGCCGCCGCCGACTTTGAGCACGAGGCGCGAATCCGAGGGCTGTCCCAGGTTGGCGACAGTGTTCGCCGCCTCGTAGGCGAGGTTGACGTCGTCGTGTCGGGCGAACAGCGGCAGCTGGCCGGTCTGCTCGTTATGGCAGCCGCCGCAGCGGTTCCCCATCTGGATGTTGTCCCAGAGGTTGAGCTTGAACGACTGGATGTCTGCCGTCGCCGGCGGCGGGCCCTGGTAGCTCGCCGGCGGAGCGACGTTGGTGACGGGATTTTCGACCGTTTGCGCGCCGCCGCCGCAGGCAGCGATCACGAGAGCTGCCACGCTGCCGAGTAAGGCGAAGCGCAGGCGAGCCAGCGGGGAAGTCGAAACGGGGGCCATGGCAATTCCTGTTGCGTTGGTCATTGTCGCGACTCCTTACTGGCCCATGCAGTAGACCGCCGCCTCGGCGAAGGTCTGCTTCATGCGGTAGCCTGCCTTGAACGACGCAACCATCTGCTGAACCTGCTGACGGTCTGCGGCATCCTCCGGTTCTCGCAGGCAGACGGCCTGGAATACCTTCCGGACCTGGCAGGCAGCGAACGCATCACTGTTGCCGAGCTCCTCGCCGAGCGACTTGGCGCCATTGCCGGCCCCCGGCAGGCCGGGATCCCAGCCGAGAAACTGGTTCTGGCCTTCACGCCAGTAATTCATCCAGCTGTCATCCGTCGTCTGGAACCCGTAGGGAAAGTTCACATCGTTGTTGAAGTACTTCGGCTGCACCGTGCCCGGCGTGTACTCGATGCTGCCGGTGTCCGGGTTAAAGTTGTAATAGGCAAAGGCGCCTGCCAGCGGATCCATGCCGTTATGGCAGCCGATGCAGTTGTTCAGGAACAGGCGACTGTCGCCACCTGGGCTGCGGCTCACGTCCTGGCGGATACGGTCCGGAACCAGTCGCGTGTCGTGCACCTGTTCCAGGTCGTTGCACATGTGGTTGAGCATCGTGAAGCGGAACATCGCCCGGTTCGTGCCTGCGATGAAAAACGCCTCCGCTGCCGCGCGTGTCGTCATGACGCCCGCCGTAGCGTTCGGAGGCAGCCCGTTGACATTGGACTGCAGCCGCTGCTCGAGCCCGGCCTTCATGTCGAGGCTGCGCCGCTCGAGCTCGGCGTAATGATCGTTGTTGCCGTTCGAGTAGGCCGGCAGCCCCAGGCTGTTCGAGCCGACATAAATCATGTCCGAGGACAGCAGGGTATTGAAGGGAACGTCGTCGCGTATCATGCCGACGACTGTCGCGATGTAGTCGTTGAGCGGCACGAACACGTCGCGCTCGCGGTTCGTCCACGGCGCCGCGAAGTTCTTCAGAGTCACGTTATAAAAGGCGGGATCCTCCATCGCCCGGTAGGCTGCATCGACAGCGGTCCCCGGCTGGAACGGATCCACTTCGGCCTCCATCAGCTGCAGCACCGCTTCGGTCGGCGGCACGCCTGCCAGGCGGTCGTGTATGCGTTTTGCCTGCTCGCGGGGGCCTGCGTTTGCCGTCGCCGCGAGGCACAGACAGACCAGGCTGGCCGAGAGCCACTTGGCGAAGCCTGCGGTCCGTCCGTCGACCGGTTTGCGTTCGCTGCTTCTGCACGTCCTGTACGTCATAACCATTCTGCTCATTTTCGAGTTGATCCTGCACATGAGCGCCGGTCCGTCCGGCCCCCGGGAATCCCGTGTTCGTATAATTTCTTTTCCTGCCTGCGTGCCGCTGCGGTCCGCTCGTTGCTCTGCGGCTGCAGGGACTCCTCTCTGCCGCCAGGCGGCCAGATCCTTGCCCGGATTCTGCCGGACAGTACCGCTACGCGCCGTGAATACACTCACAATCGCCGCGTCGCGGTACTGTCACGGGCAGTGGCTTCTCACCTTTCATGGATACCAAAGCAAGTGCCGTGCCACACTTTCCGGCGCCGCCGGGGTTCTCGGGAAAAGCGAGCGTATTCAGTGAGTTCAGCTCGCGAGCCGAGCCGGCTGGTGGTGCTGGATATGTAAAGCGACTGTCGGCAGTTCCGCACGGTTGCGCCAGCCTGGAAACGTAACATGTTGAAAATAAGAAGATTATCAGCTGTCGGCGAATCCAGACAGAACGCGGCGAGGTGACACGTTGCGGTCCCGGCACACCGGCGATCAATCGCGGCATCGGCCAGGAATGTTGCGGCGGAGATACGCTGAACCGGACGCTCTCCAATGTGCCGGCTCACATTATCCCGGCGCGTTTCCCGTACGGCACAACGCAGCAATTGCAGGTATGGTCGCCGCTCAGGTGCCGCCGCTTCCCGATCGCCGACGAGCGCCTCACGACGTTTGACATTGCGCACTGTCGGACTTTCGAGACATTACATCGGCTGGCGCGATTTCCTAAACTGCCCGTCCCGAAGCATGGAACGTATCGGCGGTTTCGCAGGCTCGGTCTGCACGAGATTCGTAACGCGGATTCCGGGCGCGCAAGTGACCACGGTCGACGGCGGGTTAACTGTGATCGCGTTAACGGCGCACGGCGGTGCTTGTGTCCACACTGCGGAATCGACTGCGGATCGAAGCAGCGCTTTGCAATCGCGGGCGACAGCGAGCCGCGAACGCATCGTTTGCCGAGCCCGATCGGCGACACGCCGGAAGGAACCAGAGTGAACGTTATGAAAACGTTTTTGCTACGCGTCGCTGGCGCGACACCAGGCTGCGCCCTGCTTGCAGGCACAAGCTGTCTCCTTGCACTCACCGTTGCAGGCTGCGGCGGCAGCGGCGACGGTGTCAGCATCGGCACCGGCCAGGATCCGGACCCGGTCGTCGTCGACTTCCCGATCGCCTACGTAAAGGCGCCGCTACCGCTCGACGCCCAGGGCGATCTGGAGCAAAACGACCTGCGCGAGATGGTTACTTTCAATTTCGGCGCCGACCTGTTCGTCCGCGACCGTGCGTCACCGAGTGCGCCCGAGATCAACGTCACGGGCGACGTGACGCAGGGCCTGGGCGCCGTTCGCGATGTCGAGATTTCGTACGACGGGACCAGGGTCCTGTTCGCGATGCGCGGCCCGGTCGACCTGAACCTTGCACTTGACGATCCGGATCAGCCCACGTGGAACATCTGGGAATACGATATCGGCAATGCGGCGCTGCGCCGCATCATCGCCTCGGATCTCAGCGCGGAGATCGGCCACGACGTTGCGCCGCATTACCTGCCGGACGGTCGGATCATATTTTCGTCCACCCGCCAGGTTCGGGCACAGGCGATACTCCTCGACGAGGGCAAGCCCCAGTTCGAAGCCCAGGACGAAGACGACGACGAGCCTGCGTTCGTATTGCACGTAATGGAAGAGGACGGCAGCGACATAGAGCAGGTCTCGTATAACCAGAGCCACGATTTCGACCCGTCGGTGCTGGCGAGCGGCCAGGTCGTATTCAGCCGCTGGGACCATGCGCCGGGCAATAACGCCGTCAACCTGTATCGGATGAACCCCGACGGTTCGGCGCTCGAGCTGCTCTACGGCCAGAACAGCCACGACACGGGCACGAACGGCCAGGTCGTGCAATTCATGCAGCCGCGACAGCTCGAGGACGGCCGCATCATGGCACTTGTGCGACCGTTCACGGATACCGGGGGAGGCGGCGATATCGTCGTCATCGATACCGCGACCTATATCGAGAACAGCCAGCCCAGCAAGGATAATCCCGGGCTTACGGGTCCCGCGCAGGAGCGCGCGACGATCAACGACGTGTCGACCGAGCCGAACGAACCATCCGTAGGCGGGCGCTACGCATCGGTGTTTCCGATCCAGGACGGGACGGGGCGACTGCTGGTGAGCTGGTCCCAGTGCCGCCTGACGGATGTCATCGATCCGGCCAACCCGCCGCCGGCCGGGACGCCGCTGGTCATCTATCCGTGCACCGCGGAAAACCTGGCCGATCTCACGCTGGAGCAGGCCGACCCGCTATACGGCATCTGGATGTACGATCCGGCCGACGACACACAGCTGCCCGTCGTCCCGGGCCAGGAAGGGTTCATGTTCACCGAGGTCGTCGCTGCGGACCCCCGTCCGTTGCCGCCCGTCGTCCTGGATGGCAGCAGCGACTTCCTGTCGGACCCGAACCTCGCCAACCAGAATGCCGGCGTCATCAATATACGCAGCGTCTACGACTTCGACGGCGGCGCGGTGGTCGACATCGACGCGGTCGCGGATCCGTCGCTTACGACATCGGCCGCGGGCCGGCCGGCCCGCTTCCTGCGTATCGTCAAGGCGGTATCACAGCCGAACGACGACCTGCGTGACATCGACAACACGGCTTTCGGCGTCAGCGCGGCGCAGGGCATGCGCGAAATCCTCGGCTACGCGCCGATCGAGCCGGATGGCTCGGTCATGGTCAAGGTGCCGGCCAACGTGGCTTTCGGCGTGAGTGTCCTGGATGCAAACGGCCGGCGCATCACGTCGAGGCACCAGAACTGGATGCAGCTGCGTCCCGGGCAGGTGCTCGAGTGCAATGGCTGCCATCTTGCGCAAAGCGGGCTGTCGCACGGTCGCGGCGATGCTTTCGAGGCGGCCTGGGCCGGCGCGCAGGTCGCGGGAGGCTCCTATTTCCCGAGCACTGTCGACGCGTTGTTCGTCGGCGAGGTCGGGGAGACGATGGCCGAGGTCCGGGCGCGGATCAGCTGCGCGACGGACGGCTGCTCATCGCTCGAACCCTCGATGGACATCGAGTACGAGGATGTCTGGACCGATGAGCTCAAAGCCGGGCGGGCTCCGGATGCCCCGTTCAGCTATTCCCACCTGGATCTCGACACGGTGCCGCCGACCAGCCTCACCTGCCTGACCCAGGCCTGGAACGCGAACTGCCGCATTGTCATCAACTACGAAACGAATATTCACCCGCTGTGGGCGCTCCCCCGGCCGGTGCTCGATTCGATGGGGATGCCGGTACTTGACGGAAATGGGCAGCCCGTCACAAACACCTGCACGAATTGTCATAATATAGTCAGCGCGGCCGGCGCCACGGTGGTGCCGGCCGGTCAGCTTGATCTCTCGGAGGGCCAGTCGGACCTGGAGCCAGACCACTTCAAGTCATACCAGGAACTGTTGGCGAACGATAACGAGCTGGAGCTGGATGCGAACGGAAACCTGGTAGAGCGGCTCGTCCAGGTCGATATCGACCCGGTTACGGGCGACCCGATATTTGCTCCGGTCAATGTCGCGCCATCAATGAGCGTGGCGGGTGCCAATCCCTCGAATCGCTTCTTCTCGCGATTCGGGGCCGGCCAAAGCCACGCGGGTTACCTGACGGAAGCAGAGCTACGCTTGATCTCGGAATGGCTGGATGTCGGAGCGCAGTATTACAACAATCCTTTCGACGCTCCGATCAATTAGTATCGGTCGGATCGGCGTCCTGCTGCTCATTGCCAGTCAGGCGCTATTCGCCGACCCGGCGGGCGCGGCCGACGAACCCGCGACGGTAATTGTTGCCGATCCCTATCTCGAGATGCGGACCGGCCCGGGCGTGGGCTACCCGAAATTTCACGTCGTCGATCGCGGCGAGGCGGTGGCCATACTCAAGCGCCGGACCGACTGGTTCCTGGTGCGTTCGACGGAAGGGCGCGAAGGCTGGGTCGACCGCGCGCAGTTGCAGCTGACGCTGCAGCCGAGCGGTGAACCGGTCGAATTCACGGCGCCCGGGCTTGCCGACTTCACGAATTCGCGCTGGGAAGCCGGCGTGCTGGCCGGGGACTTCGGCGGAGCGAATATCCTGTCGGTTTATGGGGCCTACTCGCTGAATCCGCATGTAGGCATCGAAGTCTGGGGTTCGCAGATACTCGGCAACTTTTCCAATGGCTGGATGGCCAGCCTGAACGTCATACACGAGACCTGGCCGGACTGGCGCATCTCACCGTTTTTTACCTTGGGCACCGGGGTCATACACACGGAGCCGAAATCAACCATCGTCCAGGGCGAGGACCGAACCGACCAGGTTGCGCACGTGGGAGCCGGAGTGCGTATGTACGCGACCCAGCGGTTCCTGCTGCGCGCCGAATACAAGAGTTACGTCGTGTTTACGAGCCGTGACGACAACGAGGAAGTAGAGGAATGGAAAGTCGGATTCGCCTTCTTTTTCTGATTGTGCCTGCGCTGGCGCTCGGGCTGTCCGGCTGCGCGGCCACGAAGAACCTGCTCGGCATGGGTGACGAGTCCGCGCCCCCGCCGACCGCCGAGGAACCGGGGCAGGTCATCGAGCCGGAGGTCGAGCGCCGCGAGGTCCGGGAAGCGGACATCGATACGGAAAACTTCGAAGTCGGCGCGTTCGCCGGCATAATGAGCATCGAGGACTTCGAATCCGACCTCGTCTATGGCATCCGGCTGGCATACCACGTCACCGAGGGCTTCTTCGTCGAAGGCACGGTCGGCCAGTCCGAGGCAGGGCTGACCAGCTTCGAGCGCCTCAGCGGGGGTGCCCCGATCCTGTCCGACGACGACCGGACCTTCACCTATTACAACCTGAACCTGGGCTACAACATCCTGCCCGGCGAGGTGTTCTTCGGTGAGAACCGGGCCTACAACTCGACCCTGTACCTGATTGCCGGGCTCGGTTCGACGCGGTTCGCGGGTGACGACCGGTTCACCGTCAATTTCGGCGCCGGCTACCGGTTCCTGCTGACCGATGCTGTCGCACTACATATCGACTTTCGCGATCACCTGTTCGACATCGATATCCTCGGCGAGGACAAGACGACGCATAACCTGGAGGCCCACCTGGGCGTAACGGTGTTCTTCTGAGGACGGGGTCACGGTCCGCCCGGGCAACACCACGCTAAGCTTGGAGCATGGTCATGAAGCTGAAAAACAGCCTGAAAATCACCGTATTGGCCGTGATGGGGGCAATGCTGGGTGCCTGCGGATCCATCGAGCCCTGGGTCAAACCGTATGAGCGAGACCGCTTGGCAGATCCCATCATGTTCCTCGACGCGAACCCCGTGTCGACAGCCTATATCCAGCACGTATACGAAGCGCGCGAAGGCGCGCGCGGCGGCGAAGGCGCGGCGGGCGGCGGCTGCGGCTGCAACTGAAACGTGACGAGACCGACGTGATTACGAATGTGAAACGCATCGGCCTGGGCGTGGCGGCGCTGCTGCTCGCGCTGGCGCAGCAGTCGTTGGCCGGCGTGCTGCCCGACGACCGGGCCGACCTGCTGTACCACCTGTACGACGGCGGTGGAGTCGAGATCGACGGGCCGTCACTCCTGGTCCGCAAAAAGGTCGGCAAGAGCGTCTCCGTCGTCGGCAACTATTACGTCGACATGGTGAGCTCTGCGTCCATCGACGTCATTACGACCGCGAGCCCCTACACCGAGGAGCGCAAGCAGTGGTCGCTGGGCATGGACTACCTGCGCGGCAACACGACGATGAGCGCAAACTTCACCAACAGTGAAGAAAGCGATTTCGATGCAACGACTTACAGTTTCTCCGTCAGCCAGGACATGTTCGGCGACCTGACGACCCTGACGCTGAGTTACGCACTGGGTGACGATACGGTCGGTCGCTCCGACAACCCGGACTTCAGTCGTGACAACACTCGCCAGCATTATGGCATCGGGCTGACGCAAATCCTGACCCGCAATCTGATCGCGAGCCTGAATTTCGAAACGATTACCGACGAGGGATTCCTGAATAACCCGTATCGGTCGGTCCGCTACCTCGATTCCGCGAACCCGATCGGCTACAGCTTCGAGCCCGAGCTCTATCCGGCGACGCGGACGAGCAATGCCGTCGGCCTCCGCGCCCGGTACTACCTGCCGTATCGAGCGGCGATCCAGGGCGAGTACCGGTACTTTGCGGACACCTGGGACATCACCTCGCACACGGCGGCGATCACCTACGTGCACCCGATGGGCGACTGGACTTTCGAGGCGAAGTACCGGTGGCATGACCAGACGGGTGCGCACTTCTTCCGCGACCTGTTTCAGCGTTCGGAGCAGACGAACTTTCGCGGCCGGGACAAGGAACTGAGCCCGATGACCAGCCACACGTTCAAGCTGGCGGCCAGCTACGAGTTCCTGCGCGACGGCTGGAACTTCATCGATCGCGGCTCCGTCAACTTCTCCGTCGACTTTCTGCAGGTCGACTACGACGAGTTTCGCGACATATCCGGCGATGCCGTGGTCGGCACGGAACCGCTGTATGCCCTCGACGCCACCGTCTACCAGCTCTTCTTTTCGTTCTGGTACTGATCCGCGACCCCTGGTTAAACTGCGGGGCAGTCGTTCCGGAGATTGACGCATGGGCCGGGTACTCGGTATAGCGCGGCGCGCCGGCAAGCGCGCCGTCATGGAAACGCTGGAGTCCGCCGTCATCACGACGGCCAGCGGGGTTGCGGGCGACTCCCGGGGACGGCCCGGCGACCGGCAGGTCACGCTGCTGTCCAATGAGGCCTGGCAATCCGCCTGCGCCGACGCAGGCCGCTCGCTTCCCTGGACCACCCGGCGTGCCAACATCCTGGTCGGCGGCGTCGAGCTGCCGCAGGCGATCGGATCCGTCATCGAGGTCGGCGACGTCCGGCTCGCCGTGACCATGGAGACCGCCCCATGCGCCCGGATGGATGAGCAATGCGAGGGATTGAGGCGCGCGCTGCAGCCGTACTGGCGCGGCGGGATTTGCTGCCGCGTGATCGAGGGCGGCGAAATCCGGCTGGACAGCCCTGTTCGGGTGTGCGGACCGGACTGATGCCGGCCGGGAACGCGCCGGGCGCACAATTGTCGTAGACTCTGCCGACCCCGACGCAATGCGGATCCTCGAACATTGAACCAGCCAGCTTTTCGGCGGCGCGCCAGCGGCGCCATTCCGGACGTCATCTTCGTCATTCTCGTGCTCAACGGGCTGGCCTTTGCCGGGCAGCAGTTCCTGCCGGGCATCTTCGACCGTTACCTGGCATTGTGGGCGCTGGATTCGCTCAGGGCCGATTTCTATCCCTGGCAGCTCCTGACCTATGGTTTCCTGCACGGCGACATCGTCCACCTGATGTTCAACATGTTCATGCTGTGGATGTTCGGACGCGAGCTCGAGGTGATGATGGGGTCGCGCCGGTTCCTGACCTATTACCTCGTCTGCGTGGTGGGCGCGGGCTTTGTGCAGCTGATTGTTGCCAGCCTGCAGGGCGGTGGCTATGCGACGGTCGGAGCCTCGGGTGGTGTTTTCGGGCTACTGCTCGCCTTCGGCATGACCTTTCCGAATCGCATGGTCATGCTGCTGTTCCCCCCGATACCGATGAAAGCGAAGTACATGGTGCTCCTGTTCGGCCTGCTCGAGCTGTACCTCGGCTTCTCCGGAGCAACGCCCGGCATAGCCAACTTCGCACACCTCGGCGGCATGCTTTTCGGATTCCTGTTGCTCAATCACTGGAAGCGTGGCCGCCGGCGCTGAGGCCGTGACATACGTCGCGGCAGGCTGGTGCAATAACGGGTGATATACGCGGCGTTGAGGATCGACTGATGGAAAACGTTCTTGCGCTCGCTATCGCGACCGGGTTGCTGGTGATGATTCCCGGCCCGAACGTCGCGCTGATCGTGGCTACCTGCCTGGGCCGCGGCCTGCGCCAGGGCTTGCTTACCGTGGTCGGAACGACGCTCGGCGTTGCTGTGCAGCTCACGCTCGTTGTCGCCGGCCTCGCGACCCTCGTCGAATCGGCTGCCGTCACACTTTACTGGCTGAAGTGGCTGGGTGCGGCCTACCTGGTCTGGCTGGGCATCCGGTCCTGGCGGCGCGCGACCCTGGCTGCGGTCGAGCCGCCGGCGCCGGCCCGCCGTGCTTTCTGGAGAGGCTTGCTGCTGGCCATACTCAATCCCAAGACGCTGCTGTTCAACGCGGCGTTCCTGCCCCAGTTCGTCGGATCCGCGGCGAACGCCGCCGGCGAGTTGACGGTCCTGGCGGCCGTCTACCTGTTCGTCATCGGTGCCGGCGACTCGCTGTGGGCGCTTTGCGCGGGATCGGCGCGGCGATGGCTCGAACGATCCGCGCTGTTGCGAGAGCGCGTCACTGGATCCCTGCTGATCACGGCGGGTCTCGGGCTGGCACTGGCCGCGAGGCGGAACGCGTGAGCTGGTCGCGGCGGCATTTCCTGCGGCGCGCCGCAGCCGGCGGGGTCAGTCTCATCGCCATGCCGACTTTCCTGGCAGGCTGCGGTGTCCAGGCGGCGCGCACGGTGTCGGCGCCGACGGTTGCCGACCCGTTCTTCGCCTGGTTCGGGGTCGACGAGAGAGACATCGCGCGCATCCTGTCGCGGCTGACCGTGAACGGGGCGGATTCGGCCGATCTTTATTTTCAGCATCGACGGCAGACGCTGCTGCGAATGGATCTCGGCGAGGTGCGGCCCGGCGGCGCGGAGATCACGCAGGGCCTCGGCCTGCGCGTGGCGGGGTCCGACGGCAGCGGCTTTAGCTCGACCGAGGACTTGAGCATGGATGGCATGCTGGCGGCGGCGGACGAGGCGGCCAGCGCGATCCGTGTCGGGTCACCGGCGTCGCCCTCCGTGCTTGTGCGGGGCGAGGAGGGCGGTCTTTACCGGACGTCCGTTCCATGGGTCGAGATCGGATTCGATCGCAAGCTGCCCGTGCTGAGCCTCGCGGATCGCCTGGCCCGGCAGTCGGACCCGGCGATCGACAACGTCACCGTTTCGTGGTCGGACACGGACGAACGCGTACTGCTCGCGACGGCGGACGGGCGGCTCATCAGGGACTATCGACCGATGACCCGCCTTAGCATCCAGGTGTCGGCAACGAGAAACGGCGTGACGCACTCGGGTTTCGCGAACATGGCGGCGCGGGCCGGGCTCGACTGGTACAGCGACGCCCGCGTTGCAGAGCTGGTCGACGTCGCCGTCCAGCGGACGATGCTGCTGTTCGAGGCGAGGATGCCGCCGGCGGGAGAGTTCCCTGTCATCCTGGCGGCCGGCACCGGCGGCGTTCTGCTCCACGAGGCGATAGGCCACACGCTGGAGGCGGACTTCGTCGATCGCGGCGACAGCATTTACGCCAACCGCATCGGTGAACGCATAGCCGAAGCGCCGATCAATCTCGTCGACCAGGGGACCCTGGCCGGCGAGCGCGGCGCGTTGAATTACGACGATGAGGGGAATGCCTGCCGGAGGAACCTGCTGGTCGAAAACGGCGTGTTGCGTTCGTACCTGCACGACGCCGCCAGCGCACGGCGGGCCGGCGTCGAGCCGACCGGATCCGGCAGGCGCCAGACCTATCGTCACCAGCCGATGCCGCGCATGACGTGCACGTTCATTGATAATGGGACGCACGAGCGCGACGAGCTGGTCGCCGCGGTGGATCGCGGGATCCTCGTCGAAACCTTTACCGGCGGCAACGTGCAGCTCGGCTCCGGCGATTACGACTTCGTCGTTCGCAACGGCTGGCTCATCGAGGGCGGTCGGCTGCGCATGCCACTGCGCGATATCCGGCTGGCCGGTAACGGACCAGCCACGCTGGCCGGCATTCGCATGGTCGCGAACGACTTCCGTATGGATCCGGGCGGCTGGACCTGCGGCAAGAACGGCCAGCGCGTTCCGGTGTCGCAGGGCATGCCGAGCGTGCTGGTGGACAGGATTTCGGTCCAGCCGCTGGCCTGACCCCTAAGCGTCCCTGCGCCGGGGCAGGCCATCGGCCAGTACCCAGATCGAGAAGCTCAGAAACAGCGCTCGCTGAAACAATCCCTGCCAGGCGGGCAGCGAGAACATCAGCATCGGCACAAGAGTGTAGGCAGCGGCGATCAGTGCATACGAAAGCATCGCTGCCCTGGCCTCTGCAACACGCGCTTTGAACACGAAGCCGAGTACCGCGCACAGGCCGGCAACGCTTGCGCATATGCTGTGGACCTGGTCGAGCAATTCCGAGTACGGCCTGTCGGTGACGAAAGGCTTGTGCGGGAACAGGGCGGATAGCGCGATAAACAGGCCGAAGCCGGCGAAAAGGACATTAAACCCAGGCCGAAACGCGAGAAAGCCGGCGATGGAGGCAGCCCCCAGCGCGAGCAGGCCACCTCGCATGATCCACGCATTCTTCGTGTGCTGCCCGGCGAGTTCGCTGACGGAATGGGCTATCCAGTCGTAGCCGGGCTCGGTATACCAGGGTCCGGCGAAGATCGCGGCCAGGCTCGCCAGCACGAGGACCCGGATCGCCGTCTTCGCAGTGTTCGTGTCGCGCATCGCGGCCCGCATCGATCGTTGACCGGGCGAGCATACCGCAACTGCCGCCGGAAGGTCCTCGAGGGCTGAGCCTCGGCGCCACGGCTGCCGCCGGGCGGTATACACTCGGCTGATTCATATGAAAGGACTGTTGCTGACACTGGGCGCCGTGGCGCTGCTCTCATTTCTCGCCGCGCCAACGCTCGGCGCCGGCCTGCTATGGGATGCGGGCAACGGCCTCGGACTCGTCGCCCTGGGCGGACTGCTGCACCTCGTCGCCTCCAGCGGCCCCGGCATCAACCTGCGGGCGCACCAGGTCTTCGGCTATGCCGTGCTGGCGATAGCGGCTACCCATGCGTTCTGGTTCCTGCTGCTCGATCCCGTTGCAATCACGTACCTACAGCCGGGCGCGCCCCTGTACATGTGGCTCGGCTGCGCCGGCTTCGTGTTGCTGATCGGCATGATGATCGTCGGCATGCCCCAGTACCGGCTGCGACTGCACCGCCGCTACGCAAATTTCCGCTACTGGCACCGCTTGCTCGCCATCGCAACGATCGCCGCCGCGCTCTGGCACGTCCTTGGCAGCGGTCTGTACTTCGGCACGTGGTACCAGGCCCTGTTGCTGCTGGCCACTGCCGGCTTGGTCTGCGTGGGAGATCGGGCCTGGCTTCGGAGCGCGGCTATCGGTCAAAAGACTACCGCCGTGTTCGTTGGCGTCGGCCTGGTCCTCACCCTGTCGTTCGCGGCGCTCAGGAACCTGCCGTGAGAATCTTTGCCGTCGGGGTCTTGCTGGCGGTGGCGGCGTTGCTGGTTTATGGCACGCCGTTCAGCGCGGAGCGGCCCGCGCGAGTCCCGCGCTGGCAAAGCGCTGAAGCGCTGCTTCCCATGACGTTCGCTCACGAAGATCACGCCGCCGAGAACTGCATCCTGTGCCACCACAACTACGTGGACGACACGGGCGGTGACCCCTGCATGTACTGTCACGTGACGAACCAGGAGGTCTCCCCGGTGCTGGAGCAGCAGTTTCACGATCTCTGCCGCGGCTGCCACGAGGACAAGGAACGGGCGCGGCAGGACGGAGGTCCCGTGAGAGAGTGCGTGGCCTGCCACCTGGAAGAAGAGCTGCCTTGACCGGCCACCCGGTCTCGCGCGCCGGCTCGTGAGACCGTCCAGGGCTACCTGTGCGCGCGCAGATACATTACTCTCGGAACGTTTTCTGTCTACTGCCTGGGGCGGGCTGCGCATGCTTGAACAGGAAGACGTACCAGACTTGGTTCTGGACCTGGAAAAACGGATCGACCGGATGCAGAACATGGGCGACGAGGAGTTGGGAAGCTTTACCCGCCTCGACTGGATTGTCCTGGTCATTTTTGCAATCGTCATTCCGATGATTGCCATCGAACTGGCCCGATGAGTTTCGGGGCAGCCGGCGGCCGGCAGGCCGAGTCCGAGGAATTTCACGGCGACCTGCTGAGCACCTACGGCCGCGAGCCGATGCTGCCCACGGAGCGCGAGTACAAGTTCTGGGGTGCTCACGGGACCTGCTTCGCATACACCATCGCTACCTGGTGTTTCATTACGGGTGGCGCGGTAGCCAACTACGTTGGCGCGATCCAGGGCATGGTGTGCCTGATCGCCGGCAACCTGATCGGCACGCTGATGGTTTCCGCGTCCCTGTCGGCCGGATGCCATCGTTACGGTCTCGAACAAATCGATTTCTGCAAGCCGGCGTTCGGCCAGAATGGCGCCCGCATCGTACTGATCTTCTACCTGATCAACATGATCGGCTGGTCCGGACTGATCCTCGTGATGTTTGGCAACGGCATCGTCAACATCGCGGATGCCATGGGCTACGAGCCGCCGCGCTGGCTGGCCGGGGCGGGTGTGGCGCTGGGTATCTGGATTACGTATCTCATCACGACGCGCGGAGTACACCTCCTGAGCCTGTTCAACAACATCGTCACGCCCGGGCTCCTCGTCGTCGTCAGCTTCATGTTCTATATGCTGGTCACTACGTACGGCTGGGACGAAGTCGTCGCAGCCAAGCCGCTCGAACCGCTGCCCACGCCGTGGCTGAACTACGCGGTGGCGGTCGAACTCGGTATCGCGTCGGGAATTTCATGGTGGGGCGGTGTCGGCTTCCTGGCACGCAATACCCGGTCGCGGCGCAACGCGATATATCCCGAGGTAATCCACTTCGGTCTGGTGCAGGGCATCGTCTGCTCCATAGCCCTGGTTTCCGGTCTCATGATCGGCTCCGACGACCCGACGCGCTGGATGGTGCCGCTCGGAGGCCTGTTCATGGGCGTGCTGGCACTGGGCTTCGTAGCGCTGGCGAACATCACGTCAACTGCGGTGTCGCTCTTTGCGAGCGGCCTGGCGTTGCGGCACGTGCCCGGCCTGCACAAACGCCGCTGGAAGCAGATCATCGTGCTGACCTGTGTGCCGCTCGTCTTATTCGTGATCTGGCCGCAGGAGCTGTTCGACCTGGGTGACACTTTCCTGGCCTACAACGGCACGATGCAGGCGCCGGTCGCCGGTATCCTGCTGGTCGACTATTTCCTGCTCAGGAAGCAGCACATCCACCTGCGGTCGATTTTCGAAGGGTCGCCCCGCGGGCAGTACTACTACAGCAAGGGATTCAATTTCCTCGCGCTGGCCGCCGTCATCGCCGGGCAGATCGCGTACTTCAGCGTCTACGACCCGTTCACCGACGAGGCACACGACCTTTTCCGCTACCTGCCCGCGAGCGTTGCCGCGTTCTGCCTGCCTGCTCTGGTCTACTGGGCGGGAATGAAGTTCGGGCTGGAGCGTTATTACAGGAGCAGGCTCAGCGACGCCGAATTGCAGCCGGCTCGGCTGATCAAGCCGAATATTTGAGTGAAGCCGGGGCGCGATTCTCCTTTTACACGTCGGCACCCGGGACCGAGAGTTCGAGCGGGCGCAACAGGGCGTAGCTGCGGCATTGATTGTCCGGCATTTGTGAAAGCCGCCATTCACCCAGGTTGACTGTCGGCTTTGCCCCCAAGAGCGGACATTGGGCTAGACTCCCGGTGCGGGTCCGCTAGTGACCGATTACGGACGGTCGCTCGGGACGGGGTAAATCAATTTCTGAACGACCCTGCCTAACCTCTTGAAGGTCAATGGATGATCCTCAGACGTATATCAGAGAACGTAAGATCTCAAAATTGGTTCGCCGTAATAGTCGAATTTGTGATCGTCGTGGTCGGCGTTTTTATGGGCTTGCAGGTTCAGGACTGGAATGAAGCGCGCAAGGAGCGTATCGAGGAGCGTGAACTGCTTAGCCGACTTTATGAGGAAACCTTAGAGCTGCTCCAGGCGCAGCGTGAAGAGCTGACAGGCCTGAGAGAGCGCGCCAACATTTTGATGAGCGTCAATCCCGTGCTCTTCTCGCAGGAACCGCCTCGCGCCATTACCGGCGAAGAATGTGCAAACATTGCATCGTCGCACGTTTTTCGACGACCGCCGGATGAACTGCCAGTTCTGGACGAGATGTTATCCACCGGGCGGTTCAACGTGTTGCAGGACAAAGACATCAAAGTGCAGTTGAGTAGTTATGTGCTCTTTCGCGGGCGTGGTCGTGCCTACTATCAGGAAGCGACTAACGAGCTTTTTCGATTACACAGCCGGTTCCCAGATCTCATAGTGGTCGGACGGGTGCCGATGGGGGCTGGGTTCGTCGGTCGTTGGACGCGACTAAGTGGCGAAGGATTCAGGTGGAACCCTGTTTGCGACGTCGAAAAGATGCGGGCAAGCACGGCCTTTCTTAACGAGTATGTCGATAATTTGAGCCGAATTGGCTCACTGATCCAGTTTACCGAGCAGCGCCAGGAACACCTGAATAAACTTGAGACCACATTGGCAACGAGGCTCGGCAGGACGGAAATTTTGGAGTCGCCGGAGTAGGTTCATTCGTACTCTTGCGCTTGGCTGACTGCTTGTGGCGGAAAGCCGAAAATTGCAGTTCCCCAAAGCACGACATTCGGACGGCCGCTTTTAGCGAAAGCAGGCGCTGATGGAGATGGTGGCGCCAGTGAGAATTGGTGGGCCCGCCAGGACTCGAACCTGGGACCAAGGGATTATGAGTCCCCTGCTCTAACCAACTGAGCTACAGGCCCTGCGTTGTTGCTGCACCGGGGTGCCGGTGCGGGGACCGAATTCTAGCAGACTTTGGTCCGGCCCTGCGAAGCTTGAATCCGGGCTTCGGGTTTCCTTCGGGCAAAGAAAAACCGGGCCGAGGCCCGGTTCTTCTCTTATCCCGTGGCCCGCTCAGTCTTCCAGCAGGAAGCTCCGGAGCTGGTCCGAGCGCGTTGGGTGCCTGAGTTTCCTGAGCGCCTTGGCTTCGATCTGGCGGATTCGCTCGCGGGTCACGTCGAACTGCTTGCCGACTTCCTCGAGCGTGTGATCCGTGTTCATGTCGATGCCGAAACGCATCCGCAGCACCTTGGCTTCGCGCGGCGTCAGGCCGGCAAGTACCGCGTGGGTCGTCTCCTTCAGGCCTTCCGACGTCGCCGATTCGATGGGCGAGCGTACCGTCTGGTCCTCGATGAAATCGCCGAGATGCGAATCCTCGTCGTCGCCGATCGGCGTCTCCATCGAAATCGGCTCCTTGGCGATCTTCAGCACCTTGCGAACCTTGTCTTCCGGCATGTCCATCCGGACGGCGAGTTCGTCGGGCAACGGTTCGCGACCCATCTCCTGCAGCATCTGCCGGGAAATGCGATTCAGCTTGTTGATCGTCTCGATCATGTGCACCGGGATGCGGATGGTTCGTGCCTGGTCCGCGATCGAACGCGTGATCGCCTGCCGGATCCACCACGTGGCATAGGTTGAGAACTTGTAGCCGCGACGGTACTCGAACTTGTCGACCGCCTTCATCAGGCCGATGTTGCCTTCCTGGATCAGGTCGAGGAACTGCAGGCCGCGGTTCGTGTATTTCTTCGCGATCGAAATGACCAGCCGCAGGTTCGCCTCGACCATTTCCTTCTTGGCACGGCGCGCCTTCGCCTCGCCGATCGACATCTGCCGGTTGATCTCCTTGATCTCGGCGATCTTCAGGCGCGTGCGGTCCTCCACGGCGAGCAGCTTGCGCTGCGCCCGGAGCACGTCGTCCTTGAGTTTGGCCAGCGTCGACGAATGCTTGCGCTTGGCGCGTATGTGCTTGTCGATCCACTTCAGGTCCGTTTCGCACTTCGGGAAACTGGTCAGGAAGTCTTTCTTGGGCATGCCCGCGTCACGCACGCAGATCTGCATGACCTGGCGTTCCTGGGCGCGGATGACGGCAATGGTATCTCGCAGGCTCATGACCAGCAGGTCCGTCAGCTTCGGCGAGAGCTTGAGTTCCATGATCTGGTCGGCGAGCTCTATACGGGCCTTGTCCGTCCGCTTGTCCTTGCTGCCGTACTTGTCGAGCGCGTTTAGGACCTTGTTGAAGCCCTTCTTGATTGCGGCGATCCGCGCGGCGACTTCCTCTGGATCAGGCCCCGTGTCGACGACTTCGGTCGAGTCGTCGTCATCGTCGCTGGATACTTCGTCCGCCTTGTTGACCGGCGAGCTGATCTCGTCGGGCTCATTGGGGTCGATGAAGCCGACGACGAAGTCCTGCAAGCGTGTCTCGCCGGCGACGACCGACTCGTAGGTTCCGAGCAGCATGTCGATGGTCGGCGGGAAGTGCGCCATGTGGAACTTGACCTGGTTCAGGCCGTCCTCGATGCGCTTGGCGATCTCGATTTCGCCCTGCCGGGTCAGCAGTTCGACAGTGCCCATCTCCCGCATGTACATACGAACCGGGTCAGTCGTCCGGCCGAACTCTGCATCGACGCTCGCGAGCGCAGCCTCAGCTTCCTCGGCCGCGTCCTCATCATTGGAAACCGCAGCGTCAGACAACAGCAACGACTCGGCATCCGGCGCCTTCTCGTACACCGTGATACCCATATCGTTGATCATGTTGACGATGTCTTCGATCTGCTCCGGATCGACGATGTCATTGGGCAGGTGATCGTTGACCTCGGCATAGGTCAGGTAACCCTGCTCCTTGCCTCGGGCGATCAGGTTCTTGAGTTCCTGAGCCTGCCGTCGTCCGCCCTTTTTCCTGCGCTTGTCGACCAAGACGAAATACCCTCCAAGTACGCGACGCAAACGCGCCATTATAATGATTTGACTGGGTCCGATCTACAAAATTCCGCCCCCGGCGGGCCGTCGGCTCAGATTCCGGAGTTCGGCCTTCTCGTCGGCCGAGAGTGAGCCAAGTCGTTCTTTTTCAATAAGAATTTCTATTCGATCGTGGAGCCCCGCCTGCGCCAGCTGGCTAATGCACTGGGCCAGCTCGGCGGCCGGGTCGAACTCCTCATCATCCGGCAGCTCGGCAGCCACCAGCTTGCCGAGGTGGCGGCCCTGGGGGTCCTTGCGCCAGCGTTCCAGTAGCACCGCGGTCGTTATATTGGGCTCCGCCCGCACCGTTTCAATGATGTCGCGCAGCAGGTCCACGCCAGGTCGATCGACTCCCGCCAGGTCCTCGACGTGCAGGTCGGCTCCGGCTTTCGGGAAATTCATTATGAGGGTCAGCGCCCGCCGTACGACCGACGGCTTGCGGCCGTGAATCGCCCTTGCGCGGGCCGGGCGTGAAGCCGCGCGGCCCGCGGCGGCAGGACCCTTCGGCGCCGCCGTTGCATCCGAAAGCAACGCGGCCAGCTTCGGCGCCGACAGGCCGATAGCCTCGGCGAGTTTCTGCATCAACAGCTCCCGGTAGACGCCGGGCGGAATCCGGGCTACCAGCGGTCGGGCCAGCTCCGCGAGGCGCGCGCGCCCGTCCACGGAGTCGTGGTCGACCCGTGAAGCCAGTTCCTCGATCAGGAAATCGGACAAGGGCATGCCACCCTCGACCGCCGCTTCGAATTCAGGGGCGCCGCGTTCGCGGACAAACGAATCCGGGTCCTGCTTTTCGGGGAGAAACACGAAGCGGATCTGGCGTCCTTCGCGAATCATCGGCAGCGCGTTTTCGAGCGCCCGCCAGGCGGCCGCCCGGCCGGCGCGGTCGCCGTCGAAGCAGAAGAATACGTTCTCGGTCAGCCGGAACAGGCGGTTCAGGTGGTCCTCGGTCGTCGCAGTGCCGAGCGTCGCGACCGCGTAGTCGATGCCATGCCGCGCCAGGCCCACTACGTCCATGTAACCCTCGACCACGACCAGGCGCTCGATGCTGCGGAGCGCCTGCCGGGCTTCGTACAGGCCGTACAGTTCCCTGCCTTTATGGAACAGCACGGTTTCCGGGGAGTTCAGGTACTTGGGTTCCCCGCCGCCGAGCACGCGGCCGCCGAAGCCTATGCACCTGCCGCGGCTGTCCCGGATCGGAAACATGATCCGGTCCCGGAACCGGTCGTAGTGCTGGCCGTTGTCCTTGCGGATAATCAGCCCGGTCGCGAGCAGTCGCTCTATCTGTTCGTTCGAGGTCCCGAACCGGTCCAGGATGCCGCTCCAGCCATCCGGGGCATAGCCGATGCCGAAGCGCCTGGCCGTCGCCCCGTCGATGCCGCGCGACTTCAGGTACTCGACCGCACGCTCATCGTCTTTGAGCCGGGCCTGGAACCAGCGCTCGGCCTTGTCGAGCATCTCGAACAGTTCGTCATAGCGCCTGGCCGGACGCTGTCCCTCTTCCTGCGGCACCTCGAGGCCCATCATCTGGGCGAGAGCTTCGACGGCCTCGACGAAGCTCATGTGGTCGTAGTCCATCAGGAAGCCGAGCGTCGTGCCGTGCGCTCCGCAGCCGAAGCAATGGTAGAAGCCCTTGCCCGGGCTCACTGTGAAAGACGGGGTCTTTTCGTCGTGAAAGGGGCAAAGCGCCTTGAATTCGCGGCCGGCTTTCCGGAGCTGAATTCGGCGTCCCAGGACCTCGACGATATCGGCTCGGGCCACGAGATCATCGATAAAATGTTGCGGTATACGGCCAGTCATGCCCTTCTAGCGTCGCTGCGGTCGGGCGGGCTGCGAGCCCTGTTGTCGTTATCGTTATTAGTCCACGGCGGCTGTGCGCCGGGGATCTCGCAAGAATAGCCCAAGTGACGAGCAACGCCAGCAGCGCCGCGGTCAAAAGGCCCGGTCTCAGGCCAGGCGGGCCTTCACCTTGGCGCTGAGTGCCGACATGTCGGCGCGGCCCTCGGCTTTCGCCTTCAGAATCGCCATGACCTTGCCCATGTCGCGCATGCCCTGGGCACCGGTCTCGGCTACGGCCTTCTCGACGAGGCCATCCAGTTCTGCGTCGGACATCTGCTCGGGCAGGTAGGTCTCGAGGACTTCGATTTCCTGCTGTTCGCCCGCGGCCAGGTCTTCCCGGCCACCCTTCTGAAACTGGTCGATCGAGTCGCGCCGCTGCTTGATCATCTTGTTGATCACGCCGAGCACATCGGCGTCGGTCAGATCTTTGCGCTGGTCGACCTCGACCTGCTTGATGGCGGCCAGGAGCAGGCGAATCACCTTGAGTCGGTCCTTCTGGCCCGACTTCATGGCGGTCTTCATGTCTTCCTGGATCTGGCCCTTGAGCGGCATCAGGATATAGGCGCTGCTGGCGCCGGCAGCGGGGAGCCGTCGGCGCGTGAAAATCAGTACAGGCGGGTCCGCTTCGACACTTCGCGAGACACGCGCTTCAGGTGCCGTTTGACGGCGGCAGCTTTCTTGCGCTTGCGTTCCTGGGTCGGCTTCTCATAGAACTCGCGGCGGCGAAGCTCGGTCAGAACACCGGCCTTTTCGCACGCGCGCTTGAAGCGACGCAGGGCCGCATCGAAATACTCGTTTTCCTTAACGCGAACACTCGGCATATGGCTATCTTTGGATTCAGTCAAATACGAAGAAACCCGGCTCGAGGGCCGGGGCACAAGGCCGGCCATGATAGCGGCTTGCGCGGGCCATTGCAAAGCGCCGTGGGCGGATTTCTGGCATGATGCGCCGCCAGTGCGTGTGCTCGGAATAGAAACCAGTTGCGACGAGACCGGGGTGGCCGTATTCGACACCCGGCAGGGGCTGTTGGGCCAGGCCCTCCACAGCCAGGTGAACCTGCATGCCCTGTACGGCGGTGTCGTCCCTGAAATCGCGGCGCGGGACCATGTCCGGAGGCTGTTGCCCCTGCTGGTCGAGGTGCTGCAGCAGAGCGGCATTTCCCGGCCGGATGCGATCGCGTATACCGCGGGTCCGGGCCTGGTCGGCGCGCTGATGGTCGGCGGCGGACTGGCGAACGGTCTGGCACTGGCCTGGGACTGCCCGATCGTGCCGGTACACCATATGGAAGGTCATCTCGTCGCACCACTCCTGGAGGACGACGTGCCGGAGTACCCGTTCCTGGCTCTGCTGGTATCCGGCGGGCACTCGATGCTCGTATCGGTGCAGGGCCTGGGCCGTTACACGCTCCTCGGCAGCACCCTCGACGACGCGGCCGGCGAGGCTTTCGACAAGACGGCCAAGCTGCTCGGTCTCGGCTACCCGGGAGGCCCCGCGCTGGCCCGGCTCGCAACGCAGGGCGACGAAACGGCTTACGACTTTCCGCGTCCGATGCTGAACCGGCCCGGAGCCGATTTCAGCTTCAGTGGCCTGAAAACCGCGGTCATGCTGGAGGTACGCCGGGCCGAGGAGGCCGGGACGCTGGACGCTGTCCGGGCCGACATCGCCGCGTCGTTCCAGCGTGCGGTAGTGGATACGCTGGTCGGACGCACGCTGCAGGCGGCGAAATCGGTTGGTGCCGAACGGGTCGTCATCGCGGGTGGCGTGGGCGCAAATGCGCTACTGCGCCAGGATCTCGCGGAACGCTTCCGCGGCCGGGTCTACTACCCGCGCCTGGAATTCTGCACGGACAACGGCGCGATGATCGCCGTGGCTGGCGCGCTGAGACTGGCCGATGCGGCCAGCGCGGGCGCCATACGCGCGACCGCGCGCTGGTCGCTCGAGTCGCTGCAGCCGCCCGCCATAGCGGCGGCGTGACCTGCCAAGCGATGAGCGGGCTGCTAGTATCGCGGGCATGGACACCATCTTCCTGCATGCGCTGAAAATCGACACCGTGGTCGGCATCTGGGACTGGGAGCGGCGGATCCGGCAGACCGTCGTCATCGACCTCGAAATGGGCGCGGACATCCGCAAAGCCGCCAAGAGCGACAGCATCGACGACACGCTGAATTACAAGGCGGTGGCGAAGCGCGTACAGCAGTTCGTTGCCGAGTCCAGCTTCCAGCTGGTCGAAACGATGGCGGAACGAGTCGCCGGTCTGATCCTCGAAGAATTCGACGTACCCTGGGTAAGCGTCAAGGTCAACAAGCCGGGGGCGATCCGCGGTGCCCGGGACGTTGGCGTCCAGATCCGGCGCGAACGGGCTGCCTGAGTCGTGACCCGGGTCTACCTGGGCATCGGCAGCAATGTGGACCCGGAAACCAATCTTCGCCTGGCGATCCGCGAGCTGCGCCACCGCTACGGCGCGATCACGATCTCCCCGGTCTACCTGAACAAGTCACTGGGATTCGACGGAGACGATTTCCTGAACCTGGTCGTCGCCCTGGATACCGAAGACAGTGTCGAGCAGGTAGCTGCGCTGATCGAGGGGATTCATGGCCGGGCGGGCCGCGTCCGTGACGAAGCCAGGTTCGCGTCCCGAAGCCTGGATATCGACATCCTGATGTACGGTCGCAGGGTCAGCGAGGGTCCGCCCGCGAAGCTTCCCCGGCCGGACATCCTGCAGTACAGCTTCGTACTGAAACCACTGGCCGATATCGCGCCAACAGAGACACACCCGGAGACAGGCGCGAGCTTTGCCCGTCACTGGCGTGACATGGAACGGCTCGGCACGCACCCGCTGCGGCGAGTGACGCTGGACCTGTACTGAGCCTACCAGCCGAGGCTTCGGCCACCGTCGACCGCGATGACCTGGCCCGTCACGTAGCCGGCGTCCCGTACCAGGTAAAGCACGCAGTCGGCTATGTCCTCCGGCGCACCGGGCCGGGCGAGGGGGATCTGCCGGAGGATCTGCTGTTTGATCTCGTCGGTCATGCCTTTCTCGGGCCACAGGATCGCACCGGGCTCGATCGCGTTTACCCGGATCTCCGGCGCCAGGTCTTTCGCCAGGGCGCGAGTCAGCATCTCGAGGCCGGCTTTGGCTGAGCCGTAGACGGCGTGATCCCGCAGCGGACGTCGCGCGTGGATATCGGCGATATTGATGATCGACCCGTGCTCGCGGCGCAGATACGGCAGCGCCGACTGCGACAGGAACAGCGGCGCCTTGAGGTTGCTCGCGAGCAGGTCGTCCCACTGGCTCTCGGTCACCGTCCCGATGGGCGTGGGGTAGAAACTCGACGCGTTGTTGACCAGTATTTCGAGCCCGCCGCACCAGCCCACGAACTCGTCGACCAGGTCCTGCAACGACGCCGTCCTCGCGAGGTCGGCCCTGAACATTCGTGCCGAGTCAGGACGAATCGCATTCAGCTCGTCGCACAGCACTTCGGCGGCCGCGCTCGAACGGCGGTAGTGAATCCCGACGCGCGCCCCGTCGGAATGCAATCGACGGGCGATCGCTGCGCCGATCCGGCGCGCCGCCCCGGTAACGAGGGCACGCTTGTTCTTCAGGGATCGCTCAATGCTCATCGGTCGATTTCGTTACGCATGGCATTTGCTGCCGAAGCAAAATACAGTGTCGGCATTGTTGGGCACCGATCAGGCCGATGCAACTTGAACCAATCGTTCCGGTGGGGCTGCCAGTCCCCGACCCGGACAGTCTCGCGCACAGCGAACGAGTGGCCGGATTCATTCGTGAACGAATTGCAGAAGCCGGCGGCAGCATCGGTTTCGCGGAATACATGCAACATGCGCTGTACGCACCCGGGCTCGGCTACTACGCCGCAGGGGCGAGCAAATTCGGGCCGGCCGGTGACTTCGTTACGGCGCCGGAGATTTCGCCGGCTTTCGGGCGGGTGCTGGCCGCCCAGTGCGCGGAGGTGCTGTCCGGGGTGATGGGCGGCTCGATACTCGAGCTCGGCGCCGGCACCGGGACCCTGGCCGCCACGGTGCTGGCGCGCCTCGATGAACTCGGTGTCAGGCCTGCGGCCTACCAGATCCTGGAAGTCTCGGCCGATCTCGCGGACAGGCAACGGCGACGCATCGGCGGTTCGTCCATCGGCCGGGTGCCGGTCGCCTGGCTGGACCGGATGCCCGAGTCCTTCCGCGGTGTCGTGCTGATCAACGAGGTAGCGGACGCGCTGCCCGTGGAGCGGTTCCTGCGCCGCGAAAACGGCTTATTGCAGGTTCGCGTAGCAACCGGCGACGCCGGGTTCGTCTACGCGACGGGCCCGGCCGACGCAAGACTCGCGGCCGCTGTCCACGAAATCGAGGCCTGCGTCGGCGGCCACCTGGCGCCCGGGTACTGCTCCGAGGTGTCCCTGGGGTTCGGTGCCTGGCTGGCCGACATCGTCAATGCGGTGCAGGACGGCGTCATATTGCTGTTCGACTACGGCGTATCGCGGCGCGAATACTATGCGCCGGACAGGGACAGTGGCTGGCTCCGCTGCCATTTTCGCCACCACGCGCACGAGGAGCCTCTCATCTACCCCGGCATCCAGGACATCACGGCATGGGTCGATTTTTCCGCCGCGGCCGAGGCGGCCGCCGCCGCGGGAGCGAGTATCGCCGGATATGTGACCCAGGCGCTGTTCCTGCTGCACGGTGGGCTGGAGAATGAGATGGCGCGGTTTCAGTCGCTTTCGGCCGAGGAGCAGATCGCACTGTCAAGACAGATCCGGCAGCTGATGCTGCCGGGCGAAATGGGCGAGAGGTTCAAATGCCTGGCGCTCGCAAAGGGTTCGGCACCGATCCCGCCGGCCGTGGTCGCCGGCGACCGGGCGCACACGCTCTGAACCACCGGACCGAGGAATATTCACAGCTATGACCTGGTTGCAAATCATTGTGCTGGCCGTCATCCAGGGCCTGACGGAGTTCCTGCCTATTTCGAGTTCCGGGCACCTGGTCCTGATGCCGAACCTCGCCGGCTGGGCCGACCAGGGACTGGTTTTCGACGTCGCCGTGCACTTCGGTTCGCTGATCGCCGTCTGCGTTTTTTTTCGTGAGGACATCGCGGGATTGCTCCGCGGGGGCATGGGGCTCCTCGGCGGACAGTCGACCGAGCTCGAACGCCGGATGGCGCTCGGCATCGGCCTCGGGACCGTACCGGCAGCCGTCGCGGGACTTCTCTTCGCCGGCTGGATCGAAGCGAACCTGCGTGACCCGCTGGTCGTGGTGACGACGCTGGCGGCGTACGGGGTACTGATGGCCGTGGCAGACCGGTATGGCCGGCGCGCTCGCATCATCGCCGATATCAAGCTCGGCGATGCGATGATCATCGGCTGCGCCCAGGCACTCGCACTGATTCCCGGCACATCGCGCTCCGGAGTAACGATTACGGCCGGCCTGGCACTCGGGCTGCAGCGGCGCGATGCGGCCCGGTTTTCGTTCTTGCTGTCGGCGCCCGTAATCCTGCTGGCATCCGGATACGAATTCATCGGCATGCTGCTCTCGGAGGATACGATTTCCTGGGGACAGCTGGCCGTGGGCGCGGCGATCTCGGCGGTCGTCGCCTATCTGAGCATCGATTTCTTCATGCGCTTCGTCAACCGAATCGGGCTGCTGCCGTTTGCTATATACAGACTGCTTCTCGCGGGACTTATCCTGTATGCGCTGGCATGAAGGACTCGCCGTACTCATGCTGCTGTTCGCGTCGGCGCGCGTGGCCTCTGGGGGCGGCTTCATCATCGGTATCGGCGCCGAGGGCGACTCGGCGGACAGCCGTGCATATTCGCTGAGCTTGGACGCAGGCCTCGGCGAGCGGACCTGGATTACCGGGACCGTCGCGAGCAGCGAGACCGACCGCGACCTCTTCGACCTGCGCACGCGGTTCCTGCACCTGGGCTTCGACCATTTCCTGGATCCCGTCGGCTTTCGCATCGGTGCCGGGACCTGGGGCAAGGACGGCTTCCTGGAGTCGGACGACCTGCGTGGCTCGATATACATGGCCGGCGGCGCAGGTTCGCTGTCACTCGACCTCGAGCGCAGGGAATTGGAGTTGACGATCGATTCCGCGCTGCTCGAGCAGCCGCGAGTCGTTCCGTTCACGGCCAACGGCATAGGGCTGAGTGCGAGGCTCGCACTCGGCGACAGAACTTCCGTACATGTTGGCGGAATTTCCTACGAGTATTCGCGTGACATCGCTCTGCAGCCCAGGATCGACCTGCTGCGCAGTTTCACGCTGTCCCGCCTGTCGCTGATGAACAGCCTGGTCGATTACCGGGTGAGCGGCGGGATCGAGTGGGAGCTCGGGGACCGGCGCGTCGACCTGCTATTCGCGCGCTGGCAAACGGCGATAGACCAGGGACGAGTCGATTCGATGGGCATCGGTTTCCTGACGCCGGTCGGATCAAGGATGGACATCGAGCTGAGGCTCGCGCAGGACCGGTCGGAAGAATTCGGGTCGGCCACCGTGCTTTCGGTATTCGTCTATCTCTTCAGCCATTGAGCGGCGCCTCCGCCGGCCGGGTTGCCGCAATCGCCGCCTGGCGGTGCCGGCGCAGGGCCTGGCCGATCCGCGTGCCGTCGGTCTCGGCGCCCGCGACGTCTCGTCCGGACACGGCGCGGGCCGCCGCCAGCGCGCTACGCAGCCAGGCACCCTGCACGTAGGGCGACTCCTCGAAACCGGTTCGACCGCGGGCATCGGCCTCGCAGGCGAGGAGAAACTCCTCGAAACGCTCCGGTCGCCGAAAAGCGTCGCAACGCTCGAACAGGCGCAACACCGTAGACGATCTCAACTCGAAAGCCCGGTGGCAGACGCCATGGAATTCCGCGACGAGTACCGCGAGGTCCCGGTAAGCCGTCGGAATCGGCAGCCGGCGCGCCATGTTCCGGATCAGCTCGACGCTGCGCTTCTCGTGACCCGGATGGCGCGGCAGACTTTCGGCCGGCGTGGTCGCCTTGCCGAGGTCGTGTACCAGCGCTGCGAACCGGACCGGTCCCGATGCTGCCAGGCGCGCAGACTGCTCGAGTACCATCAGGGTGTGGACGCCGCAGTCGATCTCGGGATGCCACTTTTCAGGCTGCGGTACGCCGAACAACGCATCGATCTCCGGGAAGATGACCGCCAGCGCGCCGCACTCGCGCAGGGTCTCGAAATAGACCCGTGGCTCTGGCCCGCCCAGGGCGGTTTCGGTTTCCTTCCAGGCACGATCCGGGACGAGGGCATCGACCTCGCCGGCGGCAACCATTTCCTGCATGAGTCGTACGGTCTCCGGAGCCACCCGGAACCCGAGGGGCGTGAACCGGGCCGCGAATTTCGCCGTGCGCAGAATGCGCACCGGGTCCTCTCGAAATGCGTCGGATACGTGTCGGAGCTGTCGCGCCTCGAGATCGGCCGCGCCGCCGAACGGATCGACCAGCGTCCCGTCCGGATCGCGTGCCATCGCGTTGATGGTCAGGTCGCGTCGCTCGAGATCCTGTTCCAGCGTGACTTCCCGCGATGTATCGAAACTGAAGCCGTGATAGCCGGGGCCGGTCTTGCGCTCTTTTCTTGCTAGCGCATATTCCTCGTTCGTATTGGGATGGAGGAAAACAGGAAAGTCCTTGCCTACCTTCCGGAAGCCGGCTTCGATCATGTCGTCGGGCGTCGCGCCCACGACGCACCAGTCCCGCTCCCTTGCCGGCAGCCCAAGCAACTCGTCACGCACGGCCCCGCCGACAAGGTAGACTTTCATGGGACGATTCTATCGCCTGGCGATCGGCCGGGCCGAGTAAATTGCGCAGCAGCAGCAAATTTCACGAATTGCGTATGAACTGGCGGCGCCGACTGGGGTATGCCGGGCTGCTGGTACTGGCGCTGCTCGGCATCGGCCAGGTGGGCGGCTGCTACTACCTGCAGGCGGTTTCGGGGCAGATGGAGCTGATGGGCCGGCGCGAGCCCATCGAACGCGTTATCGCCAGCGAATCTACGCCCGAGGCGCTGGCGGCCCGGCTGACGTTGGTTACCGAGGCGCGCGAGTTCGCAGTTGCCGACCTGCTTTTGCCGGACAACGATAGTTATCGGAGCTTCGCCGATCTGGAGCGCGAATATGTCGTCTGGAACGTATTTGCCGCGCCCGAATTTTCCCTGGACGCCAGGACCTGGTGCTTTCCCGTGGTCGGCTGCGTGGCCTACAGGGGCTACTTTTCCGAGGACGCCGCCAGGTCCTACGCCGAGCGCTTGCATGCCGACGGTTACGACGTGCACGTCGGCGGCGTTTCGGCGTACTCGACCCTCGGACGGTTTGCAGATCCGGTGCTGAACACGATGCTCCGTTGGTCTGACCTGGATCTCGTCGCCGTGATGTTTCACGAACTCGCACACCAGCGTCTGTTCGTGAAGGGCGATACGGCTTTCAATGAATCTTTCGCGACAGCCGTCGCTGAAATCGGACTCGCGCGCTGGGTCGAGCAGCACGGTGGCGCCGACGACCTGGACGGCTACCAGGCCAGGAGCCTGCTCCGCGAGGAGCTGATGACCCTGGTCGGATCCGGCCGGCAGGAACTCGCAGCTATCTATGCGAGCGAGGCGGGCGAGGACGAGAAGCGGCGGCAGAAGGCGCGCGTGCTGGAGAGCCTCGCCGAGGAAGCGGCGGCGATCGCAGCGAGGCGCGGCATGCCGGCCGCCAATTTCCTGCAGGGCAACCTGAACAACGCACGTCTCGTTTCGCTCGGCCTGTACCACGGCCACGTCGATGCGTTCCGGGAAATCTACAGCGCCTGCGAGAGCCGGCTGGAATGCTTTTACGCGACGGCCGAGTCGATCGCGGCCCTGCCCGGGGATCGGAGGGCCGCAGAGCTGGCCGATGTTGGCAGCCGCTGACCTGGCGGCGACGGGCACGTCTACCGCAGGGAGTCCCCGTTGGCTGCCTCGGTGACGGGCGGGACGGCTATTTCATCGAGATGCCTCGCGATGCGCTGCGTCTCCCCGGTCAGGCGCCAGTGGAAGATCGTCGCCGACTCCAGCACACGGCGCACGTACCGTCTTGTTTCGTCGAATGGAATCGTTTCGACCCAGATGCGCGCATCGATCGACCGCTGCCGCGGCAACCACTCTTCGACCCTGAGTGGTCCGGCGTTGTATGCCGCGGTCGCCAGGACGCGGTGACCCGAGAATCGCGTGTACATGCTGGCGAGGTAATGCGTGCCGAAGCGAATATTGGCCTGCGGGTCGACGAGGGTGTCCCAGCCCGCATACGGCTGCTGGAGTTCTGCCGCTATGCGACGACCGGTTTCGGGCAAGACCTGCATGATGCCTATCGCGCCCGCGCCGGAGCGGATGTCCCGCATGAAGAGGCTCTCGCTGCGTGCGACTCCGTATACCCAGCTTTCCGCAATGCCCGCCGCGGCCGATCCGGTCCCGAATTCTTCCCGGTACGGCAGCGGATAGCGCAGCACGAGGTCGTCCAGGCGGTCTACCTTCGCCGCGGTCGAGATCGCGCGCGAGTGCCAGCCCCACCGTCCGGCCAGGATGGCAGCCTGCAGTTGTTCGTCCTCGCCGAGTTGCCCCATCTCGGCATCCCATTCCGATCGACCGAGCCCCTCGAGGCCGACGTAGAAGAGTTCGCGGGCACGCACGAGCGCATGGTTCGACGACAGTTTCGCGAGTATCGCTTCATCGGCGAGTAACGGGGCGTGCCCATAGCTGTAGTCGATATCGAGGCGATCCGCCGCGAGAAATCCGTAGTAGCCGCGCCGTGCCGACAAACGGCGCAGGATCGGCAGCGCCTCGGTTTCCCGGTCGAGCTGCTGCAGCGCTACCGCCTTCCAGTACTGCCACTCGTCGGCGTCGTCCCCGATGCCTCCCAGGCCGTCGATGGCCGCAACGACCGCCGTCCAGTTGCCTGCGCGCAAGGCGGTCCTGGTGCGCCACCGCAGGACCTCTGCATCCACGGCCGGGGGAGGCAGCCTGTCGAGGCGATCTCTCGCCGCCGGCGCGTTGTTCCTGGCCGACCAGAGCGCAATGTCCCGCAGCGCCAACAGGCTGCCAGCATCCGGGAGTTTGAACGTAGAACTCAGCGTATCCAATCGGCTTGCCGCCTGGTCAGGATCAACGATCGCCAGCCGGCCGACGGCGTACAGAAGCTGTTCCCGGTAACGCGTTGCGGTGATGGCAGGGTCGGCGTCGGCCAGGAATTGCGAGGCGTCGGCATGCGCGACGAGCCAGCGATTGGCTTCCTCGAGATGCTCGTCGTCAACCGAACGCGCCAGGTACCGGGCCAGGCGAAACTCGCGGGCCTCCACGGCGAGGAGATATCGCTGTCGATACAGTTCCGGTCCGAGCAGCCCCGCCTGTCGCAGCGCCGCAAACAGCGGGTCGCATTCGTCGGGCTGATTGCTGCCGCTCAGCCAGATCTCGATCGCGCGCGGCGCCTGGATCGCGGCGCCGTCTTTGGCTATTGCGGCGCGCAGCGCAAGGCAGTCGAGCGGTACCACGCGCATGTCGCGATAGTACTGCTCGTACAACGACATGAACTCGCTGAAACGCCCGGTTTCGCCTAGCTCGAGAGCCAGCCGGTAACGCAGGTCCCGCGAGACCCTGAGCGACGGATGCTGTTCGAGAAACTCGAGTATCTCCGCGGTGGCGCCGGCCGGAATCGTCGTCCGCAGGTAAGCCGCTCTCAGGTCGGGCCACAACGGATAATCGTCAAGGACCCGGGCGTACGCGGATGCGGGATCCCAGTTGCCGCGCTCGGCCTCAGTGTAGGCCGAGCGGAATGCCTCGCGTTGCTCGGTGAGCGACGCCCCGGCAGCAGGTTCCGCTGGCGCCGCCGTCGCCGTAAAGGCGGCGACAGCGACGAGAAAGATGCCGCCTCGGAGCGGATTCGGAGCAGGGGGTAAGGTCATTCCAGGCGCTTGCCGCAGGCCGGGTCGTTGCAGTAACGATATGTCGCGAGCATCAGGCCCGGCAAGCCGGAAGAGAGCACACCGTACTGAACCGCATTGACGGAGCGGCTGTTCCAGGCTCGTCCCGATGCTGGCAACGCACGCAGAAACGGAAAGAGCCCGGTCTTTGCCGGCCGGGCCCGATCATGACAATCCCGGTAGCGTCACCTGATCTGCAGCATCAGTGCGCGATCGCCGCGCTGCACCAGCAGGAACAGGATGCTGCTCTGTCTCGCGATCTCGCGCAGGTCGCGCAGTCCCTGGATAGGCTGCCGATTCACGGCTGTGATGATATCGCCGGCTCGCAGCCCTCTTTGTGCCGCCGGGGATCCAGGCTCGACCTCGGTGACTTCGATGCCGCGGGTGGCGGTTGCCGAGGTGGACGAAAACTGTGCGCCTTCCAGTCCGGGATGAATCTCGGAGCCACCGCTTCTTGCGATCTGCTGCTGGCCGAGCGTCGCGGTGACGTTACGGGCTTTGCCGTCGCGTACATACTCGATGCTCACTTTCTCGCCCGAACCTTTCAGGCCGATCGCGTTCGCAAGTTCTCGGCTGTTGTTGATCTTCTTCTCATCGACCTTGGTAATGATGTCGTCCACCCGCAGCCCCGCCTCCTCCGCGGCGGAACCGGGCTCGATCGAGGCGATGAGCGCTCCGGCCTCGACCTCGGCGCCAAGCGCCTTCGCGCTTTCCGAATCGATAGTCTGGATCGAAACGCCGAGGAGACCGCGGCGGACTTCGCCGAAGTCGAGGATCTGACGCATGATCGATTGTGCGATGGCCGACGGCACCGCGAAACCGATGCCGACGTTGCCGCCGGTGCGGCTGATGATCGCGGAGTTGATCCCGACCAGCTCGCCTCGCATGTTGACGAGGGCGCCGCCCGAATTACCAGGATTGATGGATGCGTCCGTCTGGATGAAATCCTCGTAACCGCTACGGCTGATGCCCGTGCGCCCGAGTGCGCTGACGATGCCCGAGGTAACCGTGTGCCCCAGGCCGAAGGGGTTCCCGATCGCGATCACGAAATCGCCGACCTCAACTTCGTGTGAATCCCCGATATCGATCTGCACCAGGTTTTTCGGTTCGACCTTCAACAGGGCGATATCGGTCGCCGGATCGGAACCGACGATCTCCGCATCGAGCGTGCTGTCATTGAGGAGCGAAATCTGGATTCGGTCCGCCCCTTCGACGACATGGTGATTCGTGAGGATGTAGCCGTTCTCGGCGTCGACGATGACGCCGGACCCGGCGCTCTGGACTTCGCGGGAGCCCCCCGGGATTTCCGGCAGCCCAAAGAATCTGCGGAACATCTCGTCGCCGTAAGGGGATTGCGCCTGGACTGTCTGGCTCACCCGGATATTGACGACGGCAGGGGAGACCTGCTTCACCAGTGGCGCCAGGCTGGGCAGCGGCTCGCCATCGACGCTGCCGGGCAGGGCGGCCAGGCTGTTCATCGTCAGGCCCAGGAACAAAGTGGCGAGCAGATAGCGCTGAATCCTGATCATTGCTTGCGTTTCCTCGATTTTCGATCGAAATCCGAGCCTGAGCGGGGCAGGCTGAACGTGGAGTGAATCTGCCCTGCTGCCCGCGGCCGTCATGCCGCGGAGGGGCTCCTAAAACCGGCGCGACAATCATAGCCGCTTGAGCCGCAGACCTCGATTGCTGATCGAAGTTCCGAGCGCGGCCAACGCGCCGGCATCTCAGCGGAGATGCCGGCGCGGGCGAGAACGTCGCAGCAGGCCTTACGCTGCTTCGACCGTGATCCTGCGGGTCTGAACTTCCGCCAGCTTCGGGATCGTTACCTCCAGGATCCCGTTGGTGCTGCGCGCCGAGATGTTGTCCGCATCGGCCGTGTCCGGAAGGGCAAAACGTCGGTAGAAGCGGCCGCTGAATCGCTCGATTCGACGCATGCCGTCGACTTCCAGGTCGGTCTCGCCGTATCGCTCTCCCGCGAGGCTAAGGATGCCCTTTTCCATGCGGACGTCGATATCCTCCGGCCTGACGCCGGGCAGGTCGGCGCGCAATACGAAGCGATCCTTCTGCTCGATGACGTCGACGGCCGGGATCCAGTCCGCGACCGGGCTGTCCGTCTCGCCGCCGAGGTTGAGTCGCCGCGTGGCGATCTGGTCCAGGTCACGGTGCAGCTGGTTGATAAGGCCCCAGGGTTCAAATCGGGTAATGTTCATGACGTTGGTCCTCTCGTTGCCGTTGATTCCCCAGTTTCCGGCGCGTTACGCAACGCCCCGGGAACAAGTGACTGTTGGTCCGATAGATAGGTACGGCGAGGCCCATTTCAAGGCGCTGGCCCGGCCGCAATTTGCTGCAAGAGGCGTGCCGGAAGGCCGGTTTTTGGGACCCTAGATGTTGTGGATAGCCAGTGAAACAAAACCGCAAAGAAAATTCCGAGAAAATTAAAGTGCTTAGTTTCGAATGGTTTGTAATATATTGAATAAAATAGTTTTTATCATGTCGATTCAATTGCCATCAGCGCTTGACAGTCGCGCCTCACGGGCATAATCTTGTGCCCTGTCAGCCACAAGATCTTGTGTCTGAGACAAGAAAATAATCGACGCTTTTTTGACACTCATCGCCGGAAAGGCTGGGCATCGGTGAGCGGGTGACTATTCGCTTGGCGCAGGGCGTCACTGATAGAAAACGGGGATCTCCGGCGGGAGATTAGGGAGTATTGGGCGAAATGAAGTCCGCGGTGAATCTGGATTCCGACACAAGTTCCGACATTACCTTTCAACCGGCGTCCCTGGATATCTGGGCATCCAAGTACCGGCTGACCGCCAAGGACGGAACGGCGATTGACGCAACGATCGACGACACCTACCGGCGTGTGGCGCGTGCCCTGGCCGACGTGGAGAAGGAGGCGCTGCGCGAGCGCTATTTCAAGGAGTTCCTCTGGGCATTGCGGAGCGGGGCGATACCGGCCGGGAGGATAGTGTCAAACGCAGGCGCGCAGGACCATAAACCGGCGACGTCCACGATCAATTGCACGGTATCGGGGACCGTGGCCGACTCCATGGACAATATCCTGAACAAGGTCCACGAGGCGGGCCTGACGCTGAAGGCGGGCTGCGGCATCGGCTACGAATTCTCGACACTGCGACCGAAGGGTGCATACGTGACCGGCGCGGGTGCCTATACGTCCGGCCCGCTGTCGTTCATGGATATCTACGACAAGATGTGCTTCACGGTTTCGTCGGCCGGCGGGCGCCGGGGTGCACAGATGGGCACCTTCGACGTCGGTCATCCCGACGTACTGGATTTCATTCGGGCCAAGCGGGAGGACGGCCGCCTGCGACAGTTCAACCTGTCGCTGCTGGTCACGGACGAATTCATGCAGGCCGTCAAGAACAGCGAGGAATGGAAGCTCGCGTTCCCGGTCACCCAGAAGGAAGTGGACCAGGAGGGCCTGGATGTCGATGACGAATCCACCTTCGTCTGGCGCGAATGGCCGGAGGCCGAAAATTACGTCCGCAACGCCGACGGCCTCGTAGCCTGCAAGATCTACCGTACGATCCCGGCGCGCCGCCTCTGGGACGTCATCATGGCGTCGACCTACGATTTTGCAGAGCCCGGATTCGTGTTGATCGACAAGGTCAACGAAATGAACAACAACTGGTTCGCCGAGAATATCCGGGCAACGAACCCATGCGGTGAGCAGCCGTTGCCGCCCTACGGCTCTTGCCTGCTCGGATCCATAAACCTGACGAAGTTCGTACTCCATCCGTTTACTGACAGAGCCCGATTCGACTGGGACAAATTCCGCAAGGTCGTGAAGGTATTCACGCGCATGCTGGACAACGTGGTCGAGGTCAACGGCCTGCCATTGCCGCGGCAACGCGAGGAAATACTGCGCAAGCGGCGCCATGGCATGGGATTCCTGGGCCTCGGTTCCACGATCACGATGCTCCGGATGCGCTACGGATCGCGTGACTCGGTGGAATTCACCGAGGAGGTCTCGAAACAGCTGGCGCTGGCCGGCTGGGAGACCGCGCTCGAGCTGGCCGAAGAGAAAGGGCCGGCACCGATCATGAACGACGAGTTCGAGGTGACGGCCGAGATGCTGGTGAAGCGGCCGGAGATGGTCGACGACGGCTACAAGGTCGGGGACAAGGTGAAGGGCAGGGTTCTGCATGCCCGCTACAGCCGATACATGCAGCGCGTCGCGGAGGAGGATCCGGCGCTCGTCAACAAGCTGGCGGAAGTGGGTGCCCGGTTCACGCATCACAGCTCGATTGCTCCCACGGGCACGATCTCGCTGTCCCTCGCCAACAACGCGAGCAACGGCATCGAGCCGAGCTTCGCACACCATTATTTCCGCAACGTCATCCGCCAGGGCAAGAAGTCAAAGGAAAAAGTGGACGTGTTCTCGTTCGAGCTCCTGTGCTATCGCGAGCTCGTGAATTCGCGCGCGATGCCGGCCGGAGCCGAGGTCGAAAAGGCCGACCATGATACGTTGCCGAGCTACTTCATTGCGGCCGATGACGTCACGCCGAAGCAGCATGTGGACATCCAGGCAGCCGCACAGCGCTGGATCGATTCGTCTATCTCAAAGACCGCCAACGTCCCGACGGATTTTCCCTATGCGGACTTCAAGGATATCTACATGTACGCCTACGAGCAGGGTCTCAAGGGTTGCACGACGTTCCGTTTCAACCCCGAGGCGTTCCAAGGCGTACTGGTAAAGGAGCGCGACCTCAAGAATACGGTCTATTCGTTCACGCTCGAGGACGGCAAGGTCGTCGAACTGCGTGGCGACGAGGAAGTCGAATACGACGGCGAAGTACATACGGCTGCCAACCTGTTCGACGCGCTCAAGGAAGGCTATTACGGCAAGTTCTGAACCGTCGGCGGCGGCTCCTATCGAGGATGGCCGACACGCAACGGCGCCAGGCACCAGGTGATTTATGAACAAGATTGAAAAAAAGATCGTGGGCTATGGGGTAAAACAGCCCGGCGAGCAGAAGGGCAGGGAAGCGAAGCAGATCTACGCCAAGGAACCGGCGGAGGGCGGCCGCGCAGAAGTAATCCGGATGCACGAGAAGCTCGAGCGTCCGGAAATGCTCATCGGCTCGACCTACAAGGTCAAGACGCCGATTTCGGATCATGCAATGTACGTAACGATCAATGACATCGTGCTGAACGAGGGCACCGAGCACGAAAAACGGCGGCCATTCGAGATTTTCATCAACTCGAAGAACCTGGATCACTACCAGTGGATCGTTGCGCTGACGCGCATTATTTCTGCCGTGTTCCGTAAAGGTGGCGACGTGACGTTCCTGGTGGACGAGCTGAAAGCGGTTTTCGATCCCCGCGGCGGCTACTGGAAACCGGGCGGCAAGTTCATGCCCTCGATCATCGCGGAGCTGGGCTACATCGTAGAGAAGCACCTGATCGCGATCGGGCTGCTGGCGAATCCGGGGCTCGACGATCAGCAGCAGAAGCTGATCGAGGAGAAGCGCGCCGAGTTCGAGGCGCGCTCGCGGCAGCAGGACGCCTTTTCCAAGGCCGAGTACCCGGCGGGCGCGCAGTTGTGCGCCAAGTGCAGTACCGCGGCCGTCGTCATGATGGACGGCTGCATGACCTGCCTGTCCTGCGGCGACTCGAAGTGCGGCTGAGCCGGTACCGGCGATCCTGAACCGGGGCGTTCGAGACTGCGGCGGGCTGGTGGCCCGCCGCTCGGTATCGCCCTGTAGTAAGATCGCGCCGTGACCCTGACTATTCCCGACTTTTCGACGGCCCGGGTGCTCGTCGCCGGCGACGTGATGCTCGACCGTTACCTGTTCGGTGCCACCGGGCGGATCAGCCCGGAGGCACCGGTTCCCGTTGTCCACGTTCGCGCAACCGACGACAGGCCCGGCGGCGCGGCCAACGTTGCCGTGAACCTTGCTGCACTCGGCGTCCGGACGACCCTGCTCGGCCTGGTCGGCGACGATCAGGCGGCGGATACGCTGGAATCCATACTGCAGAAGAGGTCTATCGACACCGGCCTGGAGCGGATTGCGGGGTTGCCGACGATTACGAAGACCCGGGTCCAGAGCCGCGGTCAGCAACTGATCCGCCTCGACCAGGAGGAACCCGGAAGCCTTGGCGGCGACGACCTCTCGAAGAGCCTGCGCGCGCGCATAAGCGGCCTGGACGCGGTCGTGCTGTCGGACTACGGGAAGGGCGCCCTGTCGGCCGTCGCGGACATGATAGAGGCCTGCCGCGAAGCGGGCGTTCCCGTCCTGGTCGACCCCAAGGGCAGCGATTTCCGGAAGTACGCCGGCGCGACAATGATCACGCCCAACCAGGGCGAGTTCGAGGCGGTCGCCGGCCGGGCGACATCGGACGAAGACCTGGTCGAGCGTGCCCGCCGCATGGTCGACGAGCTGGACCTGGATGCGCTGCTGGTGACCCGCAGCGAAAAGGGCATGCTGCTGGTGATGGCCGACGACGAGCCTGTCTTCCTGTCGACCCAGGCCCGCGAAGTATTCGACGTAACCGGCGCCGGCGATACCGTCATTGCGACCGTGGCCGCGGCCTTGTCCACGGGTGCCGATTTCCGCACCGCCGCGGCGATCGCCAACCTTGCCGCAGGGCTGGTCGTCCGCAAGATCGGCGTGGCAACGGTGACGCCATCCGAGCTCAAGGTGGCCTTGCACCAGCGCGGACAGGGCGGGCGCGGCATGGTCAGCGAGAAAGACCTGATTGCGCTGGTCGCGGAGACGCGCGGGCGCGGCGAGCGTGTCGTCATGACCAACGGATGTTTCGACGTGCTGCATGCCGGTCACGTGGCCTATCTCGAAGAGGCCAAGGGGCTGGGGGACAGGCTGATCGTTGCGGTGAATGACGATGACTCGGTGCGACGCCTGAAGGGCGAAGCGCGGCCGGTCAACGCGCTCGCCGACCGCATGGCGGTACTTGCGGGACTGGCTGCCGTGGACTGGGTCGTGCCATTTTCCGAGGACACGCCCGCCCGCCTGATCCAGGCGGTCCTGCCCGACGTACTCGTCAAGGGCGGCGATTACCGGCCGGACGAGATCGCCGGGGCGCGGGAGGTGCTGGAGGCGGGCGGTGAGGTGCGAGTCCTGTCCTACCGGGACGGCCACTCGTCATCGAGAATCATTGAGAAGCTGGGTCTCGAGGGCTCCCCGAAACGGTGAACGCAGGAAACCGCCTGCCGGAGCAAGCGGTCGGCCAGCAAGGGTCGGCCGCCGCCATGATTCGCTACGCGTACGCGTTTCTGACCTACCTTGTCCTGCCCGCCTATGCGCTGTACTGGGTCCTGCGTGGCACGGCCAATGCGAGCTATCGCGAGCGACTCGGCCAGCGTTTCGGATTCGGCATACCCCGAATGAGCGAAGGCTGCATCTGGGTCCACGCCGTTTCCTTCGGCGAGGTCCAGGCGTCGCTGCCGCTGGTACGCTCACTCCGGGCACGGTTTCCGGATCGCTCCGTGCTTTTCACGACCGTGACGCCTACCGGGGCTTCCCGGGCCAGGAGCCTGTTCGGCGACGACGTGGCTCACTGCTACCTGCCGTTCGAGACTCCTGGCGCGGTGCGCCGGTTCTTCGAAGCGGCCAATCCGCGCCTGGCGCTGATCATGGAAACGGAAATCTGGCCGAACCTCTATCATGCCTGCGGTCGCCGCAGCGTACCGCTGGTGATGGTCAGTGCGCGGATTTCGCCGGGTTCGGAGCGTCGTTACCGCCTGCTCCGGCCGCTGTTCCGTCGCGCGCTTGCAAACGGCATCCTGATTGCGGCCCAGAGCAGGGCGGATGCCCAGCGATTTCTCGATCTCGGCGCGGAGCCCGATTACGTGCACGTCATGGGCAATCTGAAGTTCGACATCGAGTTGCCGGAAGATCTTGGCGTCCGCGGCGCAAAGTTCAGCCACGAATGGTTCCGGGACAGACCGGCCTGGATCGCGGCGAGCACTCACGAGGGGGAAGAGCAGACGCTGCTCGCGGCACATCGCCAGGTCGTCGAGCACGTACCCGATGCGCTGCTGGTGCTGGTACCGAGGCATCCGGAGCGTTTCGCGCAGGTGGAAAGCCTGGTAAGAAAAGAGCGGTTTTCCTGCATCACCCGCACGAGCCAGCAAGCCTGTAAGTCCGATACGGCGGTGTTTCTCGGCGATACGATGGGCGAGTTGCCCTTGCTCTACGCTGCCAGCGACGTCGCATTCGTCGGTGGTACCTTGGCGCCGGTGGGCGGGCACAACCTGCTCGAACCGGGCGCACTGGGATTACCGATCGTTACCGGACCGTGGCTGTTCAATACGCAGGAAATAGCCGACATGTTTGCCCAAGCCGGCGCGGCGACTCGGGTGCAGGACGCGGACTCACTGGCCCACGAACTGCGGCGGCTGCTGACCGACCGCGTTGCGGCTGAGCGCATGGGCGAGGAAGCCAAGCGGCTGGTCGCGGAGAATCGCGGCGCGCTGGAGCGGCTCCACGAGCTACTGGAGCCGCATACGTCCGGGCTTCTGTCCGCTTAGTTGCCGCCGCGGGCTTCCTCTTCCGCGATAACCTGCTCCGGCGGGCGCCGCTCCAGGAGCCAGCGGTCTATCTCTTCCAGGTCCTGCACCTGCAGCGTGCCGGCCGCCTGCTTCAGCAGCAGCACGTTACCGATATAGTTGTACCGGCTCTGGTAGTAGTTCGTAATCGCGGCGTAGAGCGCGAACTGGGAATTCAATACGTCGACGATCGTACGCGTGCCGACCTCGAAACCCGCCTGCGTCGCCTCCAGCGCAGTGCGACTCGAGGCCACCGCCTGCTCAAGGGCCCTGACCCGGCTGATTTCCGACAACACCCCGAGATAGGCATCGCGAGTTTGCCGTTCCGTCTCGCGCGCCACACGCTGCAGTTGCTCGCGGCTCGCCCGGTGCAGGTACACCGCTTCCCGGACGCGGGAGGACGTTCCGCCGCCAGAGAAAATCGGGATCTGGAGCTGTATGCCGATCGAGTCGAAATCGCTTTCAGAGGGCACGGTGATTGACGGCGGCGACGGCGGCGGCAGGTTCTTGCGCGTCGTGTCGACATCCGAGTGCGCAATCGAGGCAACGAGATCAATGGTCGGATAATGGCCCGTCCGGCGCACCGCGATGTCGTCGCGGGCGATTTCCTCGCTGAAGCGGCTGGATACCAGGGCGAGGTTTTGGGCCATGGCGAGATCGATCCAGCTGGTCTCGTCGGCAGGGTCCGGCGACTCGAGTGGGAATCCGTCTTTCGGTGCGGAGAGCGCGGGCACGTATTCGCCGGTGATTTCGCGCAGCAATTCGCGCGCCGTCGCCAGTTCTCGCTTCGCGCCGATTTCGTTAGCTATCGCCTGGTCGTAGGCTGCCTGGGACTCCTGTACGTCCGTTATGGCGATCAGGCCCACCTCGAAGCGCTGCTTGGCCTGCTCGAGCTGGCGGGCGATCGCCTGCCGATCGGCGTGAATCGACGTCAGTCGGTCTTCGGCGGCAAGCACGTCGACATACCGGCGCACCACCCGGACGATCAGGTCCTGCTGCGCAGCCTCGAAGTCCACCTCCGCCTTGGCGACCAGCTTGTCGGCCTGGCGCATGCCGACCCACTGGTCCCAGCGGAACAGCGTCTGTCGGAGTTCGACGCGCCAGCGTGTGCTCTCGTCAGACTGTTCAGTTGTAACCGGGATCAGGTTGTTGCTCGGGAAGGACGTACCGTCGAAGTTCGACTCGGTGTACTCGGCCCCGGCATTGATCTGGGGCAGGAGCACGGAGCGCGCCTGGGGGCTGGCCTCCTGTGCAGCGAGCCGCCGTGCCTCGGCCTCGTGGATGAGCGGGTCGCTCTGCAGCGCCTGCTGGTAGACCTCGAGTAGCGACGCGGCCATCGCGCCGGGGGGAAGCGCAAGCCAGGTCGCGACGCTCGCCAGTAATGCTAATTTGTTGATTTTTTTCATTTATCTGTCCACTTGTCCAGAGGCCGCTAGGCGGTAGGTGTTATAGTTAGATATATCACTAGAACAGTCAAGGCTGCGTCGCTCAATAGCGCGGAATCGAATGATCCAGATCCAGCGACCAGGCGTCTATGCCGCCTGTTATGTTGGCTACCCTATCAAAGCCCGTGCGCGCGAGGTATCCGGCGGCCAGCGCGCTGCGTATACCGGAGTGACACAGCACCGCCACCGGCAGCCCGGGATCCAGCTCCCCGAGCCTTGCGGGCAATTCGTGCAGGGGCATGTACAGCGCGCCGTCGACGCTGGCCAGCGCGCATTCCCAGGCCTCCCGCACGTCGAGCAATTGCCAGGATTCGCCGGCCCGGCGCCGCTCGTCAAACTCGACCGGTGTGACTTCCTCGACCACCTCCGCGTGGAACTCCCTTGAACTCACGTATAACACTTAGATGCCAGGAATCACCAGACGGTTTCAGGCGATACCCGGCTATTGTGACTGAATCAAAACCGGAATGCTGATTCGTTTGTATTCGGGTCTATGGGATCGAGCGCCGTCTCGAAAAGGCTGGTTTCCTGCCAGCCTCCGTCCCTGTCGCGACGAAGCAGCATCGCCTCCATAGGCGCCGAGTCGCCAATGACGACGAACAGCCGCCCGCCCGGCTTCAGTTTTTCCAGCAGGCGCTCATCGACCCGCCGCATCGATCCGCTGACGACAATCGCATCGAATTGAGCGGCTGGCAGCTCGCCAGGTGCGTCCATCCTGCTCAGTGAGACGTTCGTGACACCGACGGCCTCGAGCCTTTCCCGTGCTGCATCCAGAACGTCCTGGTGGCGATCGACGCTGACGACCGTTCCTGCCAGCCGGGCGAGACAGGCGGTCAGGTACGCACTGCCGGTACCGATCTCGAGCACGTCATCGGTGTGTCGCAGAGCCAGCGCCTGCAGGATCCGTCCTTCGATCTTGGGCGCCATCATCTTCCGGCCATGCGCGAGGGGGATCTCGGCGTCTGCGTATGCGACTTCCGCGTACCGAGCTGGTACGAAGTCCGCCCGCGACAGGCTCTCCATCGCATCGAGAACGTCCGGGTCGATCACGTTCCACGTGCGGATCTGCTGGAGCAACATCTGTGTCTTGGCAACGTCGGTGTTCATGGCGGCAAGGTTCCTCGGTTCGTTAGGCGGACTGTGTCAGGCATAGGTCGTGGCATAGTCGCACAACGGGCATTATGGTGAATTGCAGCGGTGGCCAGTGGTCGCTGAGATATGCTTGGGCGTGAACGCATAAACGGCTTTGAACGACGAGGCCCTCCCTCTGCGGAGCGCCTGATTGAGTGCCCGATAATAACAAATCGCAGATATGCGGCGTCATCCGCGGGGGCGCCAAAAAGGAAAACAAGACCGTTGCGCCTTGATCGGAGTCGCGGAGCCATAGAACCAGAACACGTCAGGCCAGGAAAGGACCTGACAGCGGGACCCGAATGCCTGTATCGGAACCAGTACTAATCGCCGCGGGGGGGGTGGCGATCGTTGTGATCGCCATCGCGCTCGTGCTGCTGGCCCGTTTCCGATTTCGGCGTCGCCTGCGGGAGTTTCGCGATCAGCTGGTTGCCGTTTCCGCCGACGCATCCGTCGGCCGTCGGCTGGATGCGTCCGACAGGGGCCCGGTGGCCGACCTGGCCGCGACTGTAAACAAGCTGTTCGATGCGATCACAGAACGGGACAGTGCGATTCAGCAACGGGACGCGCTGTTTTCGGATTTCGCACGGACCCTGCCAGAAATCGCGATCGTGCACGACGACCGTATCCTGATGGCCAACGAACGGGCCGCGTCGCTGGTCGGCCTGCAGCCGGACCAGCTGCAGGGCAAAGCCGTGGTCGATCTCGTGAAGCCCGCCTATCGCGCATTGTTTCGGAAGACAATCGCCAAGCAGTTGGCTGGTGAGGAAATTCCCCGGCGCCTGGAAATCCAGCTGATCAATGGAAATGAGCAAGGACTTTGGGTCGAAGCACAGACCGCGCTGATAGATTATCTCGGCAAGCCCGCGGTCCTGACGATCGCCCGTGACGTCAGTTACCGAAAGAGCCTCGAAGCCTCCCTCAGTCGCAGCCGCTGGCAGGCGCAGCACACGCTGGAGTCGATCGCCGAAGGCGTGATTACGACGGACAACGAAGGCCGTATCGACTATTTGAACCGTGCTGCAGAGGTGCTGACGGGGGTCAGCCGCGACGAGGCGATCGGGCGCCCGACGGCCGAGATCTTCAATCTCATCGATGACACCGACAGGCGCCATCTCGGCGACCCGGTCGAACGATGCCTGGCCATGCGACGCCGCGTGAACATGGGCCGGCGTGCTTTGCTCCTGGGGCACGACGGTGACAAGGAATATTCGGTCGAAGTTACGGCATCACCCATCCGCGGTGCGGAAAGCGGTATCTCCGGGGCGGTCGTCGTGATCCACGACGTAAGCGAAATACGCGGCCCGACCAGGCAAATGAGCTACCAGGCGACTCACGATCCCCTGACCGGTCTGGTCAATCGCCGCGAATTCGAACGACGCCTGCAGGAAGCGATCGACTCGGCGCACAGCAGCGAAATGTCGCACATGCTCTTTTACATGGATCTCGATCGCTTCAAGGCCGTCAACGACAGCTGTGGCCACCTGGCCGGCGACAGCCTTCTCAGGGAAGTGGCGGCTTTGATCAAACAGCAGGTCCGCGAGTCCGATTCCGTTGGACGCCTCGGCGGCGATGAGTTCGGGGCGCTGCTGAATCGCTGTCCGATCGAGAAGGCGCGCCAGATTGCCGCCGATATCTGCAACGCGGTCGCCGATTACCGCTTTGTCTGGCAGGACAAGATATTCAGCATCGGGATTTCCGTGGGCCTGGTCGAGATCACGCGTTCGAGCGGCGGCCTCCAGGACGTCATCAGCGCGGCGGATTCGGCCTGCTATGTTGCGAAGCAGCGTGGCCGCGGCCAGGTGCACGTCTACTCCGCCCGGGATGAGGCCATAGCGCGCGAGCGTGGTGATATCCAGTGGCTGCGCCAGATGCAGGCGGCCCTGCAGGAGGATCGGTTCGAACTTGCCACGCAGCCGATCATTGCAACGGCCGGCGCATCCGAGTCCGGGCCGGCTATAGAGGTGCTGCTCAGGCTGCCGGACGAGACTGGCCGGATCACAGACACGGCCGAATTCCTGAGGCCGGCGGAACGTTACCAGCTGATGCCACAGATCGATCGATGGGTTGTTGCCGCAACCCTGACGGCAATAGGAGCCGGGAAGATACGCTTGCCCGGCAGGCGCACCTGCATGATCAACCTGTCGTCACAGACCCTGGGCGACGAAGGCTTCCTCGGGTTCGTCGTCGAAACGCTCGATCGCAGCGGCGTGTCGCCGTCCAGCATCTGCTTCGAGGTAAGCGAGAGCGCGGTGTCTGAGGACGTGCAGCGCGTGCGCCGCTTCATCGAGGTCGTGCACGGCATCGGCTGTGAGTTCGCACTGGACGATTTTGGCCGCGGTCTCGGCGCGTTTTCCAGCCTCAAGAATCTGCCGGTCGACTACCTCAAGATCGACGGCTCATATACGCGCAACCTGGCGGCCGACGAGATCAACCAGGAAATGGTAGCAGCGATGATCAAGCTGGCCCGGACGATGGAATTCCGAATTGTCGCGGAACAGGTCGAACGCCAGCAGGATTTCGACTGGCTGCGCGACGTCGGAGTCGACTTCGTGCAGGGCCACTATATCGAGTCACCCGCAATCCTCGGCGCGTCGCTGACGGGCACGTTGCGCAAGCCTCCGCACTGACCGGGCTTCGGAAGCGCTGCCGGCAGGCGTTACATTGCGCGAGGTCAGGGCAGGAGTCCGCCACGCCGCAACAGGACCAGCGGGGCCGTCTTGCCCGGGCGACGAGAGCCGCGCCAAAAAAAACGCCCGGCATGACCGGGCGTCTTTTGACTGGCTGCGGGCGTCCGATCAGATCAAGGGTACGATCAGCAGCGCTACGATATTGATGATCTTGATCAGCGGATTGATCGCAGGCCCGGCGGTGTCTTTGTAGGGATCACCGACCGTGTCACCCGTGACAGCGGCCTTGTGAGCATCGGATCCCTTGCCGCCGACATTGCCGTCCTCGATGTATTTCTTGGCGTTGTCCCAGGCTCCGCCGCCGGTCGTCATCGAAATCGCGACGAACAGGCCGGTGACGATCGTGCCGAGGAGCAATGCACCCAGCGCCTTCGGGCCGAGCAGCAGCCCTACGAGAATCGGGACCAGGATCGGCAGCAGGGACGGCACGATCATTTCCTTGATCGCAGACTTGGTCAGCAGGTCCACCGCGCGGCCGTAGTCCGGCTTGCCCGTGCCTTCCATGATGCCCGGAATTTCGCGGAACTGGCGGCGCACCTCGTTAACGACGGACCCGGCAGCACGCCCGACGGCTTCCATCGCCATCGCGCCGAAGAGGTAGGGCACCAGGCCGCCGATGAACAGGCCGATGATGACCAGGTGGTCGGACAGGTCGAAGTCGACGATCATGCCGGCCGATTCCAGGGCGTTCGTGTAATCCGCAAACAGCACCAGCGCAGCCAGGCCGGCCGAGCCGATGGCGTAGCCCTTGGTGACAGCCTTGGTGGTATTGCCGACTGCATCCAACTGGTCCGTGATATTGCGGACTTCGGACGGCAGATCGGACATTTCGGCGATGCCGCCGGCGTTGTCCGTGATCGGGCCGAAAGCGTCCAGCGCGACGATGACTCCTGTCATCGAGAGCATCGCGGTGGCGGCGATGGCGATGTTGTAAAGACCCGCCATCGTGTTGCCTTCCGGTGCCAGCTGGAAGGCGCCCCAGATGCTCACGCAGACCGCGATCACCGGGAGCGCAGTGGCTTTCATGGAAATCCCGAGGCCGGCGATGATGTTGGTCGCGTGACCGGTCTGCGAGGCTTCGGCAATCGTGCGAACCGGCTTGTACTCGGCACCGGTGTAGTACTCGGTGATGACGACCATTGCCGCAGTCAGCCCGAGGCCGATCAGGGCCGAGAAGTAGATGCCCATCGCGTTGCCGGTCCCGCCCATCATCGAGTTCGTGATGAAGTAGAAGGAGATCGCAGCGAGTACGCCTGCCACGATGAGGCCCTTGTAAAGGGCGCCCATGATCTTGCCGCCGTCCGAGGTCTTGACGAAAAATGTCCCGATGACCGAAGCAACGATCGAGACCGCGCCGAGAACCAGCGGGTAGAAGACGGCCACGTCGCCCAGTGACCCGGCGAGCAGGCTGCCGAGCAGCATGGTCGCGATGATCGTTACGGCATAGGTTTCGAACAGGTCGGCCGCCATACCGGCACAGTCGCCGACGTTGTCGCCGACGTTGTCCGCGATAACCGCCGGGTTGCGCGGATCGTCCTCGGGGATTCCGGCCTCGACCTTGCCCACGAGGTCAGCGCCAACGTCGGCGCCCTTCGTGAAGATGCCGCCACCGAGTCGCGCGAAGATCGATATCAGCGAGCCGCCGAAGGCCAGGCCCACCAGCGCATGGATTGCCTTGTCCATCGTGGCGCCCAGGTTAGTCAGCACAAGGTAGTATCCGGCAACCCCAATCAGGCCCAGGCCGACGACAAGCATGCCCGTGATCGCGCCGCCGCGGAATGCGATATCCAGCGCCGGGTTGACTCCCTTCCGCGCTGCCTCTGCGGTACGAACGTTGGCGCGGACCGACACGAACATGCCGATGTAGCCGGCAAGGCCGGAAAAAAGCGCGCCGATGGCAAAGCCGATCGCGGTATACCAGTCGAGCGCGACGCCGAGCACCAGGAACAGGGCTGCACCGACGATGCCGATCGTCGTGTATTGCCGGTTCATGTACGCCCCGGCACCTTCCTGAACCGCCTGCGCGATCTTCTGCATTCGTTCGTTGCCGGCCGGCTGCTTGAGGATCCACTGCGACGAGAAAACGCCGTAGAGGATCGCAACAACGCCCGCGCCCATGGCAAACCACAGAGCAAGCTCATTAGTCATCAGGTTGTCTCCCAATCATCGAAAAGACCCGATCTGGGGAAGACCAGGCCACGTGTCTATACATTTTTCTTTGCGCCGCGGCGCCGCCGCGACCCACATCCTGTGCCAGCGCCGCAAAAAGACCGGGTCCGACCAGAGCGAGCGGTCGGCTTAGCGCGGTTTCGATCACGATGGACCGGCCAGGCGGTTTACGTTCTTGATTTGCAGCACAGCGCCGCGGCTACTCCCGAAGGGCCGGGAGTCCCCACCCGCGGCAGGCCGCGCATCATACCACAAAATTACGGTTTAGCCGTTTCGGAACCGCCACGCCCTTGATCGATACGTAATTGGGTAAACCATTGATATACGGGGGATAATCTTCCCCACGGATCAGCGGAGCCAGGTAACGCCGCCCGGCTTCGGTAATCGAGAAACCGTCCTTCGATATGTAGCGGCGCGGCAGTTTTTTTTCCTTGTTTGCAATCTTTGCCAGCGGGGCCTTGTCGATCCGCCATCGGTAGGGCCTGTCGGAGACCCGCTTGATGACGGGCATGACGGCCGATTCCCCGGCCAGGGCAAACTCCACCGCCGCTTTGCCGACTGCGTAGGCCTGCTGGACGTCGACCGCGGAGGCGATATGGCGCGCCGAACGCTGCAGGTAGTCGGCAACCGCGTAGTGATACTTGTAGCCCAGCCTGTCGCGGATCATGTTCGCGACCACGGGCGCGACACCGCCAAGTTGCGCGTGGCCGAAGGCGTCGCGAGTGCCCGCCTCGGCCAGGAAGCGACCGTCGGCGTATTGGGCGCCCTCGCTGACCACTATGACGCAGTAGTCGTATTTCTTTACGCAATGATCCACGCGCTTGAGGAACGCGGTCTCGTCGAAAGGAATTTCCGGAAACAGGATGATATGCGGCGCGTCCTCGGCGCGAGTGCCGGCAAGCCCGGCCGCCGCAGCTATCCATCCGGCGTGACGTCCCATCACCTCCAGCACGAATACCTTGGTCGACGTCTTAGCCATGGAGAGTACGTCCAGCGCGGCCTCGCGTGTCGACACGGCAACGTACTTGGCCACCGAGCCGAATCCCGGGCAGTTGTCGGTGATAGGCAAGTCGTTGTCGACGGTCTTTGGAATGCCCAGGCAGGTTACGGGGAAGCCCATGCTCTTGCTGAGTTGCGACACCTTGTGGGCGGTGTCCATGGAGTCATTGCCGCCGTTATAGAAGAAATAGCCAATGTTGTGCGCCCTGAATACATCGATCAGGCGCTCATACTCGGCACGGTTTTCTTCAAGGCCCTTCAGCTTGTAACGCGCCGATCCGAACACGCCGCCGGGCGTGTGTTTGAGAGCGGCGATCGTGCGCGCCGATTCGCGGCTTGTATCAATCATGTCTTCGGTAAGAGCGCCGATGATTCCGTTGCGGCCGGCATACACGTTTGCGATCCGGTTTCGGTGCTTGCGTGCGGTCTCGATGACCCCGCAGGCGCTGGCATTGATAACTGCTGTCACGCCGCCCGACTGGGCGTAAAAGGCATTCATGGCTGTCATGGAAGGCACTCGCTGCGCTGAAAACCGCATGAAGGATAAACCATCGGGCGATGTCGTTCACCGTCGCGTTTGACCTGATGCCGGATTGTCGGTAGCTTGGCCTCCGCGCGCCCCGCAGGCGCGACCCGTCCAAAACAGCCAGAGAGTCGACGCATGCGTATCGTGTTACTGGGTGCTCCCGGATCCGGCAAGGGCACGCAGGCCAAGAAACTGACGGAAGACAAGCGGGTACCACATATATCTACCGGCGACATGCTGCGAGCGGCGGTCGCGGCGGGAACCCGGTTCGGGCAGAGAGCCAAGTCGATCATGGAGGCCGGGCAGCTGGTGCCGGACGACATCATGCTCGGCATCATCAGTGAGCGTCTCGCCGAGGCCGACGTAAAGGACGGCTTCATCCTCGACGGGTTCCCGCGCACTCGGCAGCAGGCGCTGGACCTCGAGGAGCTGCTGGACGGACTGGAACAGCCGCTGGATGCCGCAGTCCTCATGGATGTCGATTTCGATATCCTGATGAAACGCCTGACGGGCCGGCGCACCTGCTCGGCGAGCGGCAAGTTGCTGAACGTCTATTTTTCGCCGCAGGCGGAAATCGATGCCTGCCTGTCGGCCGGCGGCGAGCTGATCCAGCGCGAGGACGACAACGAGGAGACAATCGGCAATCGTCTCGACGTGTACCGCTCGCAGACGGAACCGGTGGTCGAGTTCTACCGGAAACGCGGCAAGCTGAAAACCGTAGACGCAGAAGGCGATATCGACGCTGTCTATCAGCGCCTGCTCGCCGCGCTCTGACAGGGTCAGCGATCAGATCAGTTCGAGCAGGCGATCGCCGATCAACTCGCGGCGCCAACCCCTGAATACTCGGCCGGTACGGTCACCCTGTATTGCGGCAGACAGCTCCTTGCGCGGTGCAAGAACCTCCGCGGCAATGCCCAGTTCTGACGAGATCGCGACCACCTCCGTTTGCATGCGTTTCAGCGCAGCTTTCTGACGCTCATCGGGCCGGCCCGGCGGAACGTATTCATCCTTTTCGTCGCGAGCAGCCTGGAGCTCGGCGAGTAACTCGCGTCCCGAGCGGCGGGCCGTCGCAGCGGGCATGCCGGGTATCCTGCCAATATCCGCTTCGGTCGAAGGGTCGGAACCCGCCAGCTCCATCAAGACGGAGTCCTTCAGGATCCACTGTCGCGGCCGGTCAGCCTGTTGCGCTCGCTTCTCTCGCCAAGCCGCCAGGCGCACGGCGGCTCGCCGGGCACGGCCGCGCAGGTTGCGTGCGGCCTTGAGCCTCTCGATTGCATCCGCCGGGTGAAACTCGTACAGGGCCGGATCGAGCAGCGCGGCCGAATCCTCGAGCGCCCAGTCGAGGCGCCCAAGGGCTTCGAGTCGGTCGATCAGGATGGTGGCGGCCTCGAGCAGGTAGGCCACGTCTTCGGAGGCATAATCGAGCATGGCCTCGCCGAGCGGTCGCTGCGACCAGTCGGCGCGGGTATGCCCCTTGGCGAGTTCGACATCGAAGAGCTCCTTGACGAGTTGGGCGTAACCGAGCTGCGGCTGCATCCCGAGCAGGCCGGCCGCAACCTGGGTATCGAACACATGGCGGGGCATGCGGCCGGCGGTCTGGTATACGACTTCCAGGTCCTGCCTCCCGGAGTGCAGCACCCATTCGCACTGGCAAAGCGCCTTCCAGAACGGGCCGAGTTCCCCTTCGATCAGCGGGTCGGCGCAATATATCGACTGCGGCGTCGCGATCTGGACGAGGCAAAGCTGGGCGTAAAAAGTGCTCTCACGCATGAATTCCGTGTCCAGGCCGATGCGGCCGCCGGACGCAAGCATCTCGACAAGTTCGTCGTCTGCAGCAGGGTTTACGAGTCGGGTTCGCAACATGATTGCACGGGCTCTCTCTTCGGTTACGAAGACTATCATGCGATCATTGCCAACTGGTGAGATAGGAGGCAGGGAACGCGTGCTAACGCTGCTCAAGACCTACGTGGACATCATAGCGTTGCGAAAGGGGCCCGACGCCGTGCCGGCTTCGTGGATCGTGCTGATGTTCGCGGTCGTGCTGCTCGCGGTCTCGTCTTATGCCGCGATGGCGCTGGTCGAAGGTGTCGACGGACAAAACCCCGTCACGACATTCACCGGGTACGGGCTGGGAATCTGCTTCTATGCCGCCGTCGTCTACGTTTCCGGGTATGGCGGGAGAATGCTGCAGGCTGTGACAGCGATCATCGCCTGCGGGGCGATAATCACGCTGCTGTTCGTGGCCGGGTACGTGCTTGTCGAGCCCCTGCTCGGTAAGGAGTTCGCCGGCCTGGTGGCCACGCTGATCATCTTCTGGTCGGTGCCGGTGGAAGGGCATATCATCGCCCGCACGATACAGCAGCACTGGTTCGTCGGCATTACGATCGCGATGGCAGCCTTTATTTTACAGCTCGGATTCCAATCCGCGTTTTCGGGCCGAGTCTGACGGCGCGCATACGGCATGCACATACATATTCTGGGAATTTGCGGCACGTTCATGGGTGGCATAGCGGCCCTGGCCAAGGCTGCCGGGTACCGCGTTACGGGTAGCGATGCCAATGTCTACCCGCCGATGAGCAACCAGCTCAAGCGACTCGAGGTCGAACTTATCGAGGGATGGGACGTCTCCCAGCTGGACCCCGCCCCGGACTGTGTCGTCATCGGCAATGCGATGAGCAGGGGTAATCCCGTGGTCGAGGCCGTGCTGAACAGGGGGTTGCCGTACCGGTCCGGGCCCCAGTGGCTGGCAGAACACGTTTTGCAAGGGAGGCACGTGTTTGCGGTGGCCGGCACGCACGGCAAGACGACGACGTCCAGCATGCTGGCCTGGATACTCGAGGATGCCGGCATGAAGCCCGGCTTCCTGATCGGCGGGTCGCCGGCCAATTTCGATTTCTCCGCCCGCCTCGGCGATTCGAGGTTCTTCGTCGTCGAAGCCGATGAGTACGACACGGCGTTTTTCGACAAGCGCGCCAAGTTCGTGCATTACGGGCCGCGCACCGTCATCCTGAACAACCTGGAATTCGACCACGCCGACATTTACAAGGACGTCGACGCCATCCTGTGGCAGGTACATCAGCTCTTGCGGATCGTGCCGGGTGAAGGGCGGGTCCTGGTCAACGGCCGGGACGCGAACCTGGCGCGGGCCCTGGCGATGGGCTGCTGGACACCCGTCGAGAACTTCGGCCTGAAGGGAGACTTCGACTGGACGGCGGAGTTCGCGGACCCGGGCGAGCGGCGGATCCGGATGTGGCGCAGGGACGGCGCGCCTGCGGATACGGGCTGGAAGGTCAGCGGAGGCCACAACCTGGAGAATGCCCTGGCCGCGGTCGCCGCCGCACAGTCGGCCGGTGTGTCGGTGAGCCGCGCTGTCGATTCGCTGGCGCGATTCGAGGGTGTCAAGCGTCGCATGGAACGCACTGCGACCGTAGGCGATATCGCGATCTACGACGACTTCGCTCACCATCCGACGGCCATACGGCGCAGCCTGGAAGCGATTCGCAGGCAACACCCGGGCCGGCGCGTTGTCGTTGCCCTGGAGCCTCGATCGAATACGATGAAAATGGGTGTGCATAACGAGCAGCTCGCGCCGGCACTGGGCGGCGCAGACCTCGTCGCGGTGTACCGGCCAGCGGACTTCGATGCCTCGTTCGACGCGGCGCTTCGAGGTCTCGCCGACCGGCTGAGGCTCATCGACGACTATGACCGCTTGGTCGAAATTCTCGCTGACGAACTGCGTGCGGGTGACCAGGTGGTCTTCATGAGCAATGGCGGTTTCGGCGCCTGCAGGCAAAAACTGACTCTCGAGCTGCAGAGAAGGCAATCCGGCCCCGCCTGATCGGGCGAAGTTGCCGCGGGCGACCTATAATTACTTGTGCCAGCCCCGTTCCCGGCCGTCGCTGCGACGGACGGGCAATCGCTCTGCAACGAGTCCTTCGAGATAGTTTTGAAAGTACCCCTGTTTCCGCTTCGCACCGTGCTGTTTCCGGGTGGTCCGCTGCCGCTGCGGATTTTCGAGGCGCGCTACCTGGACATGATCAGCGAGTGCCTGAAGTCCGACACGCCTTTCGGCGTGCTGCTGATTCGGGAAGGGGACGAAACGGGGGCCGCTCAAACTCACGCAACGGGTACGCTGGCGCGGATCGTCGACTGGTACCAGGGGAGCGACGGCCTGCTTGGAGTGACTGCCGCCGGCGAACAGAGGTTTCGCCTGCTTGACGTAGGCACCCGGGGCGATGGCCTCTACGTCGGCGAGATCGAAATACTGCCGGACGAACCGGCGACGCCCCTGCCCGACGAATTCAGGCCGCTCGTCGCCATTCTGCAGCGTGTCCTCGAGGACCTGGGGTTGCTGTACCAGAGGCTCGAGCGGCGCTACGACGACGCGACCTGGGTAGGATTCCGGTTTGCCGAGGTTCTGCCGATCGAGAACCACCAGAAACAGGCTTGCCTCGAACTGCAGGACCCTATACAGCGCCTGCGCATGCTTCGTGGCGCGCTGAAGGACGTTCGCGCGACAGAGCTGCAGGGCTGAACCGGTCAGCCCCGCAGTTCGGCGAAAGAATCGGCTGCAGCCTCCAGCGTTTGGTCGATCTCGCTGACGCCGTGCGCGGACGACACGAATCCCGCCTCGAATGCGGATGGCGCTAGGTAGACGCCCCGTCGAAGCATCGCATGAAAGAACCGCCGGAAGAGACCCACGTCGGCAGCCGCCACCTGCGAATAGCTGCGAATCGGGCCTGCGGCCGAAAAGACGAACCCGAACATGCCGCCCCGGTACTCGGACTGCAGCGGAAAACCGTGCCTGTCGGCGGCCCGGACAAGGCCGGTGGCGAGCCGGGCTGTTTTTTCCTCGATCTGTTCGTAGAACCCGGCAGCCTCCAGTTCCGTCAGAGTCGCGAGCCCGGCCGCCATCGCCAGCGGGTTGCCGGATAGCGTTCCTGCCTGGTAAACGGGGCCTTCCGGAGCTATCGAGGCCATGATGTCGGCGCGACCGCCAAAAGCCGCGGCGGGCAGTCCGCCGCCCACGATTTTGCCGAGCGTGGTGAGATCTGGCCGGATGCCGCACAGCGCCTGGACCCCGCCCCTGGCGACCCGGAAGCCGGTCATCACCTCGTCGAATATCAGGATGGCGCCCGCCTGGCTGCAATGGTCGCGCAGGCACTCGAGAAATCCGCCTACCGGCGGCACCATGTTCATGTTGCCCGCTATCGGTTCCACGATGATGCAGGCGATCTGTTCGCCGTGCGCCGCAAACGCGCGGCCTACCGCTTCAATGTCATTGTACGGCAGGGTGATCGTGTGCTCGGCGAGCGACGCGGGCACGCCGGGCGAACTCGGTACGCCCAGCGTCAGCGCGCCGGATCCCGCCTTGATCAGCAGCGAGTCCGAGTGCCCGTGGTAGCAGCCCTCGAACTTGATGATCTTGTCGCGCCCGGTATGGCCCCGGGCGAGCCTGATCGCGCTCATGGTGGCTTCCGTGCCGGAACTGACCATGCGCACGCGCTCTATCGATGGCACGAACTCGCGGATCTTTTCGGCGAGGCGCGTCTCCAGCACGCAGGGGGCACCGAAGCTGAGTCCGCGCCTGGCGGTTTCCAGCACCGCTTCGACGACCGCCGGATGTCCGTGCCCGAGTATCATGGGGCCCCAGGAGCCGACGTAGTCGATCAGCCGCCGTCCGTCCTCGGCCTCGAGCCATGCGCCATTCGCGCTCCTGAAGAAAACCGGTTCGCCGCCGACGCCTGCGAAGGCCCTGACCGGGGAATTGACCCCGCCGGCAATGACCTGTCTTGCTTCCTGAAAAAGACTCACGCTGACTCTCCTGTTGGGAACGGGAATGCTACCGAAGACCGGCCGGGCGCGAAACTCCGTAACACAAGGCGGGCCGGGGAATTGACAGGCCTTGCCTGACGGCTCATCGTCGTCGCATGAAAGCTTATATGTGCCTCATCTGTGGCTACGTCTACAACGAGGAAACCGGAGATCCCGAGTCCGATATTCCGCCAGGAACCCGGTGGGAAGATATCCCGCTGTCGTGGCGCTGTCCGGACTGCGGTGCCGGGAAAGAGGATTTCGAAGTCGTCGATATCTGACACGCCGTCGAAAGACAGGCTGCTGGAAGCGACCGGCGGCTGGCGGGCGGCCGCTACTCGTTGTGCAACTGCACAGGTGCGAATCCGCGCCGCTGCAGCAGGGCCGGCAGGCCGTCGTCACCGATCAGGTGCAGCGCGCCCACCACGACCAGGTAATCTGTTCTTTCTCCCAGCAGCGCTTCGATCCTTTCCGTCCAGGCCCGGTTGCGAGATACCACCAGGGCCTGGTACAGCTCGGGAAATTCGAGCATGTCGTTGAGCATCGCGTCTTCGAGTTCGTCGATGCGGCCGTTACGCCACGCGTCGATCAGTTCGTCCATCGTGGATTCGAGCTCGGCGCTGTCGACCAGCGTCTGCAACAGCAGTGCGCGTTGCGCATCGAGCGATAGCGTGTCGAGAAACGAAAGCTGCTCTTCGATACGTTCGAGCCCGAGTATATCCTTGCCGTCGCTCCCGGCTTTGCCTGCCAGGTGGCTCTCGACCCCGAATGCGGGATTGAAGCCTATGCGCGTCAGGGCCAGCTGTTCGATGGTTATCGCTGCCAGCCACGGTTCCACCGATGACAGCAGGTGCAGTGGCAGATCCAGACCTGCCGCAAGTTCCTGGGCCTGCGAATAGACCTCCGAACCGACGAGGTCGGCCAGCGAACTGCCCTCGGGAAGCATGCCCAGGCTGCTGACAAGAGACTGGGTCGCGACTGGATCGAGATCGTCCATGTCGAGTTCCATTACCAGCTTGTCCGCATCTTCGTAGGCTGCGTCGATTCGGGAAGGAAGCGGGTAATCGCTTTGCCTCAGGAGATGTACTGACCCGAGCAGGTAAACCCGGTTGGCTGCGCCCTCGACCAGCCAGAGCGTAAGCGGGTGGTCGTCTGCGCGGACCTGCGCGCTGAGCATGAGGAGAGCGACGAACAGGAATCGACTGGTCATGGAGATCATACCTTCCTGCTTTCGTCCAGCCAGATCAGTTCCGAGGTGATCTCGCCGTTCGCGTGGAGTTCGACGCGTCGATAGGCTGGCGGATTATCGTCGACGGCAAAATCGTCGCTACCGATCGTAAACTGCCTGCAGGTCGACGGCGTGCCGATGATGTGCAGGGAGCGGTACCGGACGTCGAGTGGCTGGTGAACATGACCGAAAAGCACCCCCCTTACGCTCGGGATTCGCGTGAGATAGTCGAGAAATTCCGGCCCGTTCTGCATCCCGACGGAGTCCAGCCAACGGCTGCCGACGGGCAGCGGTGGATGATGTATGCACACGAGAACGTGCCCGGAGCCGCTCGCATATGCCATGGCCTCTAGCCTAGCCATCTCCTCGCGCCCGACTCGGCCGGCTGCAGTACCGTCGATGCAGCTGTCGATGCCAATGATCTGCCAGTTGCCCAATGCCAGCGTCTGGCAATACAGGAACGGTTCGACCGCAAGTTCTTCGCGCATCATTCGGCGAATATCGTGATTCCCCGGCACGCACAGTACGGGAAGTTCGAGCGGCGCCAGCATGCCCGGAAAGTGTTGGTACGCTTCACGAGTATCGTCCTGGATCAGGTCGCCGGTCAGTGCGACGAGGTCGGCTGCCCAGCCAGATCGCCGGATATCGTCCAGAACGGAGCGAAACGAATCGTAGGTAACGGTACCGCGCAAACTGCCGCCTGCGTCTGCAAACAGGTGCGGATCCGTTATGTGCAGGATCCGAATGGATTCCGGCTGAGATTGAATGGCGTCCCGTCCCGCTGGCTTGTGGCTCTGGGCGTTCGGCCAATGATAGCCGCTCGAGCGATGGTGGCCAATCCGGGCTGCCCGGATGAGGTCGCGGCGGGGCCTCAGGACCCCGCCGCGATCCTGCCTTTAGTATCGATAATGATCGGACTTGAACGGGCCCTCGGCCGACACGCCGATGTATTTGGCCTGGTCGGGTCGGAGCTTCGTCAGCTTGGCGCCGATCTTTTCGAGATGGAGGCGCGCCACCTTCTCGTCGAGGTGCTTGGGCAGCACGTAGACCGCGTTCTTGTAGCTGGCCCCGTTCTGCCAGAGCTCCATCTGTGCCAGGACCTGGTTGGAAAACGAATTCGACATGACGAAGCTTGGGTGGCCGGTCGCGCAGCCGAGATTGATCAGTCTCCCCTCAGCCAGCAGGATGATTCGCTTGCCGTCCGGGAAAATCACGTGATCGACCTGGGGCTTGATGTTTTCCCACTCGAGCTTGCGCAGGTAAGCGACGTCGATCTCGTTGTCGAAATGGCCGATGTTGCAGACGATCGCCTGGTTCTTCAGGCGCTCGAGCTGCTTGCCGGTGACGACGTGGTAATTGCCGGTGGCCGTCACGATGATGTCGGCCAGGTGACAGGCTTCGTCCAGGTCCACGACACGATAACCTTCCATCGCCGCCTGCAGCGCGCAGATCGGGTCGATCTCGGTGATCCAGACGGTGGCGCCGAGGCCGCGGAGCGACTGTGCAGAACCCTTGCCGACATCGCCATAGCCACAGACGATGGCTATCTTGCCGGCGATCATGACGTCAGTGGCTCGCTTTATGCCGTCGACGAGCGACTCGCGGCAACCGTACAAATTGTCGAACTTCGACTTCGTTACGGAGTCGTTCACGTTGAAGGCCGGGCACAGCAGGGAGCCCTCCTTCTGCATGTCGTAAAGGCGTTTGACGCCGGTCGTCGTTTCCTCCGACAGACCGCGTACGTCTTTCATGAGCTCGGGATATTTCTCGTGCATCACCTGGGTCAGGTCGCCGCCATCATCGAGCAGCATGTTCGGGCGCCAACCATCAGGACCGTTGATCGTCTGTTCGACGCACCACCAGTACTCTTCCTCTGTTTCACCTTTCCACGCAAACACCGGGACGCCCGACGCGGCGATTGCAGCAGCGGCGTGGTCCTGCGTCGAGAAGATGTTGCAGGACGACCAGCGGATCTCGGCGCCTAGCTCGGCCAGCGTTTCGATCAGCACGGCCGTCTGGATCGTCATGTGCAGGCAGCCGGCAATCCTGGCGCCGTGCAACGGTTTCCGGGCAGCGTACTCCCGGCGAATGGCCATCAGGCCCGGCATCTCCGTCTCGGCGATGGCGATCTCTTTGCGGCCCCAATCGGCCAGCGACAAGTCGGCGACCTTGAAGTCCTTGTTCTTGATGGCAACAGCCTGGTTGCTCATGCATTTCTCCTTGAATTCGATAACGATTGCGTCACGCCGCCGCTGCGCCGCGCAGTGCCTCGGCCTTGTCGGTGCGTTCCCAGCTCAGCTCGAGATCCTCCCTGCCGAAATGCCCGTAGGCAGCCGTCGGGCGATAGATCGGGCGGATAAGGTCCAGCATGCGCAGGATGCCGTAGGGCCTGAGGTCGAAGTGCTCCCGGACCAGGGTCGTGAGCCGGTCCTCGCTGATCTTGCCGGTACCGAAGGTCCGGACGCTGATCGAGGTCGGCTCGGCAACGCCTATGGCGTAAGAGACCTGGATCTCGCAGCGGTCGGCCAGCCCGGCGGCGACAATGTTCTTTGCGACGTAGCGGCAGGCGTAAGCCGCTGACCGGTCGACCTTCGACGGGTCCTTGCCGGAGAATGCGCCGCCGCCATGGCGGGCGGAGCCGCCGTAGGTGTCGACGATGATCTTGCGACCCGTCAGGCCGCAGTCACCCATCGGCCCGCCGATTTCGAAGCGGCCGGTCGGATTGATGTGGAAACGCGTGCTCTTGCCGATCATCTGTCCTGGCAGGACCGGTTTGATGATTTCCTCCATCACGCCTTCCTGGATGTCCTTGTTGGACACGTCGGCGTGGTGCTGCGTGGACAGCACGACGGCGTCGATGGCCACCGGTTTTTCGTCGACGTAGACGAACGTGACCTGGCTCTTGGCGTCGGGGCGCAGCCACGGCAAGGTGCCGTTCTTGCGAACCTCGGCCTGGCGCCGCACCAGCAGGTGCGCGTAGGTGATCGGCGCCGGCATCAGGACGTCAGTCTCGTTGGTTGCGTAGCCGAACATCAGGCCCTGGTCCCCGGCGCCCTGTTCCTCTGGTTTCGACCGGTCGACGCCCTGGGCTATGTCTGGCGACTGCTTGCCGAGCGCGTTGAGGACGGCGCAGGATGCGCCGTCGAAGCCCATCGAGGAATCGGTATAGCCGATGCCGATGACGGTTTCGCGCGCGATTTGCTCGATGTCGACCCAGGCCTCGGTCGTCACTTCGCCGGCGACGAGGACCATGCCGGTCTTGACCAGCGTTTCGCAGGCCACGCGGGCTTTGCGGTCCTGTGCAATGATGGCATCGAGGACGGCATCCGAGATCTGCTCGGC
>JAOUIH010000180.1 GCA_029884165.1 Gammaproteobacteria bacterium | reverse complement strand
ATGCACGCGGGCCGGCGCGGCAGGCACTACTGCGGAGCGGCAGCGCGATACTCCTGCAGGACATGCGTAAACCAGTCCTGCGCCGGCTGTTCCGGCCCTGAACCACAGCGGATCCTGTAGTCCTTGCCGCTCCAGGAACTGCGGCTCGCGATGCGCTCGATGAATTCCTCGGTGCTGTCGTAATACCGGCGACCACGCTTGCGTTTCATCTCGAGGTGGTCCCGCGCAGCCGCGGCGGCATGCTCGTCGCCGTTACGGATGAACACGCAATCGCTCCCCGCAACGGCCGCCAGCAGGTGATCAATCTCGGCATTCATTGTTGCCTCGTCGCCGGGCGCAGCCTGCGCCACGAGCATGGAGCCCGCCAGGACCATTACACCGAGGAGGCGCCGCACAGTATCCATCCGGTCCATTGCCCGGGCCCGTGCCACGTCAGTCCAGCGTCCGGGCGGACACGATCGTCGCCGGGCAGTCGGCACCCCGGCTCCATGGTCCCAGCCCCGTCTCTACGCCCCGGACCTGTCCCGGCTCGAACTGGCCCGGAATCGCACGCTGCAACTGCCGCGGCGAGCCGGCGCTATCGACGTATGCGATACGCAGAACGACTTCGGCGACGCGCACGGGTGTGTCGTTCTTGACGAGCACGACGAGCTTGCCGCTCGCGTCGGCGTCGCAGCCCGTCAGCAGGTAATCCTGCGGATGGTCGGGAAGGTCCAGCCGCGCGAGCGATGCGCGCGCCTCGGTCGCAATTTCGCCCTGGCCGCCAGCGACGGTTCGATAGTGCTCGATGGCCGCCGCCTTGTCGCCGCGCTTGCGTGCGATATCGCCGAGAACGTAATGCGCAGGTGCCGTCGGCAGTAACGCCAGGCTCTTTTCGAGGTCGGATCGCGCCGCATCGTCGCGGCCGAGCTTTTCGCCTGCGATACCGCGCTGCAGGTAGTAATAGAAGAACTCGTCCCGACGCTTGAGCGCGCTGTCATAGTTCGTAATCGCGCGCTCGTAGTCCTTGTCGAGCAAGCGGGCATCGCCTCGCAAGGCGTAAAAATTGGCTTCCGCCGGGAACAGCCCGATCGCCTTTTCGGCCTGCGCCGTTGCCCTGGCCGTATCCTTGGCCGCCAGCGCCTCGCGTCCTTCGTCGTATGCCTCGTAGGCGGGCATCGCGGCCCGTGTCTTCGCCAGTGCGCGCTGGTACTCGGCGTCGCCAGACGCGCCGCCGGCCGGCAGCGTCGCCGCCGTCCGGCGATTGGCATTTACGCGCTCCTGCGACGGTGGGTGGCTCGCAAACAGGCCCGACAGCCAGTCGGTTTCATGGCCTTCGCTCAGCCGAACGAACTTCTCCTGCAGCGACACCGCACCCTGCGGGTCGTAGCCGGCGCGCGACATGTAGCGCATGCCATACAGGTCCGCTTCGCGCTCGGCGTCCCGCCCGTAGGCCTGCGTCAGCAGCTGCGCGCCCACCGCCGCGCTGCCGAGCAGGAACTTGCCGTACCCGGCATCGTTCGTCACGACAGCAGTGGCCGCGACGATTCCCTGCAGGAATGCGCTGCGCTCCATCTGGCGCGCCGAGTGGCGCGCCGCGGCGTGCACGATCTCGTGGCCGATTACCGCCGCGAGTTCCGCCTCGGACTCCAGCTCGGTCAGGAGCCCCCGGTTTACCGCGATCTTGCCGCCCGGCAGAGCCCAGGCATTCGGCACCGAGTTATTCAGGACGACGAACTCGTAGGGCAACGGCCGGTCCGCCACAGCCGCCAGCCTCTTCCCGATGCCCTGCACGTAGGCGGTCAGTTCCGGATCGATGTCGAACTCTCCGCCCTGGGCCTGTTGCATCGGCAGGTAGTTCTGCTGCCCCAGCTGGATCTCCGTTGCCTCGCTGACCAGCGTGATTTCGGCCTTGCCGGTCACCGGGTTCACTGCGCAGCCGGTAATTGCCAGCAACGCTGCAATAGCCGTGAGGATTCTGATCGAAGAAGACATCGTCATCAGTCTCGCCAATTAGAGCATGCGCTTAGCGCGGCGCGGCCGAGCTCAGGTTCTGGTCCAGGAAATTGCGGAATAGCTGCGCCCAGTAGTCCGCCGCCGCGACGACGTCGTCCGTCGGCGTCGAAACGTCCTCGGGCATGTCGATCTTCGGCGACTTTTGCGTATCGGCCGCCCGGAGCAGCAGGTTGTCGCTCTGCGAATCCCGCATCTCGATGAGGAAGGTCAGCTTGCCCGCCTCGAGTATCGCATTGAGGTCATCGCTCAGGTTCGGCAGGCGGTCGGCGGCGGTGTGCCGCATGTCCACCAGCGAGCCCCTGACCTTGAGCACGTCCGGCCCGGGCCCGGTCACGATCTCGTAGCCTTCGAGCTTGCTGCGAAAAGCCTGTTGAAAGGCTGCGCGAACCCCGGCGAGGTCGTCTTCGCTGGCCGGCGCATGGCTCGGGTAGAAGATGCCCATCTCCTCCACCTGGAGCTTGCGGTAGCGACCGAAATCGGCGCTGTCGGCCACGTAGGCGATGTCGACATTGCGGTTCTGGACCGGCCGGTAACTCTCGTACGTGACCGTCGTGCAGGACGCCAGCCATATCATGCCCGCCAGGCAGGCGAGGTATTCGGGAATTTTTTTCACGCCGCAGATCCTCCCCGCGGAATTACATGCTCAGTTCGACCGACATCGGGTTGTGGTCCGATGATTCGACGGCCCGCGTCTCGGTGCTCACCGCATTCAGGCCCCGCACGTAGATGTGATCCAGGATCTTGCCGAGCACTTTTACGCGATGGTCCTCGGCGAACTGCAGCGGCCGGAGGTTCAGGCTGGCCGCGAGCTCTTCGACTATCTGCATGCGCCGTCCGCGCCAGGTATTGAAGTCACCGGACAGCACGATCGGACCCGTATGCTCCGCGAGGGCGCGGCCGATCTGCGAGAACTGGTCCTCGTAGGCTCCCGTGCCGAGCGAAAAGTTAACGGCGTGCACATTGACGACAACGAGCGTCTGGTCGGAGTCCTTCAGCCCGTACTGCGTGATGCTCGTCGCTTTCGGCGTCCTGAGCAGGGGTTCCATCGCAACGAAACTGCACTGGGTCAGAGGTTCGATATTCGACAGCGTGAGCACGCCGGTCACCTCGCCCTGCGTGCGGTAACCCGGCGCGAAGGACCAGTAGGGCACCGTGGGCATGTCGTTGATCGTGTCGATGCGCAGCGCCGCTTCCTGGATCAGTACCAGGTCGCTGCCGTTCGACAGCACGCCGTAGTCGACCTGCCAGCTCGGCATGCTGCCTTTCCTGATGTTCCAGTTGACGAGACGAATCCTGCTCGTATCGAGCTCTGCGCCGGATGCGCGACCGGGGCTCTGCAGTGACTCGCGGCAGGTGTCGACGCTCAGCTCGGTCGGGATGTGATAGGTCGCTGCATTCGCGGACACCTGTGCCAGCTGTTCGACGTACGGCGTCGCACAGGACATCGTCACGGCGGCCATTGCCGTTACGGAACAAAGCCTTGCGAGGCGCCCGGCCCGGGCGGGCGGCGGTACGCTGGCTGAAGTGTCCGGATTATTCAAATGCCTGATTTCCCATGCCGGCCTGCGGCCGCCCAGCTGACGCCCGCGGATTCTACGTTTGTCGACGCCGCCCGACCATCTCCGTCGTGGGCGAACACGGGCAGCCGCGGGAACCCGTTCTGACCGCGAGCCCCAGATATAGTTGCACGCGCGCCGCTATTCAAGGACCTGCGTCGCTGGCCCGGCCCCGGTTCTCGCGGCCCCCGGACTCGCCGGGCGCCAGCCGGTACAGCAGGGCGCCCAGCGCGATCCAGGCTCCGACAATGGCCCATTCGTAGGGCCAGGCCAGGGCGGCCGGGCTGCCGGGCAGGTACAGGACCAGGATGGCCATCGCGAGGACCGCCGCCAGGATGCCGACCAGCCGGCCCCGCGGGACCCGGTAGGGCCGGGGCATGTCAGGCTCGCGGCGCCGGAGTACCAGGAAAGACCAGGCGACCATCACGTAGGCCAGGACGATCCCGGGCCCGCCGGCGTCGACGAGCCAGACCAGCGCAGGCCGGCCGAACAGGGGCGCGACGATGGACAGCGCCCCTATCAGCAGGATCGCGTTGTGGGGGGTGTTGTAGCGCGGATGCAGCCGGCCCAGTACCGCCGGCACCTGGCCGGCGCGGGCCAGCGCGTAGAGCGCGCGGCTGCCGCCGATCAGGAACGCGTTCCAGCTGGTCAGGATGCCGCCGATGCCGCCCAGCACCAGCAGCTTGCCGCCCCAGCTCCCGCCGAGTAGCGCGGCCGCCGCATCGGCGGTCGGCAGGCTCGACGAATCCATTGCGGCCTGGTCGAGCCCGGTCGACACGGCGGCGATGATCAGGATGTACCAGCACACCGCCATCGCGATGGACAGCATCATCAGCCGCCCGATGTCGGCGTACGGGAGGTCGATTTCCTCGGCCGACTGGGGGATCACGTCGAAGCCGACGAACATGAACGGGACCATGACCAGCACGGCGAGGAAACCCTGCACGCCGTTATCGAATAGCGGCTGCATGTTGGCCGTCGCCCCCGCCACTCCGGCCCCACCGATCAGCGTCAGCCCGGCGAGCAGGATCAGCACCGTCACGATGACCTGCAGCTTTGCCGCGTGGTGAATACCGAGCACATTGATCGTCGTAATGACGAAGGCCGCCACAACGCCGACGAGCACCCAGGTCAGGTGTACGTCCCAGCCGGCGACGGTCCACAGGTAGCCCCGGCTGAATCCGGGCAACAGGTAATCGAGCACCGTCGGCAGCGCGACCGCTTCGAAGGCGACGACCGACACGTAGCCCAGGAGTATCGCCCAGGTGCAAATGAAGGCGCCGCCCCGCCCCAGCGCCCGCAGCGAGTAAACATGTTCGCCGCCAGCCTGCGGCATCGCCGATGCGAGTTCCGCGTAGGTCAGACCGACGAACACCACCGCGACCGCACCCGCAGCGAATGCGAGCATGGCACCGACACTGCCCGCGGAATCGATCCAGACGCCGCTCAGCGCGACCCAGCTCCAGCCGATCATTGCGCCGAAAGCAATCGCCAGTACCTCGCGGCTCCGTACGACGCGCAGGAGTTGTCCTTCAGCCACCGCCCTTCCCCTCGCCTTTGCCCCGCCGTAGTTTGGCAGAGGCGATGCATCGCTCGCCAGCAGCATCCGTGGCCGCCCCGCGAGCGCGTACAATGGCGGCCGTGTCCTCCTCCCGGCAATCACCATGCCTGCCGACCACCGGG
>JAOUIH010000179.1 GCA_029884165.1 Gammaproteobacteria bacterium | reverse complement strand
TCGCGCCGGGCTATTACGCCGACATCGTCGCCGTCGACGGCAATCCCCTCGAGGATATCAGTGAGCTCGAGGACATCGACTTCGTCATGAAGGGCGGCATAGTGTACAAGCAGCAGTAGCTGCTGTCGGACACGCGACGCCCGGGCTGCGGATCGTGTGATTAGAGTGGTAGCCGCCCCCGGACTCGAACCGGGACTCGTCCGGGTCTGAGCCGGACAGGTATGCCGAATTCCCTTCAGGCGGCCATGGCGGGTCGAGCGCCGTAGGGTCGAACGACGATCTCGAGGGTCAGTGCCTCGCGTCCTGCGTTGGACGAGCGCTCAGCAAACGGGTACGGCCGGCAGGAGTTGAACCTGCATCCTCGACCTTCGCGGGGTCGGGCTCTCGCCTTTGAGCTACAGCCGTAGGATGCGGGGCCCGTTGCCGGGCCCCGCGGTTTCTGCCGAACTCACTGCTTCATGCGAACCAGATCGTTCAGCACGGAGTCGAGACCGCCGTAAACGGAGATGTTGCCGATCTTCTCCGTGATCTTCTCCAGCGTCTCCAGCTCCTTGAGACGCAGCGCGACCGCGTTCGTCTCCATCACCTTCGCGGTGTTGAGCAGCGAACGCGTTGCGTTGGTCTCCTCGCGGCGGCGAATCACGTTGGCCTGGGCAGCCTTCTCGGCCTCCACCACCTTGCCCAGCAGGTCCTTCATATCACCAGGCAGGATGATGTCCTTGACGCCAACGGACTTGATCGCGATACCGATCTCGTCGAAGTGCGCGCCGAGGTGCTCGGCAACCGACTTGTCGATCACCGACTTGTCCTCGAGCAGCGCATCGAGAGTACGGGTACCCACGGCGCCACGCAGGCCGAACTGTGCCTCCTTGTACAGGTGGTCCAGCGGATCCTTTGCAGCGCGCACCGCCTTTTCGACGTCGGCCAGCTGGTAGGTTGCGGTCAGGTTGATGCGCAGGGCAACCTTGTCCTTGGTCAGGATCTCCTGGCCCGTAACCTCCAGCGTCTGTACGCGCGTGTCGAACAGATCGATCGACACGCCGCGCTCCACCGCGAAGAACGCGTGGAAGCCCGGCGCCAGCGAGCGCTTCAGCTCGCCGTCGACGTACAGCAGGCCGACATGGCCGTCCGGCACGACGCGTGCGTAGATCGCCTTGTCGGCGACAGCCTTCAGCAGCGGGTCGGTACCGGCCAGCATGCGCTTCGCCAGGCGCTGATCGACGTCGAAGTTATCGACGATCTCGTAACGCTCGACGCGGATCTTGCGCACCCCCTTGGCGAACAGGTGGCGCGTCGCCGGTGCCATGATGAGCGTCACGCGCTCGTCGTGGTAGATGACGGCGATCTCGTTCGGGTTGGTCGTTACGATGTCGAAGTGACGCTCGACGTCTGCGCGGTACTTCTCGATCAGGAAGTCCTGCAGGCGGTGACCGAAGACCGGCACCGTGATGTCGAAGCGCTCGACGGTGTACTTGTGCAGCACCGTCACGTAACGGTAGACGCCAGGCTCGAGGAACTTGACGAAGTCGCCGTCACGGAACAGGAGTGCACGCTCGTGCTGACGCACGATGAACTTCGCGTAAAACATGATGCGTCCTCCTTCGTTGGGGTTGATAAGAATGCTTGCGTGGCTCTTCGCCGGTTCCGTGCGGGCACGAGCGAGGGCAGTTGCCTTGTCGTTGTGCGCACGGACCCAGCTGTCGATACCGGTGTGCCGGCTGTCGCCGTGCGTCATGGGATCACCTCCTTTGGAATAGGTTGGGGCAAATAAACGGCGACGCCGGCGCGTCGCCGCGGGAAAAGTTGCGGCTGCATCCACAGTCCGTGCACGGGAGGGCGGTGCGCGGCGACCGGTGACCGGATGCGGCCGCCTCCGGAATCGCCGACAGGACTGCCGGCGCTCGGGAGGCGACTGGATCGGGACACGGATGCGTCGCGCGGTCCGTCGACCGGCGCGCGGGCTGCTGCGAGCGGTGCTGTGACGAAGCGGACTTCACCATCGCAATGCCCGCCGGAGGCAGCCGCGGGGTGGGCTTGCGCCCATAATGCGGAGTCGAACCGCAGACCTTCCGGTCTTACCGTTTTGAGGCTTTGCAGGCCTGTGCGTCGAAATACCGGAGTCGAACCGGCGACACTACGAGTCATGTCGTATGCTCTACCCACTGAGCTAATTTCGCTTCTGGTGGAACTGCGCGAAGCACCTCGGTACACGCGTTGCAATGGTTAGCGTCGGCGCGCCGGCCGGGAATTCAGTGAACCCGGACCGCAGAGTGTGCTGCACGTCAGACCTCGGGATGACGGACTTGCCGCCAAATGTGGTCACCCGGGGCGGAGTCGAACCGCCGACGCCCGCCTTGTAAGGGCGGCGCTCTGGCCACTGAGCTACCGGGGTATCGAACTGGTGAATCGAGCGAGTACCGACCTCGCAACCTCCCGGGTAAGAGCCGGGTGCTCTGCCGCTTGAGCTATCGATTCGCTGGAAGTAAGGGCCGGACTCGAACCGGCGCATGGCGGCGTATGAAACCGCTGGCGACGCCTGTCCCTTACCGTGGTGCGGACAGCGGGGCTCCAACCCGCATCCCGGCGCTGGCAACGCCGGATTCTTGCTGTTGAACTATGTCCGCAAAAAATAACACCTGTTGCCATCCATGTTGTGATCGTACTGAAGCTAATTCCGCACCGGACATCCGGGAGCTGATTGGCTACCCAGGCGGAATCGAGGTGAACAACCGGACTTGAACCGGTATCGACCACGGTCACGGCGTGGGGCTTTGCTTTTAAGCTATGCTCACCATCGGTTGGAGGGGACGGAGAGGGTCGAACTCTCACAGCCCGAGGGGCCATCACGGTCTTCAAGACCGGTAAGCACGCCAGCTATGCGCGTCCCCGTGAATTGGTCTGGGCAGCTGGATTCGAACCAACGGCCTCCCGGTTCCAAACCGGGCGCTCTGATCAGGCTGAGCTATACCCAGGAATGTTCTTCGCGAGCTACCCAACTTGGGCACTAAAGTTAAGTCCGCGATCGGCCGTCAGGTGCTGTCAGCATCTGCGGCGGACTTGGTCGACCAGGAGTGAATCGAACACTCGGCCTCACGCGTATCAGGCGTGCGCTCTGCCAACTGAGCTACTGGTCTCTGGTAATCCGGGCGAGAGTCGAACTCGCACTTCGAGGTTCCGAGCCTCCCGGCCTGCCCAAAGCCCGCCGGATCGCAGATTGGCGGGGCGTATGGGACTCGAACCCACATCTCCTGGATCGACAGTCCAGCGCTCTCGCTGTTGAGCTAACGCCCCCGGGATTGAAATCCGCAGCATCTGCGGCGGTGTGACCACACTGTGTTCAATCATGCGGGTCACCAGGAACCCGAATGCCTGGAGTTGGTGGAGGATCGCGGATTCAAACCGCGCACCTTCCGGGTGCAAGCCGGACGTTCTGTCAACTGAACTAATCCCCCGTCTTAAATTTCTGACAATTTCTTTCGCCGACGGACGACGCTGTCTGGGTCGGGCTCTGATGCCAACTAATCGCCTTCGTTGGACTTCGATACGCTACTTTTTTTCGACCACGGCACCGAAGGTAATCTCGCAGCGGACATTGAGGATCGTTTTGCCATCGAGGGCGAGCTTGGCTGGCACAGTGGGACTCGAACCCACATCTATCCGCGTAACAGGCGGGTGTTCTGCCGTTGAACTACATGCCACTGGCGCACCGGGATGGTTTCGAGCCACCGTCTGCTGGTCTTCAGCCAGCCGCTCTGCCACTTGAGCTACCGGTGCCATGACGATTGGAGAGCACATGTGTCTTGGCTGCAGCGTTACGCAGACGACTGTTTTTCGGACAGCGCGTCTCGCCAGCGCATGTCTCTCCCAGATTCGGAGCTGATGATGAGTCTCGACCTCATAACCTGCTGCTTACAAGGCAGCCGCTCTGCCGTTTGAGCTACATCAGCATCGGAAGCCGGGGCAGGCGCCAGTCCAAGGCGCGCAGCGGGGTCTGTCAGCGCTGCCATCGCGAGATGCTGCCCCGGCAATTCACACAATCCGCATTGTTAAAGAACAATGATCGGGGCAACAAAAAAGCCCTGATCAGAAAACCGACCAGGGCTTTGTTCGCCGCCGGAAGGTTCAGTAAATCCGAGCCTTCCAGCAATGTGCGCTGCAAGGCTATCTCATGGGCACCGCCAGGGCGGGGCTCATGTCGTGCACGAACGTCTCGGGAGTGCGCAAGACACTCGGGGCAAAACCGCGCCGCCGGAATTGCGCGAAGCAATCTCCGTTATGCGCGCGACGAACGGTCGCTCGTGCAAACAAATTGTTCGATATGTATTTCATGGGGTGGCGGACTATACGCCCCTTTGTTTCGATGTCAACTACGAATTGAAAATTCTTTCGGTGCATTCTTACGACGCATTCGCATCGCCGATACTTCAATTCGTCCCTAATCGGTCATTGCGGCCCACTTGCGACGAAATACCAGCACCGGCACGTAACACAGGTAGAGAGCGGCGATCAGGTATGCCATCCACGTGTCGCCGAGCAGGTCCATGCCGGCGCCGACGATGACCGGGCCCGCTATCATCCCGCCTGCCCACATGCCGGTGAACAGCACCGTCGCAGCGGCGAGCTCGGCGCCGCGGAACTGCTGACCGAGGAGCATGACGCCGAGCGCGTAGATCATGCCCTCGGCGCCGCCGAGGCCGAACATGAACGCAGGGCCCGCGACGTCCATCGGCACCAGCGTCGGCAGGCACAGTTTTCCCAGTATCGTCAGCAGCACACAGGCCAGCAGCAATGACTCGCGCCGCACGATGTCGGCGAGCCAGCCGAGCGGCAGCTGCAGCACGACGCCGCCCAGCGCGAAAGTCGTCAACAGAGACAGGCTGCGCGCTTCGCTCAACCCGATGTTGATGCCGAACAGCGGGAAGAACGCGAGGAAGCCTTCGGTCGCGGCGGCGTAGGTGAGATTCGACAGCATCACGTGCGGGACCAGCCGGAAGATCCGGCGCAGGCTCACGGCGTGCTCGCGATCGTCGTGCGGCGCCGCGTTGTCCAGCATGATCAGCGGCAGCCCCGCGATAGCGATGATCGCGGCCGTCACGCCGAAAGGCAAAAAGCCCCCGGTGCCGGTCATGATCAGGACCAGCGGCCCGATCGCGAACCCTGCGGCGCCGACCGACCCGTAAACGCCGATGATCCGGCCGCGCCACTTGTCCTCGACGAGTTCGTTGATCAGCGCCTCGCTCGATGCCCACAGGATCGCGCCGGCGGTGCCCAGCAGAAAGCGCAGCGGGAACCATGCATAGATGTCCTGTAC